>CACZUK010000006.1 GCA_902784305.1 Oscillospiraceae bacterium | reverse complement strand
GTTCTCCAGCGCCGACACCAGCTCCATCATGACAATGTACACGCACACGCCGCCGCCCACGGGCACGTCGATGCCGATGTCCGCGAAGCGCTGGGCGTAATCCACCATAAAGCCCGCGCACATCATCAGCACCAGACCGGCCTTGTGCCACAGGCCATGCCGCATGATTTTGCTGGAAAAGCGCCGGGTGGCTCCGGCCTTGTAGAGGCCGGTCAGGTAATCAAAGGCGATAAACGCGAACGCAATAGCGTAAAGATACATAGCTCCTCCTCCTTTTTTAGCTACTCCTAATTTGCCTGGAACAAAAACACCACGTTCAGCGCGCCGCTGACAGCAGTGCTGCCGGTATTGAGCAAGGTAAAGTTCAGCTCCGTGTTTGAGCTGCTAAGATACAGCCGCGTCAGCGCAACGTTGTTGATGCCCGTCGTCCATCCGATGACGCCAATGGGCGTGTAGCCAGATTCCCCGGCAATATCCGTCCCAAAAACCAGCGTTCCGCCGTATGAGGCACCAGAAGCACAGGTATAGTTAATGCCGCGGGAGCCCGTCTTGAGATAGGGATTGCCGTTTTTGGTGAGGGTTCCTTTGATATTCACCCCACTGGTGGAGACTGTAATTCCTGCAACCTCTGACAGGGCGGCGGGTTCAAATACTGCGAGTTTTGCTGTTTTCGCACCAGCGTCCAGCTCCAATGCTGCCAAACTGGCGCGGACTTCGGCTGTTTCGCGTTGCGTAGATACAAATATCCCAATCGGGGTCATCCGGTCGTAGTCCGTCGTGTAGTAAAACCCGTCATCTCCGACTTCCAACCAGTCCGGCCCGCCGCCGATGGAAAATGTATCGGTTATTGTGACTCGTCTGGAGAGCAAGTCGCTGACATCTATCCGCGCCGCGTTCAGCGTCCCGGTGGTGATGCTGCCCGCGTCCAGATTGGTCACAGCCAGAGCACCAAAGGGCCGCAGCACCCACGCGCTCCCCGTCCACTCGCTCACCCGGTTCCCGTTGGCGGTGTCGAACCAGAGGTCGCCCGCCGTCAGCCCGGCGGAGGAGGTCGGGGCGCTCGCCTGATAGAAGTTCTTGTTCTTCCCGTTCGCGCTGAGCAGGGCGGTGTCGGCGGTGGACTGAACCCGGCGCAGCCGCAGCTCCCGCGGCCCGACGCTGTCACAGGACCGGCTCACGTCGCCGCGCCCATAGCTCCGCACCGTACACCGCCCGCCACCGTCTAAGGTCAACTCCACCTGCATGACAGGCAGTTGGATCGTCACCCCCGCCAGATTGGTGAGAGCCACAACATCCCCCGGCTCCGTCAGCAGCCCCCGGTAGTAGCTCACCTCTCCGGTCGGGTACTCATACCCGCCCACAGCGCTCCAGATGGCACTCAGACGCACCTGAGTCATAAACGGGTTGCTGTACTCCACCGCCTTGTCCGCGTCTCCCACGGTCAGCACAGTGTCCTCCTGCCCCTCTTGAGCAGAAGGAACCGTGCAGCGCAGGCCCGCGAAGGTGCTCACACCGCCGTTGCTCAGCGTGCCGCTGTAATAGTCGTCCGGGGTAATCGCTGCCCCCGATGCCTCGAACCAGACGAACCGCACAAACCCATCCCGGCTGATGACGCAGTTCCGGCCGCACAGCCCGGCCAGATACCCCAGCATTTCCCGGAGGGAATGCCCGGTCAGGGTGCCCGTCACGGTGATTTGCAAGCCGTAATTGAGCGTGGTCTGCTCCACATCGAGGCCACATTGGTCGGCCACGTCAGCAAGCACCGCGCTCACAGTGGCCCCGCTCTGTACCGTGGGCACGTACCGCCCGGAGAGCGTATAGGCCGCGTCGTAAGCTGTGATTTGCGTCTCGTGGTCCGTCCTGGAGCACTGCGTCACGGTGAACCGGCCCAGATTGAGCCATTCCACCGACCCTCCGACCTCCGCCCCGTACTGAGCGCGGATAACCGTGCCCAGCAGCGGAAAAACGCCCTTCAGCCGCGCCGAAATGGACGCGGCCAGCACATTCCCGATGCCGATGTCCCCATCAGCGCACGCGGCGTGATAGCTGAGGCTGAGGATGCTGTCCCCGTCCACGGACAGGGACGCGCTCTCTGCCAGCAGCCGCACGCGCACTGTGCCGGAGCTGAGCGCGGTGCTCACCGCGCTGGATACATTTTGCATATTCCTTCTCCTTACCGCTCAATGAGGTCCACAGACGCGTCAAGGACATATTGCATACCGTCGACCCAACTGTATTGGGTGAAACTGGCCGGACCCGCGTACATTGTCAGGCTCCGCCGGGTGTTGGTCATGTCCGTAAACGCCACGGGGAAAAAGTCTGCTGCCTCAATGGCCCCCTTAATGGTCGCCGCCTGGCTCATGGTCAGGGGTGGCCACTTAATTTTGAGGGTGGTCTTTCTGGCCGCGATGCTGCCCACCATCTTGCCGGAGGCCGTGCGTCCCGTGTCCGGGGACCAGATGGGCTCCCGGCTGATGGTCACGCCCTGGTGGGCGGGCGCGGGCATGAGCACATTGTTGATGTATAAATCGCTGATCGTTGCCAAACCTTACGCCTCCTTTACACCAGCCCGGCCAGCGGGTCCCGGCCCTCCCGGGTCATGCCGCGCAGCTCGCGCACCGTGCTCTCGGCCACCACGCGGCCGTCCAGCACCACCTGCACCACAATGGGCTGATTGCCCGCGCCGCCGATGCGCTGCGCCAGCCGGCCGGCGAGCCTGTCCATCCACTCGGTGTTCCGCTCCAACGGAAGCACCGCCTCTTTTCCGGCCTCGCCGCCGCCCAGCAGGGTGTTTCCCATCATTCCGAAGATTTGGGCGCCCTCCAGAATGCCGCCCTTTGCGTTCCACTTCACGCTGAAATGGGGCAGCTTCACCGGACTGCCGTACCAGCTCACGCTGACCTTGGGCAGCTTGATGTGGAACTTCGTCCACAAGTTGGTCAGACCCAGCGCCCTGGCCACGCTGCCGCTCCACCCCTTGGCCAGCTTGATGGAGAAGCTCACAGCGCTGCCCAGTTTGTCCTTGACCCAACTGCCCACAGAGGACCAGCCGTCTTTGGCCAGTCCGATGGCCTTATTGACGCTGCCCCCGATGTGGTCCTTCACCCAAGAGGCCACAGAGGACCAGCCGTCTTTGGCCAGCTTGATGGAGAAGCTCACAGCGCTGCCCACCTTGTCCTTGACCCAGCTTGCAACAGAGGACCAGCCGTCTTTGGCCAGCTCAATGGCCTTCTCGACTTTGCCGCCCAGGTTGTCTTTCACCCATTCGGCGACAGTCTTCCATCCAAGCTGCTGCAGTTTGACTGCAAGGTAGACAGGGTCCGTCACCAGCTTTACAAACTCGTTTGTCTTGGTCACGAGGTTGGAGATGTCCTGCACAAAATCGGAGATGTTGGGGGGTGTAAACCATTTCTTGAACAGGTCAGACAGACTGCTCCTGCCCTCCATCACGTCGATGATGTCCCGAAGTGCGCCGTCTATGTCCTCCAGTGCGGCGTTGAGGGCGTCCAAGGCGGCGGTGTACGCATTAGCTGCCAGCTTGGCCAAAGGCTGCAACACGTTGTCCCACACCCACTGGAAGGCCGGTTTCAGGATAATCAACGCATCAGCAAGGATGTTGACTGCGTTTGCCAACAATTCCACATTCCGTGGTGCGGCTTCTTCGATGTACCACTTCGCCAGCGGAGCCAGCACGTTCTCCAGTCCCCACTGAAGCCCATCCTTGATAACCGCTGCCAGCCTACCACCAGCCTCTGTGAGCTTGTCCCAACTCTCCTTGAGCGGTGTGAAGTTCAGCCCGGACAGCCATTCTTTGAGGGCCTGCACGGCCGCAGAGAGCTTTTCTGTCTGGGCAATCACATCGCCCACCACAGAAGCGCCCGCAGCCTGTGAAAGTCCTCCTGAGACTCCCGCACCGGTTCCCGCTGTGCTGCCGCCGCCGTCACCACCGCCAGATCCTCCGGAGCTGCCGGATGCTTGGGCGGTCAGCTTGTTGATCTTGTCGAAGCCCATCACGGAGCGCGCCAGCTCTTTGGCGGCGCTGGCTGCACCTTTGGCTGCCTTGCCCACACCGTCTACCCCGTCTGTGGCACCTGCGGCTGCGTTCTCCACATCGCCCAGGGCATCGGATAGGCCACCAGAGGTATCCACGCTACCTGCCGTGGCGGTCATAGCCGTCTGCGCTGAGCCGAACACCATGCTGAATACGCGACTCACGCCGTTGGCAAACTCCACCAGGGCCCCCAAGGCGATGTTCACGAAGTTGAGGATTGGAGTCAGTGCGGCAATGAAGCCTCTGCCCACTACGGACAACAAAGACTTGAACTGTGCCTTGAGCTTCTGTATCTGCGTTGTCCAGTTGCCGCTCTCTCTTGCAGCCTGGCCCAAAGCACCGGAAAGCTGGTTGGCCTGCTCGATCTGGGCCAGCAGCGTCCACTGCTTCTGTTCCTCTGTCAGCTCAATGAACTTTTGGCCGTAAAGCTGCATGGCCATGGCGTTGCGGGTAAACTCCGTAGAACTCAGGCCCAAAGCCGCGTCGTTTTCAAAGTTGCCCTTCAGGAAAGAGCGCAGATTCTCTGTTACCTCGCTCAGCTCCCGGTCATAAAAGGCAGCACTGTCCGCAGCGGCTCTCATAGCCCGTTCTGTCAGGCTCAGGGCGTTGCCGGTATCCATGCCCGACACACGGGCGAAGGACGCAATACTGGAAAAGCTGGAGCGCATGGCGTCCGATGTGCTACCGGCTTGGTCTGCAATCCCCTTGAGCGCCTCTCGTGCCTGGTTTTGGTATTCTCCGAACACCTGCGCAAACTGCGCTTCCTCCGCAAGGGAGGACGAGGCTGCCGAAATAGCGGCCTTGATGCTGGCCACAATGCCAGCAAGCGAAACGAATTTGCCCAGCGAGGCCATAAGGCTCTTAGCCGCCATAGACGTTTCATTGAGGCCCTTTTTCATCGCGGAAAAACCACCGTTGCTACTGTAAGCTGCCTTGCCGGCGTCCCGGATGGACTCGTTAGCCTTACGCACTTCATTTCCGACCTTCTTCACCTCAGCAGCTGCTTTTTTCGCTCCATCAGCTGCTCCATCGAAAGCCTTGTCCTGCTTGGTACTGTTCAGAGCGCCTTTCACGTCGTCCACAGCCCGCTTTGCCTCCGCGGCTGAGCGCTTAAAACCGTCTACTACCAACTTTAATACAGATTTGTATTCCTCCGTCACTCCCTGCTCACCTCCTTCCTTGGCCGTATCATTTTTATCTTGACTGGGACAGAAGCTTCCTTCTCAATCTATCAGCCTTCATAGTGAATATTTCCTCATCCGTCCACATGGGGAATGCCTCATACACGGGAGGAATGTCGCCATTGAACGCCCGAGCGCATAAAGCAGCGTGAGTGTGGAGCAGAACGGCCGTACGCTTATCCTGCCTGCGCCCCGCCTCTACCACAGCAAGAAGCTCCCCGGGGGACCAGTCGGGGGTCTCCACGGGGAGCATTCCATACAGCCACGCTGCCTCTTCCAGCTCTTGAAGCTGCTCCTCAAAGCGTGGGGGAGCTGTTACTCCCCCACCATAGGAGAAGGGTCGTCGGGAGCCTCCTCGCTCTCCGCCTCGCCCCTCTCCAGTCGCTCAATGGCCTCATCCATCTTCCGGCGAACGCTCTTGAGCATGGCATTGGCCTGCTGGCTCTGGAGCACACCGGAAGCGGCAGCAATGCCGTTGGCCACCTCCATCCAGTCGGCCACACCAGCTTTGCCCTGCTGTACCAAAGCGTCGAACAGGTCTTCGCCAGTCAGATCTGCCGGGTTCTCGTTGCCCTTCCAATGAAGGGCAGCCTCCAGCAGGTCGCCCATGGGAACCAGGCTCACGGGTGCATCGGTCAGCAGATCCAGGATGTCCTTGCCGGTCTTCATCTGGAGCTCCCGGATGTGCCGCAGGTCCAGCTTCAGGGAAATGACGGTTTCCTTTCCCTTCCAGTCAATCTTCACGGGATAAATATTCATCTCAACACGCCCCCTTCTTAGCCGTTTCCGCTTGCGGCGGGGTTGGTGACAGTCCAGTCGCTCTGCAGGTTCAGAACGGCCTTGGCAGTGATGAGCTCGTCCACCTTGAAGCCGACCACGTAGGTAGTCACCAGAGCGGTGGAACTGAACTTGGTGCCGTCGGGCATGGACACTTCCACACTCACGGGATCTCCTGCCGTCTGGAGAGCCTTGAGCACCCGGTAGTCGGAGGTTGCGCTGGAGTTGTCATAGAGATAAGTAACCTCCCACGCCTTGGCGTCCTGCACACCGGGGACGGTCTTCTTCATGCTGTCCTTCAGGCAGGTGGCGTCGAGCTCCGAGGGAGCGCCGCCCAGATCGCCGATGTCCTGGACATTGGTAATAGTCGTATTGCCGATTTTCACAGCCACGCCGATGCTGGCGAAGCCCTGACGAGTGATATCAGGCATATAATCCTTCCTTTCCGTTTAATCAATCAGCCGGAGGAAACGCTTGTCCACCTTACGGCTGTATCGTGCTGTCTGTCGCTGGCCAAAGCCGTCCCGGGTGATGGGAGGGCAGAAGCTCCTCTTCCATCCCATCCCACTGAGCACCTCGTCTGTGCGCTGGAAGAGGGAGCGGACGGCGTCCGCCTCCTCTGCCCACACGTCTACCTGGTAGCTCAGCGAGTCAACCACGGGAACGTCAGTGGCCGTGTTGCTGATTTCCTGCACCACGATGGTGGGGCCGCTCAGCTTCCGGCTGGGCCACTGTGCAGTAACTGTGGCATTCAGGCCTTCCAGCCCTCTCAGCTCCTCCAGAATCTGCACTTGAGCAGATACCATACTCATTCCATCCCCTCCATTGCGGCGCGCTGCATCATCTTGGTTACGCCGTCCTTGGTCTGCATCAGGCCGTTGTGCATAAACGCCTTGGCGGGCACACCACGGGTGTATACGAAACCGTTCTCCGTCCCCTCCTCGCTCTCCGTACCCTCTGCGCTCTCTTTGCGCTGCTGGGCAACGTCCGAAGAGTAGTACGTCCACCCAGTGGACCGGCGGGAAATGGGCTGGTCGAGGTTTCCTTCTCCCGGATACCCTGCCGCCGTACCAACCGGACCGGTGCCCAGCTCGTGGTATACCGCAATGTCCAGGTCAGTTTCCACACCCAGCGTGATGCTGTTGTCCCCGTCACTGGAGGTGTAAGCTCGAAGGCTGTCCCGGATGCTCCCGTCCGCATATTTCAGGCCGTTCTGGTACACATTGCCTTTGGCTACCGCAGTGATACGTTCGGCGCCCTGCTTGGCTGCTTTCTGGAGCCGCTCTTGCAGCCCCTCGGCCAAACGCTCCAGCTTTGCGTCCAATGCCCCCAGCCCGGAGCTGTCCACGTCAACCTTCATCCAGCTTCCGCACCTCCTCCAGCACCACATGCCGGTGATTGCTGCGGGGAAGCACTGCCCGAACCTCCCACACGCTGCCGCCGAAGACGCAGCGGTCGAAGGGTGCAATGGCTACATCCGAAAACAGGTCGAAGGTGGCCCCGCCGCTGGCACGTTCTCCCAGCTCCTGGGCCGTCCACGCTCCTGAGCGCACCTGCCAGCACACGCCGGATGCAGCACCGGCCTCCCCAACGTAGTCGGGGGCAGTCATGTCCCAGTGGCGTACCGGGTCACCCCGGCTGTCTTCCGTGACGGTGGCCCGGTGCAGAGCCCATGCCTTACGCCACTGCCGCCGCCGAATGGCAATTCCTCTGCTGGCGGCGTGCAGGGAGCTGCGGCCCGCAGGGCCGTGCGAGTCGCAGCACAGCGGCGTTTCCCGCCTCATTCTGCCACCCTGCGGCGCCAGTGGGCAACGCTGCTGAGCAGATCATCCTCCTGGTCCCGGTAGTCTTTCCCGGTGAGGTAGGTCTCGCTCCGGCTGACATCGCCCTCGCTGTAGGACATGGAGCAGAGGTCCGGGTTGTCGGCCAAATCACGGCGGGCGTAGAGGTCAGCCAGCTCAAGCACCTTGGGGTACAGAGCTTCAGGCAGGGTCTCCCGGTTCAGGTAGAGCAGCAGCTCCGCCTCGGCGTCCTCCAGCTCGTTCTCCAACAGCATCAGGACATCCTCATCCGGATCCTCCAGGTTTAGACGGCGTACCAGACGCCCCTGCATGGCTTCCAGGCGTTCGTCAGTCACTTCTCTTTCGCCTCCTCCTTCGGATTATCCTTGCCCCCTTTCGGGGGCTTTGCTTTGGGGAAGGTCAGTCCAACCACTCGCATGACCTGTACCTCCTTACGCGCCGTGATGCAGATACACGCCGGCCAGCTTGTTCTCGAACAGGTCAGCGATGCCCACGTTCCGGTAGCCAAACTTCCAGGCGTCGGCGTCCTGGTTGGCCTCCGGAGTGATGATCTTGGGCGCCACGTGCTTCTGATACTGGATGGTGGCAGTGGGGTGGATAATCATGAAATTGATGTTCTTGGCACCAGTGGCCTTAGCGTAACCGCCGGCGGTCTCGTCCACAGAGGTCTGACCACTGGTGACAACCTTGCCGCTCTTCTGGGCGATGGCGGTGTAGAACCGGGTCTGAGGCACCTTCACCACCTTGGCAAAGCTGTTCAGCGCAGCACGGCTCTTGGTGGTGTCCATATCCTCCACCAGCCCCAGCAGGGTGGGAGTGATGTACAGAATCCGGCCCTCATAGGGAACCTCGTCCTCATCCATCCGGCTCAGACCCGCCCGAACGGCTTCCACGACGGCAGCGCCGGTGCTCAGGGCGGCACCGGACGCGACCTTGGAAATGCCGGTGGTGCCGGCGTACGTGGCAAACCGGAAGGCGTCCAGCTCGGGCACAACCTTGGTGCGGATGAACTCACCGGCCAGCCGACCGAAAGCGATGCCGGCAGTCTCCAGATTGTCCATGGTATCCACGGTGAACATGCGGCCCCGGTCGAAGTTGCACTGCACGGTCTCATTGACCATGGTGACGTCACCGTTCACATAGCCGCCGTTGCGGGAGTAGTCGCCCAGGCCCTGCATGGACAGCTTGGGGATGATCAGCTCGTTGGCATTGGCACCCTGCTGAACCAGATCGGGGTTACCGTCCAGATCAGCAGTCAGAGAGGCCAGCTTATAGACCTCATCCAGAATGGGGATATACTGCTTTGCGAGTGCGATACTGTTGGGCATACTATCAGTCCTTTCTCATTTGGTTTGGTTTGGTTTACTTCTTCATGGGCAGACCGGCGGCCTGACGAATGCGCTCCAGCTGAGACTGGCCGTTCTGCTCCGGCTCTCTGGGAGCGCCCTTGCCCCGCATGGCAGTATTCACACCGGCCTGCACGGCGGTGCGGAACAGCTGCTCGAACTCGTCGATGTTGGTCTTGCTCTCCTCGGCGGTGGCCCCGGCCAGATACCGGGCAAAGGTGGCGTCCAGCCCCCGCTTCTGCAGCTCCGCGCCGACGCTGACCTTCATCTGCTCCGCGGCGAATTTGGCCTGCTCCTCCGCGAAAGCCTTCCGGTCCTTGTCGAGCTGGTAGCGTTCCCGTTCTGCGGCGGTCATCCTGGCCAGCTTGGTGGCTTCGTCCTGCTCCTCTGCCTGGGCCTTCTCCCAGTTTGCCTTCGCTGTTGCGATGGCCTCGGAGACCCGGCGGTCAAACTCCGCCTGATGGCCGTTCTTGAGCAGGTCGTCAAAGCTGGGAGTCTCATTGCCCGCCCCGTTCTGGTTGCCCGGGGTGTTCTCAGGGACACTCTGCTCCTGGGTTTCGGTCTGCTCGATCTGCTGGGTGCTGGTTTCGTCTGCCATGATGTCCTTCCTTTCTGCGTCCGGGGCAGTCGCTTGTCCTGCCACGTATCGCTGTGAAATGGGTATGAAAAAAGCACGGTGCGGGTGCATCGTGCTTCAATCAATGGAATTGTGAGGTTAGCTGCTCTTATGCTTCAGGTGTTGCGCTGAGTATCTCATCGGTCATAGCGGTTACCAAATCATCCAAAGATTGATAATCCTCCGGGTAGAAGCTGTCTCCGTCTTCGCCCGTATCACGGTACTCAATCACAAGAAAATTCCACGGCGTTTTCTCCCCCATTTTACACACGGAAAAGGGAATGCCGGCGGGTGATACAAATACGTCTTCCCCCAAACCGCTCAATCCGAACCGCTCACGAAATCTTTGCAGGACAACGCTGTACACGCCGGATATATTATTTTTCAGTTCCGTCCATTCCATAGCGCCTTTGCTCCTTCGTGTCGTTGACTTTCCAGTACGCACCACCATGGTGGGAATGCGCCGGCGGGTGATACTGGAAAATCCCGTTTCCGCCATAATTGGTTTTGTAGCCGCCGCCTTGTTCAAACGGCACGCCCTTGTAGTTCCCCCGATTCAAGGGCTGAATCGTAAACCCGGCCTGTTCCAGAGCATTCTTCATGCTTTCCGGAGTGTACTTGCGCAAGCCGATATGGTTTTTGCGAACTACAGCACCAAAATCATCGTTGTCCGGTCCCTTCTGTATTTCTGCTTCAATCTGTTTATGAGCGGATTCGACCCGATACTCTGTTTTCAGCTCGCCCCACTTCTCAGGCTCAGTATACTTCATCTTCTGGAAATCCGCAAGGCTTTTCGGCGCGTCTTTCCCCAGCGTGTCCTTAAAGTCCCGCCACTGCTCCCGGTCCTTTGCCCGGTTGCGGTCCATCTTCTCCTGGGCCTCCATTTCCGGGTTCCCGTCCTCGTACTTCTTGCGCCATTCCTCCCAGGTCATATCGGCGGGAATGAAGTCCCAGTTGTCCGCGCCGGTCTGAGCGCTGCGGGTGATTTCCGCCAGCTCCTCAGGCGTCATGTCCGGGCTGATGAAGCACCGACAGTTGGGGTGCATGGGGTGCATGTTCACGCCCACCTTCTGCTCCGACACCGGGAAGGACTTCCCGTCCAGCCCTCCGCAGCGCTTGCAGGTGCGCAGCTCCAGCAGCGCCCGGTACAGGTATTTCTCAATCCCGGCGTCCTCAAAACGCTCCACCACTGCCTGGCCGGAAATGTGGTTCCCCTCCGTCCGGATCAGGCGGGTGGCCCGGTACTTGGCTCCGCTGCCGGTGAGCACCGTCCGAGTGGAGCCGTCTGGCTGTATGACCTTCTGGGCACCAACGTCCCCCATCTGAGCCTGCAGTTCTTCGGCCATGTCCCGGTAGCTCTCGCCGGTCATCAGGCCCCGGGTGACAATCTCCCGGACGTTTTCCGCCAGCTGCGTGGTGTTCCCCCACACCCGCTGGGAGAAGTTCTTGGCCACGTCGTCAACGCTTGGTGACCAATACTGCCGAATTGCCCTGGCTGCTCTCCGATTGGTGATAGGAGAAAAGGGAATCTGCCGCCCGATGCTCTGGCTCAGGTCGAAGCTGGTGCGGGCGTAGGCCGTCTTGTATACGTCCATCAGCCGGGCAGCGTCATACTTGACCTCCTGCACCCCGACGGCCTTGGCATCAAAATACACCTGGTCCCGCAACGCCTCCAGCCGGGCGATGCGGTAGCCGTAGGCCGGAGCGTCCAGCTTTTTCAGCAGCTCTGCTCTCAGGTTTGGGTCGTCACAGTCCTCCAGCAGCTTCTCCAGCTCCTGCCTCGCCTCCCGCGTCTGGGTGGCGCTCAGGAGCCCTTCCAGCTCTCTGGGTGTAACACCATAGCCGTCTGTAAAGCGCTTGTACAGGCGCCGTATGCGCCCCAGAATACTGGCCAGCGCATCATCGTAGAGCTTGCCCAGCTCAGCAGACGTGGCACGACAGCCCCGGTCAACGAGCTTCTCCAGCTCTGCGCCCCGCTCCGCCCAGTACTGCTTGCTGGAGCGGCTCACTGCTCAGCCTCTTCCTCGTCGGTGTCGGACCTGGTCGGCAGGCCGAAGCTGGCCTGGTAGGCCTGCTGCTTCTCCTCCTGCTGCCGCCTCACGTTCTCCACAGCCTCGGCGGGGTCCTTGATGAACCAGAGCTGGGAGAGCAGGGTCTGGTCGTCCACAATGCCCTGGAGCTGAGTGACCAGCTGTACCAGCTCCGCCTCGTTGATGGGCACGCTCACGGTGAAACGCACGTCCACATCGGTGACGGAGAAGGGCTTCATCCGGCTGGCCGTCACCAGCCAGTTGTTGTACAGAGCAAGACGCTCCTTGAGCCCCTCCTCCATCTGCTGAATTTTGTTCTTCACCAGCAGGTTCATGGTCAGCAGCTTGAGCTTCAGCGCCTGGCCAGAGCTGTTGCCAGAAAACTTCTCGTCGCTCATGTCCACGGTGAGGGTCATCTTGTGGATTTCCCGCACCGTAGTGTCGGCCAGCACCTGCACCCCTGCCTCGTCAAAGGTCTTCTGGATGTACTCCACCTTGGCATCGATGGGCACGCCGTCCAGGGTCTTTTCCTCCGCAATGACTTTCTGGTCGCCCTCGCCCAGGGTCATGCCGTAGAACACCAGCAAGGCGTTCACGAACTTCTTCTTGTCCGTGAAGCGGTTGCTCATCAGGCCGTTGTACGCGTCAATCATGGGGATAATCTGCTCGAAATCCCCCTGCCGCTCGTCGTTGTTCTCGTAGGCGATAACAGGAACCGCCCCGAAGAAATGTTCCTCCGGGTCATTGACGCCCTTGAAGGACGCAGCAGCCAGGCTCTCCGCCTCGTAGGAGCGGATGGTGCGGTCGGTGTACACCGTCACATGGTAGTAGGTGCTGCCGTTGGTGCGCTCCCGCTTCTCCCACAGCAGCGCAAAGAGCTTGTTGTGCTCCACGGAGGTATCCCGCACCAGCACACCGCTCCGGGGGTCGATGCAGGCGCTGCGGGGGCTGGGCTCCTCGTCACTGGATGCGTAACACAGCTCCAGGCAGTCACCGAACACGCCCATGCGCTTGCCGATTTTGCTGTCCACCTTCCCGATCTGCTGGGCATCGTAGCAGGCCAGCAGGGGCGAGAGGTCGATGGCCTCGCCCTGTGCCAGCGTCCCCGCCGTTTCCACGTCCCCCGCAGCCTTGGGCTCGGTGCCGTGGCTCTGGCGGTCGTTGGCATCATACTTCACGCCCTCGCCCAGGTAGTACCCCCGGGTGATGTCCACCACGTACTTGGCATAGTTCACCGCCACCTTCACGTCGTCCTTCTTGCCGCCCACCAGCACCGGGTGCTTTCCCAGATAGTAGTCGTTCAGGCGGTCATATCGTCCATTGGCCGCTTCCGCCTTCTGGACGCACCAGCGCAGCACCTCCGGGCTGATGTCCTCAACGTCAGGCACTTCGCTTCTGTCGATGTACAGAATCAATTTCTCACCTCACATACCTCTCGGGCGCCGGATACCTCTAGCCCGGCCTCTCACCAGTACTGTAGACACAAAGTAGCGCATAGCATCCATGGCGTGGTCGTGCTCTTTGACCGGCTTGTCCACACCCTGCGCACTGGCCTTTTCGTCCCAGACATAGGCCCGGAACTCACTGATGGTGTTGGTGCACTGGGCGGACACCGCCAGTCCATCGGAGCGCAGCAGCTCACTGACGTTTCGGATACCATCCAAAACCGTGTTGTCAGCTGCCATCACGGAGAGATTCCTCCGCCGCAGCTCCTCAATGAAGCTGGCCGCTGACGGGTCCACGATGATGGAGTGTACCAAAACACCGCTGACAAAGCTCATCAAATCCTCGGCGTACTCGCCATCCGTCTTCTGGCGCATCCGTTTGCGGCCGTCCCAGTAGTACTCCCTGGTGCAAATCCACCGCTCAGTGCCCCGCTCCCTCTGCCAGAGGAGGAACACCGTTGGGTTCCTGGTACCGTAGTCCACGCTGACGTAGCTCCGTCCCTCTGTGGGCGGCAGCTTGCTGAGAACGTGCTGCGCCGGGTTGAAGCAGTCATAGATCAGGCCGTCTGCGCTGACCCACAGCCCCCGGATATAGCGGTCGTAGAACACACCGGCATAAAGGCGCTCATAGCGAGCCTTTACCTCATCGCTCAGGCTCAGGTTGTCCTCCATGGTAAAGTGGAGGTGAATCAGGTGCTTTTCCTGGCATTTCTTCACCCACTCTGTGTAAAACCAGTGCTCCGGCCCCGCGGGGTTGCAGTTGAACCAGAACTTGGAGCCTGGCACACTGCACCGCGCCAGAGCCTGCTCCACGAAGGAGCGGGGCATCAGGGCCACCTCGTCCAGCAGCACCCCCGCCAGGGTCATGCCCTGAATAAGGGTATAGCTGCTCTCATCCCGGCCGCCGAAGAGGTAGTACGTGTTAACGGTGTCCCCGCACTTGATGATGAGCTTGTTCTCGCTGCGCCGCTCTGTAAAGTGAAACACACCTTCCATCCACATCGGCATCAGGTCTGTGACGTTGCGCCGCAGCGCTTCAATGGTTTTTCCGCACAGGGCAAAGCGGTGGTTCTTAAATCGGCTCATGCTCCACAGCACAAAGCCCACCGCCATGGACAGGGTCTTGCCGCTGCGCACACTGCCGTCGCAGAGAATTCCGTCTCTCCCGGCAAACTCAGCCTGTCTCCACCACGTCATGGCCAGATTCTGCCGGGGGCTCAAGCTCTGGTATTGCATTGACTTCCTCCTGCACCTGTCCAATCTGCTCCAGCAGATTGTTCTCTCGCTCCAAATCGGCCTGATTGTCCACAAAGGGCTTATCCCGCCACTTCTCCGGGCGGCGGTTCTTCAACCAGAAGATTTGCGCCGTGGTGTCCGGAGGAACGTGCTTCATGGTCTGGATGACCTTCCGTCCGTCCTTTTCGCTGACCTCCACCTTCTGCTCCTGGTAGTCATAGCCCAGCGCCCGCTTGAGCAGGGCATTCTCCACCTGGATGTCCACCACTTCCTTGCCCTTTTTTAGGGCCTCGCAAATCTTGCATTCTTTCTTTTTCCAGCGATATAAGGTTGCAACATTGATTCCCATGTTGCTGGCAATCTGTTCATCGGTCAGCCCGTCTCTGGCCCAGCCCTCCAGCAGGGTGAGGCCGTCCGGCTCCAGCCATTGATTGATTTTTGCCACAAGACGCTCACCTCCGCTCGCCTATGAAAAAATCCACCGCTTAGGTGGATGATGTTTCCTGTTCCTTCTGTAATTTCTTGAGCCGGCGCCGGGCATTAATCTCTTCCTTACGGGCCGCATAGCGTTCCCGGCGCCGGGCGTTGATCTCATCTCTGTGGGCTTCATTGTATGCACGCTGGCGAGCTCGGTATTTTTCCGGGTCTTCCCAGTACCGCGCCCGAAGCCGAGCATTTATCTCAGCCCCGTGTTCTTCCCAATATGCTCTTTGATAAGCACGAATCTCCTCTCCCCGTGATTCACGTCGGACTCGCTGCTGTGCGGCAAACCGCTCTTTGTTGGCCCTATAGTACGCACGATGATAGGCGGCTCCTTTTCCTTAATTGGTATCCAGTCCATCATCGACACTCCTTTGCAGGATATTATAAAAGCACCGCCGAAGCGATGCTGTAAAATACAACAGTCAATGGGGCACAGGCTCGCTGTCCACGCCTGTGCCCCATCTTCCCGTTAGCGGTGCTCACGTCAGCAATTAAGGCCTGACGGTACCTCGGACAACGTGTACACAGTCCTTCCGGAATCAGGAGTCGAACCTGATGGAGCAGTAAGATCCTGAACTGCTCCGACCTTCTCCGGCGAATCGAAGGGCAACCAGAATTGCACTGGAGCCGCCAGCCTGGCGATACCGGCGGTGCCCCATTTTACGCCCGGGGCATATACAGGAGTTCCAACATGACGATTCTCAGCTCGTCCACGCTGCCACTATAACACAGATAAAACGTGTTTTAAGCCCACTTTTCATAAATTCAGTTTTTCTTCCACCAGCCGAAGAAAATCCCACCGTCTGCGCCGGGCCGTCCGGTAGCTGATGTGCAGCTTGAGGGCAGCGCCCTGCATGGTGTGGGTGCGCCGCCAGAACAGCAGGTCAATGAGCCGCAGCCGCTCGGCGCCATCGCTCAGGGCCTTTGTGTCCCGGATCGCTCCGGCAACCGCCTCCAGCCAGCGCTGCTCCTGCTCCCCTAGCGTCACCAGAGCCGCCCGCTCCGTGGGCTTTCCGGGCAGCGATGCGCCTCCCGCGCCGCCGGCAGCAGTCAGAGACATGGCCGCCGCGCGCTTCTCCTCCAGCTGCTCCACCAGCCTGGGGTACAGGCGCACCACGTTGAGAACGTAGCCGTCATAGGGCTGTCTGCTCATTCCCGCCACGCCTCCTTCACAGCCTGGGCAAGGCCCTTCACGCCGAAGAACAACACCACGCACAGAATCAGCGCCAGAACTGCCACACAAATGGCAGCCATCAGCCACACCAGCTCCCCCAGCAGGTCAGCCAGAGCGTTTCGCTCTGCATCGGTGTACTTCGAGGCCAGCGTCTCGAAGGTCTTTGTCCGTCCGGGGGCGTTGGCCTTGTCCACGGCGTTGGAAATGGCGTGGGGGCCAACTTTTATGTAAGACCCATGTTCCTCCCCACCTCTCGGATAAACTCATTCTGCCGCCGCCGGGCCGTGCTGTAGCTGATGTGCAGTTTCAGCGCCGCGCCCGCCAGCGTGTGATCCCGCTTCCAGAACACCAGCCGAATCAGCTCCAGCCGCAGCGCCCCGTCTTTCATGGCCCGGTTGACTTGGATGGCCGCCTCCACTGCGTCCAGCTCCCGCTGCTCCGTGGGCGGGAGGGTGACCAGCGCGGCCCGTTCCACGGGGCTGCCGTGGCTGCCGTGGCTGCCGGGGCTGCCGCCGCCCTGCTGTCCGTAGGATGGCGTGAGACGCACCGCGTCCGCGCGGCGCTGGGACAGCTCATCGCACATCCTCGGGTAGGCGTAGAGCACCTGACGGACGTAGCCCCACCACTTCGCGCGGGGTTTACTCATCCCGGAACACCTCCTCCGCCACACATACCAGCGCTACCATAGCGCATACAAAGAAGATTGCTGCCCCTGTCAGCAGCCCCGCAAAAGAGGCCAGCAGCGGGAGAATCAGTTGCTTTACCATATACGGCTCCTTTCCCGTGTGTTTGCCTGGATGTACTCGATGCGGTGGTTCAGGCGGTCCACCGCCGCGGACTTCTCCGCCAACTGGGAGCGGAGCCGGTCCGCCTCCTGCCTCAGTGCGTCGGCTTCCTTCCGCAGACCGGCAATCTGCTCCCGCAGCAGCCGGCGTTCGCCCCGGCGCCCCTCAGTCTCACGCTTGAGGGCGGCCAGCTCAGCGCGAAGGGCTGAGACTTCGGCCTGAAGCTGCGCTTTGGTCATCGGTTGTTGCCTCCTTTCCGGCGTTGCTTTCTGCCAGCTGCTTGTCGAGGAGCTCCCCGAAGTACGCCGCGCAGATGTCCAAAATCTCCCGTTCTTTGGGTTTCGGTTTCAAAGCTGTTTACCCTCCATTCCTCGTGGTTCCCTCGCTGTTCAAGGCTGCCTCGGCCTCCTCGCGGGTGAGGAACACAATCTTGCCGAAATCGTCAAATTTGAAGGTGGGTGCTGCCATCGGCGGGTACTTCCCACAAGCACACCAGCCGTCAACATTTGTTTCAAACCACTCGATGTACACCGGGAGAATCGCTGTCCCTCGCAGCCAATACACCGTATCTCCAATCTTACAGGGCAGCACCAGCAGACGCCCCTCCGCTTCGGCGGTGATAACGTCCTTCATCCTCTGGATTTCTTCCTGGCTTACGCCTGATTCCACCAAATCCTCTTCAGTCACCATCCGCTCGCCACGAATCAGGCGGCCGAAGTATTTTGCCTCCTCAGGCGTCAGCCCCGTGTCCTCGTAGGCGGCAAGGCGCTCCTCCACTGTCGGATGTTGGGGCATCATCGCTCCTGGTAGCATAATGATATGGGTTCCACCGCAGCCATTTACATATACGCTGCCATCACTGTTGCGTCCAGTCAATCGTTCCATCGTTCACTCCTCCTCCTTGTGTTCCTCGGTCTCATCGGGCCAGCCTCTCTCCTCAAACCATTCAGCGCTATCGAGAAACCGGATATTCTTGGGGTCCACCCTGGTGACTCTACCGTCCTCCAGTTCCACGAGCGCCATGGTATACTCCATTTGCCCAGCCGGCGGACCGCTGATGCCCAAAGACTCCCCTACCGGGTATGCTACATTGACCCAGCGGTGAAACATAGCTTTCCGCCCGCTTGCATAACACTGCCGGCGCTCAGGACACACAGTAATAGTCCTACAAATCTCTGCCACAGTTTTCACCTCCTCTCGCTTTTCTCATTGGCCAGCAGCGTTCCCAGCTTGTCCAGATCGCCGCTCAGGTACAGGCACATGGTCTCAATTACGATACAGTTGACGATGGTTCCCACATCCTCAAATGGCACGTAGCTTTTGTGATCGTCCCGCCTCTGCCCTGCGGTCTTCTGTATCATGGCCTGCCGCAGCTGGTCCAGGTGTTCTTTCAGAGCCGGGATATCAGATTTCTGGTGCCCCATCTGAAGGAATTGCCACATGAGGTCCAGCTGTCCCTCATCCAATGCCTTCACAGTCGGCTTGCTGCTGGTGCTTCTTGGATTCCTTCCTTTTGCCATATTACCCTCCGTTTCTCGCTGTTCCCTCGTGGTTCAACACAGCTCCGGGTTGTCGTAGATGTTGCCGATGACCTCGTACTCAATCAACGATGATTCCTCCACGACGAAATCATCCTCCGGAACCTCCCACCGCAGATTCCGGTACTCAACGACCCCACGACAAAGCAGCTCGCCGCAGAATGCCTGCCTTGCCTTGATTATGTCCCCTTCAAAAATCCGCTTTCCGTTGCGGTTTTTGAGGCCGGTGTACTGGCCAACGGTAGCAGGATCGACTGGAGGTCGATGCCAAAGGCAGATATCATCGTCAACAGGCTCGATGATTGTGTACTCGGGCTCCCCACTGTCAGTCGGCAGGATAGCCCAAAAGCCCTCAACCCATTTACCATTGTCTGTACGCTTGCCTCGAAATAAGATTTCTCTATCCATTGTCTTCCTCTCCTTCCGCTTCCAGCACTGTCGGAGCTCCGTATGTGCTAAATTTCAACCATACATCATGCTTTGTGTATGCCCCTTTTTTGTCCGTTGCCAGCTTCACCATTGCTAAATCAGCATCCACCAACCGCCCATGAGGTGTTTTTACTTCCACCAGTGGGCAGTTTTCCATTCTTTTGTAATAATCATGTGTAGAAACAAAACCTTCAAGAGCCGTGCATTGCAAGCAATCTCCCCACAGTCTTGCAAGTTTACAATCCAAACACTTTGACGGCATCTTTATGCCACGAATTAACACACTCATATTCACACACCCCACAAACTACACTGCCCTTCAAAATTTCCGTCCGGCAAATCCTTCCACGGGACTCCGATCCAGTCCAACACTCTGCCCCAGCCGCACTGGGGGCAGGTCTGCCGGCACAGTTTTTCAGGTGGCGGCCCAAAGAACTTCCTGAGTACTCGGGCGACCTCTTGCGTCATGTAGTCGTTCCTCATAATATCCCCTCCTTGGTCCCGCCTCCAGATAGAAGACGGGACCGGTTATGTAAATCTAGCACCAGTGTTCCGATACGACCATCATGGCAAGAGCAGTGGGCTGAACCACCTTTGCCCCAAACACATACAGCCCCTTCACCGCATCGGAGAAATTCTTCTCCAGCCGGTATGCCTCCATCTCGACTAATTGATCGGCAAAGGCTCCGGCCGCATTGGTACCCGCCAACACCTTGTAGTGATGAAAGTTGGTATTGGGTACGTTGTTGCTCAGATGAATCTGGAAGCCTGCGGCCTCGCCTACCACACCGCCCTGGAGCACCGCCTGATTGTAGCCGGTGCCGTTGCCCACAAAGCGCTCGTCCTTCAGCAGCAGAGCGTGATACCAGGGGGGCACCACCGCCCAGCGCCCCAGCATGGGCACGTTGTTCTCACTGAGCACTGTGCTCAGATCCACCAGATAGTCGTAGGCGGTGCTGGCAGTGGGTGTCACGGCGTGGTCTTCGTCGTAAAGCACATTCCCGGGGGCGCAGCTGGCTGCCAGCAGGTCGCCCAGATATCGATCAACCTCATAGTTGAGGGCATAGCTGACCCGCTGCATGGCAGCATCTACTAGCTTGGGATTGCTCTGGGCGTTGTCGATGTCCTTCACCTGGAAATTGAAGTACTTGGCCTGGTCAATGACCAGATTCTGCTGCTCGCCGTCCAGCTCCTCGGGCTCCACAATGTCACTGCCGTCGGAGTCCCGGATGGTGATGGCGCCCAGCTGGTTGATGTGTACCGTGTCGCCAAAGGCCCGGATGTTCCCCTCATAGTCCCGGTTCATCAGGCCGGCGTACACGTGGAGCTTGTCCAGATGCTCCAGAAGTCGGGCGCTCCACGCCTCGGGAATAAAACCAACAAAAGCCATAGTATCCTCCTTCATCTGCTGGTGCCCATCTCATCGAGCATTTTCTTGACTGAGCCGAGCTGGTGTCCGACGGACGTAGCCCAAGCTCTTGCTCTCGCAAACCTATACAAAATGCTGGCTCTCCCGTCCTTGGTCTCGGTATCGCACTGGTCGAAGAATTCGGTGATCAGATCTCCGACCAGGATGAGCGAGTCATCCACTTTAGAGTAGGTCAAAGACAGGTCGCTCACGTCGATGACCTTCTGGTCCGATGCCTTCATGCCACGGGCAACGCCCTTGTTGAACGCAATGATCAGCGCACCGGTGACGTCCTTCCCGGCCTTGGCCGCAAGCTCGCGCAGATCTTCGCTTGTCAGCTGACCAGCACTCTGCACGGCGGTGTTCTTCATCGTTTCTTTGTTCATGGTTGTATTACCCTCCTGTTGAGTATCAGTTTCAAATCAGCGCCAGCGCAATGGCCAGCATGATACCACCGGCAACAAGCACGGCGGTAATCCAGAAGTCAGGGTCAGGACTGCCTTGAATCCTGGGGTCATCCCACCAATCCATGGTCAAATCTCCTCCGCCTTGATGTAAATGCCCGGCCGGTCCATGTACACCTTCATGACCCGCTCGCAGAACACCTGGGCGTCATCCACCCACCAGTGCGCGGCGGTCATGCAGTCCTTGAGGAGCTTCTGGAGATTGTCGGTATCCGGCTTGGTCACCTTCGGATGCTCCGCCGGGTGCTGCCGATCGGCGGGGAACTGCCACACCACCTCCAGAATCACAGGCCCCGTCATGGGCTGCGCCGGCGCGTGCTTTGCCAGGTGGTCTGTGAACAGCTGCCGCACTGCCTTCAGCTCCGCCGGCTCGTAGAACACTGGCTTGCCCTTTACCACAGAGACCTTCTTCTCCTGGTGGGTCTTGGTGGGGGGAATCATGTCGATAAAAATCTCGATAGTCACAATTTCCACACCTCACTGCTCTTTAGGACAACCACTTCGCCGTCGCTGGTCAGCAGGAGATTGTCAGGAAGATTCAACTTCACCGCAGCTTCGGAGATGCGGGCGCATTTGGCAAGGTCTTTCAACATCACCCTGCCTTCGCCAGACTTACAGAGCATCTCGAAGGCAGAGGAAATGCGGAGCTTGGTAATAGCTCTTGCTTCACCCTCCCTCTTGCGCCTGGCTTCCTGAACTACCGGGAGCATCCCGATTGAGTCGTCGATGCTTTCGATGAAGTCGGAATCGTAGTCCAGGATGTTCTTGATGCACTCCGTGTTCTCTGCGATAGACTCCAGAGCCTTACAGATGCGCTCACAGACGCGCTCCATGTACATGTCGTGATTACTTGCCATAGCGGCCTCCTTTCCGGGGGGTGTGCCGGTAGCCGAAGAGGATGTGCGCCACCTGGCCACGGTTCAGGCCCATCTCCATGAGCTGCTCTGGACTGGTACCCAGCCGCTGCATCTCCTGAGTCTCCCTGGGCGTACACTTGATCAGGTCCGTCTCCAGTTTCCACTTCTCGTTCGGGTGCGCTCCGGGGTAGCTTGTCAGCCTCTGCTCAACAAGTTCCTGCAGTGTGGTCTTGCCGTTCATTCTGGTCATATTTCTGGTTCCTCGCTTTCTGAACTTTTTCATCTGTTTCGGGTATGGGTGCGGTAGCCCTCGTGCGGTGGTAATGACAGGGGCGACTCTAAGCCCCCTGTCTTACCCCCGTGAGGGCGGGTTACCGTCCCATACCTACCCCCGTAGGGGGTAGGGGTTCACCGTCAGTGACGGGAAGGAGTTTTTCTCCCTTTCCGCCACTGTAACGGAAAGGGAGCAGTTTTTCCTTTCCGTTATTAACGGTTTACCCTTTCCGTTATCGGTTGGTTGATAATCAATTTTCAATTTTCTTTACGCCGTCCTTGCCCTCAATTGAGAACTTTTTGCTCTTGTTTAGGTAGTCCACCAATGTGGACCGTTTGCATCCGATGGCGCGGACAAGGTCAGCCACTGTCACCTTGCCACCCAGCAAACTGAAAGCTGCATTGTATTTCTCCTCGATGTCTACGCCGTCCAGTTCGCTCTTTCCCTGTGCCCTTGAGGACTTGTCGAGATTGCCTTTTCCGTTGCGTTTGCGCCCGCCCGGGCGGTCTGACTCAGGCTGAATGTCAGCCAATACGCCAGAATCGTCCAGCTCGTGGATGGGGTAGGAGAACCACGCATTCAGAGGCTTGAACCGAGGGAACTCCCGCAGCGTGCCTTCGATTCGCCAGGCGGTGACGGCGTCCTCCTTGGTGTCTGACTCTGAGATTTCGTCGAACAGGCGGTTATACTCCGCCGGCGGCAAATGCTTTTCACACGCAGCCAGAGCCGCCTTGCTGTTGCACAAATCGTCCTGGCCTACTTCGTTCATGTGACCGGAGAGTGCAAGATAGGCCTTGCACAGACGGCACGCAGCTTCATTCTTCCGCTGGCTGCGGTTATCCTCCGTCAGCTCCAGCTCGATCATGTCCAGCAGCGCATCCGGGTCACGGGCGAACACACCGGAGCCGGACGCTCTGTCCATGCTCCGCTTGCCGCCCTGAGCGCCCTTGCTGTGGTGGTGGCAGTAAATCACCGCACAGCCCAGCTCGGTGCAAACCTTGTCGAATTGGTTGCAGAAATGAGCCATTTGGTCGGCACTGTTCTCGTCGCCGGTGATGATTTTGTAGATGGGGTCGATGATGATGGCCGTGTAGTTGCCCTTGCTGGCTCTCCGGATGAGCTTCGGTGCCAGCTTGTCCATGGGGACGCTGTGCCCTCGCAGGTTCCAGATTTTCACCGACTGCGTGCTCGGCGCGTTCAGCGCCTCACGTACAAGGGCGAATCGATCTTTGCAGGACTCCTTGTCCAATTCGAGGTTGACGTACATCACCTTTCCTTTGGCGCACTGGAATCCCATCCAGGGGATTCCCTCGGAGATGCAGATTGCCAGCTCGATGAGGGCGAAGCTCTTGCCCGCCTTGGAGGGACCTGCCAGCAGCAGCTTGTGCCCCTGCCGCAGCACGCCTTCAATGAGCGCTGGAGCCAAATTGCCCCGCTCGCCGATGATTTCGTCCTCTTCGTCCGGTAGATCGTCGTTGGCAGCCTCAATCCATTCCTTCCACTCGTCCCAGTTCTTCTTGCCCATGTTCACAGCAAGGAGACTCTGCTGGTGTCCGTTACGCATCACACCGGGCATTCGGCTCAGGCGAGAGGGATTGCGGTTCTGACGGTCGATTTTCAGACCGTTTGTCTCGCAGGCCTTGTAGAGGAAATCAACTCGCTTCTGGTACTCGCTGTAGTTGGGCGCATCCACCCGGACGATGGCATGAAGGCTTTTCCCGCCACTGTGCACCAGGGCCGCAATGGGCAGCTCCATGGCCTGGTAGACGGCGTACTGCTCCTCGATTGGCATTTCGTCGGACTCCACCAGGGCGAAGTTGTAGGCCGTCACGTTTTCGTTGCGGCACCCCTGTCCGTCCAGTGGGTTGAAGCGGATCCAGCCGCCGACGTTTGGGGCAGTGTCGCCGATGACCATACCAATGTCACCGTTGCAGTTGGACAGTTCCTCAATGAGCTCGCCGGCTGTACGGTCCCAGCACCCCTTTTTGGGCATGGGCTTTCCATCGTCACGCTCCCATGCGTCGGCTGAATAGCCCACCAGGTCGCTGGAGTCAAACAACGTCTCCAGGTAGGTGATGAGCTGCTGAGCGGCGTCACCCATGGGCTGCGGGAGGGTTTTCCCTTCCAGCCAGTCACGGTTGACCACGACCAGGTTCTCGCCGTAGTCGTTCTCCTTCCGTTCATCGGCAATTACGTCATCCCATCCAATTTCTTCGCCGCGGTTAATGGGGTTATAGCCCCACTTCTTAGCCAGCTCCACAATGGTGCCGCCAGTAACGGGGGCAATGGCATGTCCTTGGAAAGAGCGCCATTTCTTCTCGCAGTCTCCCTCGTGGTACCTGGTATCATTCCGGCTCCATTCGTCCCAGACAGGCCAATCGAAGCCCTCTGCCTTGAGCGCCATACCAACCGAGACCCACTGGCTATAGTCGAGCTCAGCCGGTGGAATCGCCCGGAGGGCGTCCAACAAGCGTGTATCCATTGTGCAACTCCCTCCTTACTCGGGCTGATACTCTGCGGGTACAATGCCGGGCGGAACACTCCGCCAGCCCAGCGCAGCGATTCTACTAATCATCTTGTTGGCACTTTCAAAGCTCCAGGTACCCACGTTTCGGAACCCTCGATTCTCCAGCAGTCGAATCTGCTTCGGCGTGCTCAGGCCGTCCGCCTGCCGTTTCCGGAGCCGGTCCAGGAGCTTGGATGCCTTTCCGGCGTTGCCGATGTCCCCGGTGTAAATGCCCCGGCGCTCCAGCTCTGCGATTTGCTTGTCGCTGGGCGGGCCCATCTCCCAGCCGAAGGTGGGCGTATAGCCCGCCAAATCCTCCGCCTGAATGGACATTTCAAATTGGAGGGGGTCCACCAGCTTTCGCTTCTTCTTTCGCTGCTCCGCCAGCTGCTCGGCCAGGGCTTCCTCCCGCTGCCGGACCACGTCCTCGCTGGCCTTGTTCTCGGCCTCCTCCAGCTCCACAGGGCCGCCGGCCTCTTCCAGATTTTCCGTCATCTTCTGGGCCACTGCCGGGTCCTCGCAGATGAGGCTGGCCGGGTGACACAATTCATGCCGCTCGGTGTGCCAAAGGAAATCCAGCAGCAGCAGATTCTCCTTGCCGGGGTGGAGCCGGGTGCCCCGTCCAACCATCTGGCTGTACAGGCTGCGCACCTTGGTGGGCCGCAGCACCACGATGCAGTCCACGCTGGGACAGTCCCAGCCCTCGGTGAGCAGCATGGAATTGCACAGGACGTTGTACTTCCCGGCCTCATAGTCGGCCAGAATCTCCGCCCGGTCCACGCTCTCGCCGTTGACCTCCGCGGCCTTGAAGCCGTGGGCGTTGAGGATTCGGGCGAACTTCTGGGAGGTGCGCACCAAGGGCAGAAACACCACGGTCTTCCGATTGGCACAGGCCTTCTCCATCTCCGTGGCAATCTGTTCCAGATAGGGGTCGAGGGCGCTGTCGAGGTCTCCGACTTTGAAGTCGCCGGACTGCACTCCCACACCGGACAGGTCCAGCTTCAGGGGGATGGTCTGTGCCACGATGGGGCTCAGGTAGCCCTCCCGGATGGCCCTGGGCAGGGTGTACTCATAAGCCAGGCTCTGGAACACGCTGCCAAGATTCTGCATGTCGCCACGTTCGGGGGTGGCGGTGACGCCCAGCACCTTCGCCTCGGGAAAGTGTTCCAGGATGCGCAGATAGCTGTCGGACAGGGCGTGATGGGCCTCGTCAATGACAATGGTATCAAAGTAGTCCGGAGCGAACTCGTTCAGTCGCTTCTCGCGCATCATAGTCTGCACACTGCCGACCACCACCCGAAACCAACTGCCCATACAGCTCTGCTCAGCCTTTTCGACGGCACAGCGCAGGCCCGTGGCCTTTTGGAGCTTGTCCGCCGCCTGATCCAGCAGCTCCCCGCGGTGGGCGAGAATCAGAACCCGCTCCCCGGCTCTGACCTGATCTTCCACGACCGTGGCGAACACAATCGTCTTGCCTGTGCCGGTGGGGAGCACCAGCAGCGTCCGGCTGATACCGTCACGCCACTGGTTCTCCACTTCCTGCCGGGCCTCCTCTTGATAGGGACGCAGCTCCATCATCAGAACTTACCGGCGGTCCACCCGCCCATAGTGGTCTGCTGATAGCCCTGCTGGGGAGCGGGAGCGGACTGCTGAGCGGGGGGCTTCTGATAGGTGGGAGCGGACTGCTGGGTGGTGGTGGAGTCGGCGGGATAGTACTTGTCCACCTTGTTGTTCACGTACTCTTTGCCCTGGTATTCTCGTTTCTCAACGCAGAGTCGGCAGCGGCCACGGGCACCGGGGAGCGCATCCCAGTTCGGCCGCAGGGGCACGCCGGGGCGCTTCTGGCCGATGGCGAGGAAGAACTGACTGACCTTCCACTCGGTCTTCCGGTTCAAAAACAGGTTGTCTTCGACCACGACGCCCTCCGGGCAGTCGATGCGCAGCTTGAGCACCACCTGATTGCAGGCGCACATCTTGTCGGAGCCGTTGAAGCGCTTGCGGGTGAAGGCTTCGACGGTGAAGTCGTAGTCGCCGGGCTCCAGAATCGGGTATTCCCCGCCCTCGTCGCTGATTTCGTCGTTCCAGTCGAAGGATTCGCCCTTGCTGTTCTTATCGTATGCCATAAAACTATTTCCTCCTTAAAAGTGTGAAAAACGGTTAAAACGGGAGCTGACAATACTGCTCACTCAGCGCCCAGAAGCTGTCCCATTTGGCGACAATCTCCTGACACAGCCCCTCGGGGTAGTCCCGGACCTCCACATACTCCCCGTTTGGCTGCTTGGGCAGGATGCCCGCGCCGTGAACAATGTCCTGGATGTCCGGCAGGCTCACGCCCTTGGCGCGCAGCAGGTCGGCCAGCGGCGGGTAAATGCCCTCATAAATGTCCCGCCCGGTGAAGGGATTGATGTCGGCCTTTTTGCGCTGCACCTCCGGTTCCTGGGCGGCGGAGACAACTTCCGGAGCAGAGTCAATCGTAGTAGGCGGCATAGTATTCGGTGTAGTCTGGCTCTCCGTTGTCGTGGGGGCACCGGTATGGGTGGGTGAACTGGCAGGAGCCGTCACATTCTGCACAGGGTGCCCCGTCGTAGGGCGTGGGAACAGGTGCGCAATCTGCCCGAAGTCCATGGGCATCTCATCCGGCAGGCCGAAGCGGTTCTTTGCGTCAAAGGCAGGCCGGTGGGCGGCGTACATCCGGCGCTCGCCGCCCTGGGCCTTGCCCTTGCCGCTGTCGCTCTGCACCACAAAGGTCTTGAAGTTGCAGAAGAGCACCATGTCGGCCCACTCCTTGAGCATGGGGCTGATCTGCTTGGAGCACTTGAGCTCGTATTTGTCGTACGTGTCCATCTGGTCGGGTAGTTCGACCTTCCGCTGCTGGGCGTGGGCAGTGAACACCACGTTCACGCCAAGCTCGCTCAGCCGGTTCAGGATGTCCAACAGACGACCGAACGCTTCGGAGGCGAAGACGTAGCCCTTGCCGTAGCCGAAGTCCTCAATGCCGGACTTGCCCGCCTTCTCACAGATGGACCGGTTGCAGAGTTTTTCGGCCCAGTCGGCGGTGTCGATGCACAGGGTGCCAACCTCGTCGGCGTGGTTCAGCACCTCCTGCACCTCGGCAACCAGCATCTCCCAGCTGGTGGGTGCAGGCAGACGGGCCACGTCAAAGCTCTTGGTGCTGCCCTCGGTGTCAATAAACACCACACCGGGGAAACAGGCGGCCAGGGTGGTCTTGCCGATGCCCTCCGGGCCGTAGAGGATAACTTTCAGGGCGTGAATGATGCGCCCTTTCGTAATATTCAACGGTGCACAATTAAACGGTGCCACTTAGAACACTCCTTTCTTCCATGTCGCAGAGGGCGCAGGTGCAGGAGTCTTGGCCTGCACGCGCTTGAGGTTCTCAACCTTGAGGGCGTTGATTTTAATAGAATCTGACATTGCAAAACTCTCCTTGATGTAGTAATATAGTGATGGTTGTTTTATTCTTGCCGCTTCTCGGAGTTGCCGCTCCGGAGGCGGCTTTTTTACTTGCTGACGGTGTAATCATCGCAGTAGCGGGTCTTTCCGCACTCCTGGCAGCGTTCCTTCCGGGCCGTGACTCGATACAGAACCACGCTTCGGATGTCCTTGAGGTTTTCGGCGCAGGTAGGGCACAGGTGCATGATCTTGGCTGTTGTCATAAAGCATCACCTCCCATCATGAGAGCATCCGGAGGATGACGCGCAGCAGCTTCTCATCCGTGGAAACTTCCAGACGTCTGGCAATTTCATCAATGAGCTCTCGCTTCATCGCACGCTCACCTCCGGTTCCTCGTCACCCATCAGATACTCAGCCAGCTCCTCTATGCTGAGGCCGTCAGGGTACTCGCTCTGGCCGAGGTAGATCTGCTGACCGTCCCGGGTCTGGATTACCACCCTGTCGTCGTCGTAGCGTCGAACGGAGCGGATCTCCGACTTGCGCAGCATGATGGTGGAGTCTGCACGGAACAGCTTGAGATACTTGCTCATTTCCGCACCCCCAGCAAACTCAGCAGGCCGAAGCTCGTGAACCCGGCAGCGTACTTGCCGATGATTGCCGCCTGAGCGGTTCCATGGAACGCATGCCAGCATCCCGCGGCACCGCAGGTCACGCCAAGGGACAGCAGCAGGATGCCCAGGAGCAAAAGGAAGATATTGGCTACCCACCGGTCAGAGGGGGGTGGTGACGTAGTCCACCAGCTTGTCCACGGCTACCATATAGCGGCGTACCTGGAGGGTGTCCGGACAGGTGGCCTTCATCTCGTCGCGCATGGTGCGGACGGTGCTGATGGCCCGGACGAGAGACATCAGCTTGGGCTCAGTGGCGGCGGGGGCAGCCTCGCGCCCCGCCGTAGCATTGATGTTCATAGTGTCCCCCTCCCTTAGATGAGCACGGAGCTGAGCAGGCGGAATGTCTCCCGGCCCTTGGGCGTAATCCTCTGGCGGTCATCAAGGAATAGGCCCTCGTCTACAGCGAGCCTGGTCGCCCGCAGTTCCCCGGACTTGCGCTTGCGCACGTAGTGGTAACGCAGAAGGAGGCCACAGAAGGCATCCAGCGGGATCCCCAGTTCCTGAGCAGTGACGTCGATGTCGGTGTACAGCTTCGCCTCGACAAGCTGGTCGAAGTAATCGGCCTTGACCCTGAGGTTTTCGAGATTGCGCTTGAGGATGTCAATTTCCATGGCCTGCGCGTCGCACCGATAGCGCGCACTGGCGAGGGCCGCAGCCAGCTCGCTGTCAGGGCAATCCATGATGGTCCGGATGTACTCTCGCACCCGGCGGCTGGCCACGGTGTTAAGCGTCGAGCAGAGGGCCTTGGCGAAGCTGGCACGGAGCCACTCAATGCCCTCCTCGTCGGTGTACAGCTCGTAATCAGGATCGAGAAAGTAGTCGACCTCGAGCTGCTGCAGCCAGTCGGAGTACCACTCATCGATTTCCAGGGCGTGGTACAGTTCCACGGCCATGATGTAGAGCGCACCGCCTTTGGTGATGGTGGCGAAAATGGGCTTGTTGTCGTTTTTCATGTTGTCAGTCCTCCTTGTTCTGGGGTGCGAGGCAGTAGTTCTTCCAATTCCTGGAGAAAAAGCTGCCTGCGTTGACGGGGCCGCGCTGGGTCGCGACGATAATCGGGCGGTTGATGTGCCGGAAGCCGGCCTTGCGCATCCGGGCGCGGGCGATGGAGCGGTAGAGCTTTCTCATGTTGGTTCTTCTTTCAATGCTTACACGTTCCACTTGGAAGCGCAGTCCGAGGTCATCTTGGACAGCTCCCCAAAAAACCACTCCCGAAAAGCGGTGTCGCCACTCTGGCCGATGCTCATGCCGGCAATCACGCTGCCGATGCGGGTCACGGCGTCCCTGATGTCGCCGCTGTCGATGCAGTTCTGGACGTCGTTCAGAAACGACAGAGCCAGCGCTTCCAGCTCCTGCTGCTTGATGCTCTTGTGGTTCATGATGGTTCTCCTTTCAACTGGTGGCTTCTTTGGCCAGCCACTCGCGCAGCGGGCCAATGGGGATGATCTTGCGGCTCTGGCTCACCTGCACCACAGGGAAGTCAGGCCTAGACTTGATGAGGTCCCGGAGCGTGTTCTCGCTGACGCTCATCGACTGGGCGGCCTCCGACACAGAGAGCGCCACGCGCTCCACAGGGGCGCGGATTTTGGTGTTAGTCATAGTGGTCAGTCTCCTTTCGTTTCCTTTAGGAAACCACGTCGTTAAAAAAAACAGAGATGGTATCCGCCTCAGACAAACGTAGGAAGCGGATTGTTTTCTCTATTTCATCCCGAGTAAACTCGGTTTGACCGCGCATTTTGCGATAAAGCGCAGTTTTGCTGATGCCAAGCGCCCGCTCGTACGTCGACAGGCTCTCACCGCGATCAGCGATGTAATACTTTAGTTTGTTGACGTCCAATGCCCTCACCTCCTTTCGTTTCCTTTAGGACACAGACTAATATACACGAATTTGGAAGCTCTGTCAAGGCGTAAAAGAAACTTTTTCTCCGCTAGCCGAAAAGACAGTTGCAAATAAGAAACAAACGTGTTATAGTGTACTTCATGGAAAGGAGGTTAACTCATGGAAGTAAAAGAAAGAATCCGAACTCGACGGCTTGAGCTGGGCCTTACACTGGAAAAGGTAGGAAACTACGTCGGTGTAAGCAAAAGCACCGTAAAAAAATGGGAGTCCGGTTCAATATCGAACATGCGCAGGGATAAGATTGCAAAGCTATCTGAAATATTAGAGATGTCTCCAACCGAGCTTATGGGGTGGGAGGATCAGACAAAACTGCCGCCAGCAGACAGTGAATGCCTTTTAGGTAGCTTTCTTAAGAACTATAGAGAAGCCCATAACCTAACAGTGTACGAATTTGCTCGTGCCAGTGGGTTAAGGGAGTGGGTAATAAGACAACTTGAGTATGGGACTGACCCTTCTACTGGAGTGTCCTACATTCCAACTTCGGATGAAATCAGCAAGCTGGCCGATGCTACAGGAAGCGAAATCGGCCAGATTAGCGCATTTATTGAGGAAGACCACAAAAGAAGGGTCCGTAAACGGGGTGCCATAACAGAAGATCGCTGGATAGACAAGGCTTCCCGTCGCATGCTACAAAACTGTCTGCCTCCTGATGTGCCTCATCAAACTATAAAATGGATTGCTGATATAGCAAAGCTACTGGATTACGGCATTGAGTTTTCTGGGGTCGATATTTTCATCACAAATGGAGACAAAAAATCGCGTCCTATTGAGCCGTCGGAATATGCTTCGGCGGTACAAGAAATAAGGAAATACGCCAGATATGTTATTCAGTCGCTCATTAACGGAGACGAGTAAGACGTTTGCCAGAAGCTCGGAAGTTCACAAATAACAAAAAACCTCCCCGGCGCTACCAACACCGGAGAGGTTCAAAGGGCAGTAAAGTTTCCTACGCTTCAACTGCCCTTCCATATTACCACAACTGCATAGGAAATGGAAGGTGATTTTTATGGCAAAGCGAAAAGCCGCCGCCGGCAGCGGCACCATCCGACAGCGCCCCAACGGAAAGTGGGAAGCGCGCTTCCGCTACACGGACGAGTACGGCAAGACCCAAAGGAAGAGCCTCTACGCCGACACGGAGCGAGAGGCCCGCCGCAAGCTCACCGCCGCCCTGAGCGCCGCAGACCAGAACAGCTACCACCAGCCGGAGCGTATCACCGTGGCCGCGTGGCTGGAACAGTGGCTGACCACCTACTGCACCGACCTCAAGCCAAACACCGTCAACACCTACCGCAGCCGCATTGAGAAGGACATTCTGCCCTACATCGGCACCGTGCAGCTGGGCGCCCTCAAGAACGCCCAGATTCAGCGGATGCTGAACACTCTGTCCAAGGGCGATGAGGCCACGGGCAGGAAGGCCCTTGCCCCGAAGACGGTGAACTGCACCCACGGCGTGCTCCACAAGGCGCTGGAGCAGGCGAAGGTGGCCGGGCTGATTGCGCAGAACCCGTCCGACGGGGTGAAGCTCCCGAAGATGGTCAAGCCGGAGTTGAAGCCCCTGATGGACGACAGCCTCAACGCCTTTGTACAGGCGATTCGCGGCCATGAGTTTGAGCTGGTCTATCTGGTGGCCCTGTTTACCGGTCTGCGCCAGTCGGAGATTCTGGGACTCCAGTGGGCCGACATCGAGCCGGGTCTGATTACCGTCCGCCGCCAGTGGCAGCGGAACATCCGGGGCGGCGGCTACATCATCGTGGAGAGTCCGAAGAACCGGAAGCCCCGGAAGGTCACCGCCTCGGACGGCGTGATGGAGCTCTTCGCCGCCCAGCGCCGCAGGCAGGCCGCGCAGCGTCTGGCCGCCGGACCGCTCTGGGAGGATGAGGCCGGATTCGTGTTCACCAACGGCCTGGGCCAGCCGCTCCACCACGGCACCGTCTACAAGTCCTTCAAGAAGCTGGTGGCCAGCATCGGGATTCCGGAGAGCCGGTTCCACGACCTGCGCCACAGCTACGCAATCAACGCACTGGCCGCCGGGGACAACGTGAAGAGCGTGGCCGACAATCTGGGCCACTTCTCCGCGGCCTTCACGATGGACGTCTACGGCGAAACCAGCGAGGCCATGCGGGCACGCTCCCGCTCCATCATCGACCAGGTGATGGAGGAGGCCCGTACCCCCAAGAAAGCCGCCGGGAAGGGGTAAAAAAAGCTGGTGGGGGTAAGTTTAGGGGTAAAACAAAAAACAGCCGTCCGGGAATGGTGAGTTTCCGGGCGGCTTTGTTATACAGAAAAAGAAAAACGGCCCAGATCGAAAACAATCCAGACCGTTTTGAAATATCCGAGTGTTGAGATTCGAATTATACGCGCCAAAGTCAATATAGCTCAAATGGTGCTTTTTTCGCCTCATTTTTCACGTTTCTTTTCACCTTAAACTCAATATCAAGCAATACACCTCAATGTACCTCAACGGCGTGGGGGTATTTTTGGGGGTAAGCAGACGGCCACATTTGACATCCAGCCCGTCAGGTATATACTTATAATCAGAGAACAAGTGCTTTATTCATGGCCTCCTGAAGCCGTGACGCAAGTGCTTGTTCTTTTTTTCCTCCTTTTTCTTCGCCGTCAGTCCTGCCCCTCGTTGGATGGGGCTGACGGCAACCTCACAGCGCAGACGCCGAAGAAGCTGCGTCAGCGTGTGAGATTAACGGTTATTTTGCCCTCGGCGCCGGGGCATGGATACAGGCGCAGGCCGTAGAGCATGGGGCCCTATAGTGCTCTGAGGCAGCCGGTAGCCCGCCAGCTATATCCAAATGGGTGTTTCCGTGGTTCCCCCGGCGCGCCCCGTGCGCGTTCAACCAAGTCCACACGGGGAGGCGAAATCTACTGCAAGGAGGAGAATACTATGGCAAAAAAGAAGAGCATTGCCCACATCCTGCTCGGGCGCATCGATGCAGCCCACCAGCATGGACGGGGCCACAGCAAGAAAGCGGACCGTCAGGCCGGTTTGGCTGTAAATCGGCTTTACTCTGATGTCACTGCCCACAACTACGCTGCCGTTTGCAAGCGGTTCGCAGGGTGGGTGCGACAGGAGCATCCGGAGGCATGGAAGGACATCGATGCGGCGCAGGCCCTCGTCCCCGAGTACCTACTGACCATCAGCAATCCTGGGAGCCGCTCCACGGTGGCCAATGCTCTGGCCAAAGGTTTCGGCGTTGGCACGGGCGCGGCCTGGGGCGTGGAGTACGGAATCCGCCACCTCAAGATGATCTGGAGGGGCAGGCAGCTCACGCACCGGGCCCAAGCATGGAGGCGTAACCACCCTGAGGAGGCGGAGGCCTGCCGTTGCTCTGGCCTGCGGTGCATCAAGGAGGCTATGGATCTCCGTGGCAACCAGGTGATTCAGCGAGAGGACGGCTCTGTGGTGCTCAGGGTCACCGGCAAAGGCGGCCTGAAGCGGGAAGCGCTGGTGTGGTCTGAGCCGGGCAACACCGTGGGCCGAGATTGGTTCCTTTGCCGTGCCGCAGAGGTAGGCGACTCTGGGAAGATTTTCCGGGACGTTCCCGACCTGCGCAATGCCAACCTGCACGCCTTCAGGGCAGAGTATGCCGTGAGGATGTACCAGTACTTCCTGCGCTCCGGAGCCGCCACGGGGGAGCTGTACCGCCCTCTGGACGGCAGTGCTGTGGAACTGGACAAGGGCGCCCTGGCTGCCATGAATACCGTCATCGGCCACGGGGACAACCGCCCGGCTACGGACTGGTACAACTACCTCAGCTATGGCGGATTGACTTAACAAATACTCTCCGTTTACTCAACAAATAACTCAACAACTTAACGCATTGTATGCGTTAGCCAACTCAGCAAATCGAGTTAGAATACGTTAGAGTTGAGTATCAGCAAGTTATAGGCAAGTTAAACCTGTAGCTGCAACTCGTTTTCCATGCGCCCCCGAAAAACCGCAGCAACTCAAATTAAGATGCACTTTTTGAAGTGCGGAAGTTGAACTTGGTAAAACTCTGGTAAAACTCTGGCAAAACTCTGGCAAAGACCTCGCAACAACCTCGCAAAACAAAAAACCGCCGGAGGCAGGTTTCCCCACCTCCGGCTTATTTCAATCAATCTGGCACAATCACCACCAGAATCCGACTCGTGAACGGATACCCCTCCGTGCGCAGGTAATCCCCGCGGCCCTGGTAGCGGTAGCCTTTGGACTTGTTGCAGCTCCAAATCTTCCCGTTTCCGGCGCTGATGCAGGCGTTGGAGTTCTGGAAATAGATACAACCAGCCCTCTTATACTCCTCCGGCAAATCCTTGTAGAGCTTGTTGACCCACACCACCTTGCAGTGGCGCAGCTTACGCCAGTTGCTCACCGCGTCGTCAATGGTCTTCTTGCCGCTGCGCTTCTTCGTGTGGCTCACCACCACGCCCTTGTCCAGCAGACCCGCCTGCTGCAGCACGATGCTCACCATCCGGTTGCAGCTGAGGGCCTTGTGGGCCTTCAACGCC
>CACZUK010000005.1 GCA_902784305.1 Oscillospiraceae bacterium | reverse complement strand
AACTGCTGCTGGATCATCATCCTGCTCATCATCCTCTTCTGCTGCGGCGGCTGGGGCGGCAACGGCTGCGGGAACGGCTGCGGCTGCGGCGGGAACAACAACTGCGGCTGTGACAACAACTGCGGCTGCTGCTGAGCACAACGCCTGAGCAAAAGAACCCCCGACCACGGTGAAAACCGCCGGGAATAATTGAGAAAACCCCCGTCGGAGCGCTTGCCCCGGCGGGGGTTTCGTGGTATGATAGGGGGGCAGTCCGCGCGGCGCGGACGCCAAGGGCGAAAACCGCCTGATTTGTGAGCAAAATCACGGTTTCCTTCGGTGAAATCGTGGTATCCTGTAGCAGGATTCCAAAACTGCGGCAGGGTTCGTGAATCCCGCGAAAAATACAGCGAAACAGACGACAAGAGGAGAAATCACCATGCTGGAACTCAGAAACCTTTCCTTCGACGTGAACGACGAGGGGGGGAACAAGGAAATCATCCGGGACGTGAGCCTGATCGTCCCCGACGGGATGCTGGTGGCCGTCACCGGCCCCAACGGCGGCGGCAAGTCCACCCTGGCCCGGCTCATCGCGGGCATCGAGAAGCCAAACTCCGGCCAAATCCTGCTCAACGGGGAGGACATCACGAATTTGTCCATCACCGAACGGGCGCGCCGGGGCATCAGCTACGCCTTTCAGCAGCCCGTGCGCTTCAAGGGCCTCCAGGTGTTGGATCTGATCCGGCTGGCCTCCGGCAAGCACCTGTCCATGTCCGACGCCTGCGACTACCTCTCCGCGGTGGGCCTGTGCGCCCGGGACTATATCGACCGGGAGGTCAACGCCAGCCTGTCCGGCGGCGAGCTCAAGCGCATCGAAATCGCCACCGTGCTGGCCCGGGGCACCGCCCTGAGCGTCTTCGACGAGCCGGAGGCGGGCATCGACCTGTGGAGCTTCCAGCGGCTGATTCAGGTCTTTGAGCACATGCGGGAGAAGATTCAGGGCGGCTCCATCCTGATGATCTCCCATCAGGAGCGCATTTTGAAGATTGCCGACCAGGTGGTGGTCCTGAAGGACGGCCGCGTGGCCGCCCAGGGCGACCGGGAGAGCGTGCTGCCCAGCCTCATCGGCACAGCCAGCGCGGTCCAGCCCTGCCGCAGAATTGACCCGGAGGAGGATGCATGATGATTCAGCTCGACCCCATTCAGAAGCGGCTGCTCATGGAGGTGGCCGACCTCCACAAGGTGCCCGAGGGCGCCTTCAACATCCGGGCCAACGGCCAGAGCGCCGGCCGGGTGTCCACCGCCAACATCGACATCACGCCCAAGGCGGACGGCTCCGGGCTGGACATCCGCATCAAGCCGGGCACAAAGAACGAGAGCGTCCACATCCCCGTGGTGCTCACCAAAAGCGGCCTCACCGAGGTGGTTTACAACGATTTTTACGTCGGCGAGGGCGCGGACGTCATCATCGTGGCCGGGTGCGGCATCGACAACTGCGGCACCGGCGACTCCCGCCACGACGGCATCCACCGGTTTTATATGGGCAAAGGCTCCAGCGCGAAGTATGTGGAGAAGCACTACGGCTCCGGCGACGGCTCCGGCAAGCGGATTCTGAACCCCGTCACCGAGGTGTACATGGAGGAGGACTCCTCCCTGGAGATGGAAATGGTTCAAATCAAGGGCGTGGACGACACCGACCGCGTCACCCGGGCCGAGCTGGCCGCCGGGGCGCGGCTGGTGGTCCGGGAGCGGCTGATGACCCACGGCGACCAGCGGGCCATCAGCGCCTATGTGGTGGACCTGAACGGCGACGGCTCCAGCGCGGATGTGGTGTCCCGCTCCGTGGCCCGGGACAACTCCTATCAGAAGTTTGATGCCAAGCTGGTGGGCAGCGCCCGCTGCTCCGGCCACACCGAGTGCGACTCCATCATCATGGACAACGGCCGGATTCTGGCCGTGCCCGGTCTGGAGGCCAACGACGTGGACGCCGCACTGGTCCACGAGGCGGCCATCGGCAAAATCGCCGGGGACCAGCTCATCAAGCTCATGACCCTGGGCCTCACCGAGCAGGAGGCCGAGGAGCAAATCATCAACGGATTCCTGAAGTGAGGAGGCAGGCTATGGACTGGCTGGACAACGACGAGGGTCCCATCTATCAGGACGACCTCATTGCGGAAATTGTGAACCTTTACCCGGAAACTGTGCCCTATTTGGCCAGCATCGGCATGCACTGCATCGGCTGCCACAGCGCGCAGTTCGAGACGCTCCAGGAGGCGTGCAGCGTGCACGGCCTCAAGTGCTGGCGGGTGCTGGACCAGCTCAACGCCATCGTCACCGGCGAGGACAAGCCGGTGCAGTGAGCGTATCAGACACATCCCACAAAAATGCCCCGGAGAATTGGCTTTTTCCGGGGCATTTTGCCTTGCCAGCGGCGGCGCTTTCTGGTACAATCTTGTCAAGAGGGCGGGAGAACCGCCAAAAGACTGGCCCGGCGGCACCCGGGCGGAAAAGAGGGTGAGGACATGGTCTGGATGACGGTCATGGAACACGGATTGGAAACTGTGGTGCACTTTTGCTCCATGCTGATGGAGATTTTCGGCGTCAGCGTGCTGGTGTTCACGGCGGCGCGGAGCTTTGTGCGCTGGTGCCGCAGGGAGCCGGAGACGCGGCTGGCTCTGGCGGAGGGCATCGCTCTGGCGCTGGAGTTCAAGATGGGCGGCGAGGTGCTGCGCACCGTGGTCGTGCGCGAGTGGAACGAGCTGGGCATTCTGGGCGCGATTATCGTGCTGCGCGGCGTGCTGACATTCCTGATTCACTGGGAGATTAAGAACGAGGAGAAGGCGCTGGAGAAGAAGAGCGCCGGAGAGTGAGGAAAACCGTGTCAATTGAAGCAGTTCGCAGCTATTTGAAGCAGTTTGGTGTGGAGGACCGGGTGCAGGAGTTCGACGTGTCCAGCGCCACGGTGGAGCTGGCCGCTCAGGCTCTGGGCTGTGAGGGCAAGCGCATCGCCAAGTCTCTGGCCTTCCTGACCCCGGAGGGCCCCGTGCTCATCGTCTGCGCCGGGGACGCGAAGGTGGACAATCCCAAGTACAAGGCCCTGTTCCACACCAAGGCGAAAATGCTCAAGGGGGACGAGCCGGAGACGCTGGTCGGCCACGCGGTGGGCGGCGTGTGCCCCTTCGCGGTGAAGGAGGGCGTCCGGGTGTATCTGGACGAGAGCCTGCGCCGCTTTGAGACGGTGTATCCCGCCTGCGGCAGCAGCAACAGCGCCATTGAGCTGACGCTGGACGAGCTGGAGCGCTGCTCCGCCGCCCTGGGCTGGGTGGACGTGTGCAAGGCCTGGCAGTGACGGAAAAATGCAAAAAACCGTCGGAGAGAGGGCAGTTTCCCTTTCTCCGGCGGTTTTTCTTTCACAGTTCCATCCGATACGGCGCCACATTGCGCCGGAACCACTCCGGGTGCAGCATGGCCCGGCAGAGCGCCCGATACGCCTCCTCCAGCGCGGACAGGGGCTTGCGCTCGCTTGGCGGGAAATCCCGGGTCATGTGCTGCTGATAGAGGCGCTGCAGCGGCGCTCCGGTGACGGAACAGACCTCAAAACGCCCCATAAATCGCCACAATCTCCCCTAAAATGTCCAGCGTGCGCCGGAGGTCCTGTTTGTCCTCCAGACGGTGCCCGACGCCGGGATAGAGCCGCAGTGGAACCCCCTGCGCTTCACAGTGGGCTTTCAGGCGCTCCGCGTCCAGAAACGGGTCCGCCCCCGCGCCCACGGCGATGTCCTCCGCCCGGTTGAGATAGGGCAGGGTCAGCTCCAGCGGCGTCAGGTAGATGTGGCGCACCGCGCAGCCCAAACGCTGGGCGCAGCGCCCGGCCAGCACCGTCCCGATGCTCTTGGACACGAACACCACGTCCTCGTATTGCTCCAGCTGCCAGCTCCGGAGCTGGTCCAGCACCGGGCCCTCCAGCGCGTCGGCGGTGTGCTCCAGCCCGGTGAGACTTTGGGCCTCGTCGCCGTAGTCCACGCTGAGGACCGCGTAGCCCCGCTGAGCGAAGGCGCTTCCGGCGTAGTAGAGCAGGGGGGTGTCCACGCTGTAGCGCACGCCGGGGAAGAGCACCACCGCCCCCTTCTTCACGGCCCCCATGCGCTGGCCCTCACATTGAGCACCCGGGCGTGGACGCCCTGCTCGGCGGCCCGCTCCTCGGCGCGGCGGGCCATTTCCGGAGCGTTCTGGTTGATGACGGTGGCGGCCAGCGCGTCCCGCTGCTCCTGGGAGAGGCTGGCGAGCAGCTTTTTCGCCATGGTGGGGGAGGCGCTGAGCATCGCGGCCATGGGATGTCCCTGCCGCCGCAGCTCCTGGGCCATCAGGGGCAGGAACACGTCGGCCAGGGCGGCGTAATCCAGCTCATTGACGGTGATTTCCAGCTTCAGCACGACAAACGCCTCCTCACAGGTCCACCACAATGGGGATGTGCCCCACGGCGGGCAGGAACTTCTCAACGATGTCGGCGGTTTTCAGCTTGAGGCTGGAGGTGTTGATGCAGGGGTGGCAGCCGAACCACTCCTCCTCCAGCACGGGCCGGTCGATGACCAGCGTCACCTGCTGCTCCGGGTCGTTGCGCAGGGCGAGGATGCTGACGCTGCCGGGGGTCAGGTCCAGCAGCCGCGCCATGTCCTCGGCGCTGCCGAAGCTGAGCCGGGCCACGCCCAGCTGCTTGGAGAGGTCCTTGGTCTTGAAGGGCTTGTCGTCGAACATCAGCAGCAGATAGAACTTCGTCTTCTGGCGGTTGCACAGGAAGAGGTTCTTGCAGATGTGCACGTTCAGCGCGGCGTCGATGGCCTCGCACACGGCCATGGTGTCGGCGGCGGGGTGGTCGGCGCGCTGATAGGGGATGCCCAGCGCGTCGAGCTGGTCGTAGGTGCGCACTTCCTTGGGCAGGCGGTCCGCGCAGTCGGCGGGACGGCCCTGAAACAGTTCCATAAAAACCTCACTTTCCGGGGAAACGGGACTCATTGGCGGGATAGGGCGGCATGGAGGCGGCTACATCGCAGCGCAGCCGGGAGAGCAGGAAGGGCATCATCTCCCGGCCATAGGCGGCCAGGGAGTACTCCCCGCCCCGGAGGCACCAGTCGTAGATGAGGGAGCGCTCGCACATGGCGTAGATGCGGCTGACCTCGGCGGGGGAGAGGGAGGCGGTGATTTGGCCCTTGGCCTGTCCCTCGGCGGCAATGGCGCGCAGCAGCTTGTAGTAGGTGCGGCTCTGGTCCATCAGGTGGCGGGCGCCGCTGGTGGTGAGCTGGGTGGCGTACATCCGGCTCATCAGCTCCACGGAGACGGTGGACTCGATGAGGCTGAACAGCTCGCGGTTCAGGTAGAGCAGCTTGTCGAAGCAGTTGTCCTCCGGGGCGATGACGCCCATCAGCTCCTCATACTTCTCATCGAAGACGGAGGAGAGGGAGGAGAGCAGGGCGTCCTTGCCGCTGAAGTAGTGGTAGAAGGAGCCCTTGGAGGTGCCGCTCTCCTGAATGATTTCCTCCACGGTGGTGTTGTCGTAGCCCTGCTCGTAGAACAGCCGCCACGCCGCCCGGACGATTTTCCGGCGGGTGTTCCGCGCGCCCCGCTTTGCCATGATGAAATCGAACCTCCTCGTGTGAAACAGAGCCGCCGCGGCTGCGACGGCTCTGCTTTTGTGTACTTTTTACTTGCTCAGCTGGTCCACCCGATCGAACTCGGCCAGGATGTCAGCGTCGGGCTCCGGGGTGAGCAGGCTGACCACCACGCAGGCGATCAGGCCGGCCAGGAAGCCGGGCAGCAGCTCGTAGATGCCGAACACGCCGCCCATGGGCTTCATCATGTAGTGCCAGACCAGCATCACGGTGCCTCCGGCCACCATGCCGGACAGGGCACCCCAGAAGTTGGTGCGGCGCCAGAAGATGGCGCACATCATGACCGGGCCGAAGGCGGCGCCGAAGCCCGCCCAGGCGAAGGAGACGATGCCGAACACGGAGCTGTTGGGGTCCCGGGCCATGACGATGCCCAGAATGGCGATGATAATCAGGGTGACGCGGGCCATGAGCATGGTGGTCTTCTCGTCCACCCTGACGTTGAACACGCCGTGGAAGATGTCCTCAGAGATGGAGGAGGAGGCGGCCAGCAGCTGGGAGTCGCAGGTGGACATGGTGCAGGCCAGGATGCCGGCCAGAATCACGCCCGCCAGCAGGCCGGGCAGCACGCCCAGGTGGGCAATCTGGTCGGAGACGACGATGATGATGCGCTCGGGGTCCTCCAGGGGCTCCAGGGCACCGGCGTGGACCATGCTCATGCCCAGCACGCCGATGAAAATGGCCACGAACATGGAGACAAACACCCAAACGGAGGCCACACGGCGGCTCAGGGTGATTTTCTTGGGGTCTTCAATGGCCATGAAGCGCAGCAGGATGTGGGGCATGCCGAAGTAGCCCAGGCCCCAGGCGGCGGTGGAGATGATGGTCAGCAGACCGCCGTAGGAGGCCGCGGAGCCGGAGGCGGCGTCGTACATCTGGGACAGGGACAGGTAGCCGGGCAGGGTGGAGGCGTAGGAGACCGTCTCGGACCAGCCGCCGGTCTTGCTCAGGCCGTAGCAGACCACCGCGATGAGGGCGAAGGTCATGACAATGGACTGGATGAAGTCGGTGGTGGAGGCGGCCATGAAGCCGCCGGAGGCGGTGTAGGCGATGATGACCAGAGCGGACACCACCATGGCGGGCAGGTAGTCGATGTGGAACAGGGAGGAGAACAGCTTGCCGCAGGCGGCGAAGCCGGAGGCGGTGTAGGGGATGAAGAAGAACACGATGACAAAGGCGGAGATGCCCATCAGCAGGTGGCTGTTGTCGTGGAAGCGCTTCTCGAAGAACTCGGGGATGGTCACCGCGCCGATTTCCTCGGTGTAGTAGCGCAGCCGCTTGGCGGTGAGCAGCCAGTTCAGGTAGGTGCCCACGCCCAGACCGATGGCGGTCCAGCCGGCGTCACAGATGCCGGTGGCGTAGGCCACGCCGGGCAGGCCCATCAGCAGCCAGGAGGACATGTCGGAGGCCTCGGCGCTCATGGCGGTGACCAGGGGGCCCAGCTTCCGGCCGCCCAGGTAGTAGTCACTGGTGTTCTCGTTGCCCTTGGCGAAGCGGAAGCCCAAATAGAGCATGAACGCCAGGTAGAGCACGATGGCAATGACAATGCACAAGGTGGAGCTAGTAAACATTTTCTTTCCTTCTCTCTTCAACAGGGTAAAGCGATTATACCTGAAACCAGAGCTGGTGTCAAGAGAGAACGAAGTACAGAACGAATTATAGACGAAAATAATAGATAATCAAAATATTTGCTGAAATATCAATTAAGAAACTCTGTACGAATCCTGATAGAAAAGGGATAAGAAAACGCAGACGAAAAAAATAACCTTTTCAAGACGCGCCGGGCGCGCAAAAGGAGCAGGCCCTCCCGCGGGACGGGAGAACCTGCTCTTTCGGTTGCAATTGGGTCAGAGGCAAGGCCTCAGGCGCTCACTGGAGGGCGGGAGCGGTCTCCACGGGGAAGACGCCGAACTCGTAGCCGCCGGCCCGGGCGCTGTCGATGAAGTCGGCCAGAATCTCGGTGTTGGTGGCGCTGACGGCGTGGAGCAGATAGATGGCGCCGGGGTGGAGCTGGTCGAGGCACTGGTCCAGGGCGTCGGCGGGGTCCATCTGGTCATCCAGCACGAAGTCGCGGTAGGCGAAGGACCAGAACACGCTCTTGTAGCCCATCTGGTTGAGCAGCTCGCAGCTCTGGGGGCTGGACACGCCCTCGGGGAAGCGGAAGAGCTTCATCTGGTAGCCAAACTTCTCATAAACGGCGTCGTTGAGCCACTTATAGTCCTCATACTGGGCCTGAGCGCCGAGCTGGGGCATGCCGCCGGCCTTGTGGGCGCAGGAGTGGTTGCCGATGATGTGGCCCTCGTCAATCATCCGCTGGATGAGCTCGGGGTGCTCGTCGTAGAACTGCTTGGTGATGAAGAACACGCTCTTGACGTTCTTCTCCTTGAGGGTGTCCAGAATGTCGTTGGTGTGACCGGCCTCATAGCCCTCGTCCATGGTCAGGAAAATGAGGTCTTCGGTGGTGTCGATGTGGGTGACGCCGCCGTGGTCCTTGTAGAAGCGGTCATAGTAGTAGATGCCGTTGGGGCGGTTGAGCTCGTCGCGGTCGTCCTTGGCGAAGCCGTAGTCCATGCTGGTGTTGTCCAGCTGGGACAGAGCGTCGAAGTCCACGCCGGTGACATCCATCTTCGCGCTGGTGTCGTAGGGGGCGTCGGCGGCGGGGGCGGCCTGGGGCTCGGCCTCCACGGACGCGGCGGCGGAGGTCTCCTGGGCGATGGACTCAGCGCCCTCGGACGCGGCGGCGCTCTCAGACGCGGCGGCGCTTCCGGATTCCGCGGCGGGTTCAGTCTCGGCGGCGCTTGCGGACTGCTCGGCCTCGACAGCGGCGCTGGAGGCGGCATCGGGGGCGGGATTGTTCTTCTTCTTTCCGGCGCAGCCGCTCAGCAGGCTCAGGCACAGGGCCAGGGCGAGCAGCAGGGCCAGACATTGACGCATGGATTTCATGGAAACCTCCTGTTTCGATACTGATTTGAAAATGCTTCACGGAGCGCGGCTCCGGAGGGGTCGTAGGACTGCAAAAGCCATTATAGCAGAGTTTTGGGGGAAGCTCAAGCCCTGCGGGGCAAATATTTGGGGAATAATCCGGCTGGGGGGCACATAGGTTGTCTCAGCCGCGCACCAAAGCGGCGCAGCAAAGGAGAGGATACCCGATGAGAACGGATTGGAATGAGAATCAGGCCCTGCTGGTGGGTGAGGCGGTGACGGAGCCGGAGTTCTCCCACGAGAGCCACGGGGAGGATTTCTTCCGCCTGCCGGTGAAGAGTCTGCGGCTGAGCGGCGCGGAGGATGTCATCAACGTCATTGCGTCCCGGACGCTGCTGGAGCGCTGCCCGGTGCGGACGGGGGAGCGGGTGAGCGTGGCGGGAGAGGTGCGCTCGTACAACAACAACAGCGGGGTGGGCAGTCGGCTGGTCATCACGCTTTTCGCCCAAGAGCTGTGCCGGGACCGCTGCGGGGAGGATGAGAACCGGCTGCGGCTGGCGGGGGTTCTGTGCCGCAAGCCGGTGTACCGGCGCACGCCGCTGGGCCGGGAGATTGCGGACCTGCTGCTGGCGGTGAATCGGAGCTACGCCCGGGCGGACTATCTGCCCTGCATCGCGTGGGGGGCGGTGGCGCAGCAGTGCGCGCGCATGGACACGGGCACGGGGCTGCGGTTGCAGGGGCGGCTTCAGTCGCGGGTTTATACGAAGGTGCTGGAGGCGGGCAGCGTGAAGCGGGTGGCCTTTGAGGTGAGCATTATGACGCTGGAGGTGGTGGATACGTCGATGCCGGAGACGGTGGCACAGCTTTAGGGTTTGTTGATTGGGGGGAGAGTATGCGGGAGAGGGGGCGTTTTATCCATACATCAGTGCTAGTTTTTACGTTTTTGGGTGGGGATAACAGGGAAACTTTCGTTTCTTATACATCCTTATCTTTATCTTCTACCTGGAAGCAGTGCTTACCCTCTTCGGGGCACTCCCGCCCCTGCGGGGCTCCTTGCAGCCGCACGGGCCCCTACTCTGCGACTCGCACGGCCCGATGGGCCGTAGCTCCCTGCACGCCGCCTATTAAGGAATTGCCATTCGGCGGGCGGCAGTCTGCTATTCGGCAGAGAGTAGGCAGAGAGCGACCAGAGGGGGCTCGCCCCCTCTGGACTCCCCGACCAAGGGGGGCTTCGGCAGCCCCCACTTTGGATACCCCCTCGCTTTGTCGCGGAAGAACAGCTTCTTTTGCATCGTCGGGCAACTCGTCCAACGATAGTGGCTCGCGTCTAAAGAACGACCGGTTACCCCCTTCCCGGCGGCGTCCAATCTCCGAACCATCGCAGTCGCTCAGCGGTAGTTCAACGAAGGCGTCGTACATACCGCAAGCCGACAGCGCGCCCCCGGGAAGGGGGGCCGGGGGGGTGGGTGGTCGATGGAACGATAGAAAAACCACTGAAAAAACAACAACAGCGGCCCATTTCATTAGAAACCAGCCGCTGTTGTGATATTTTTAGCGTTTTAGAGCGCTGTGGCAGCCGACCGTGCCTTTCTGACCGGAAGGCGATAACAATTGCGCGTTAAAAGTTGCAAATTACGTCCAATATAGAGACACTGCGGTCGGTTCAACACACAATTGTGCATTGTGCATTGTGCATTGCCGTCACCCTTCCGCTCTTCCGTGCCGATAGATGAGCGCTGTATAGTTGTCCTGACGATGCCGGTGCTTCGCCAGCACGCTCTGCTCCAGAGCGCGGACGGAGCGCTCCGGGTCCTCCGTGAGGCAGGCGCAAATCTCCTCCTCACTCAGGGTGCCGAACACGCCGTCGGAGAGCAGCAGCAGTTGGTCCCCGTCCTGGAGCTGGAGGGGAATCGTGTTCCGGTCCACGCCCTCCAAATCGCCCATGCCCACATAGCTGGTCAGCGCCCGGCGCTGGGGGTGGCTGGCCAGCTCCGAGGCGGGCAGTATCCCCTTGACCAGCATCAAATCCAGCTTGACGCCGTAGCTCTGCTCCCGGTTGAGCAGCACCAGCCCCTTGCCCCGGCTCAGATAGAGGCGGCTGTCCCCCACGCTCAGGTGGAAGAGCTGGTCGCCCAGCACCAGCGCCATAATCAGCGTGGAGCCGCCGGGGGTCTTGTCCCGCAGCAGGCGGTTCACGCGGCGGTTGGCCTGCCCCAGCAGCTCCAGCAGCCAGGCGTCGGGCGCCGCGTCCACGGGCCGGTTCAGAAAGGCCCGCTGCAGCTCCGTCACCAGCAGGGAGCTGACCTCGTCGCCGTGGTCCAGCCCGCCCATGCCGTCGGCCATGGTCAGCAGGATGCCCCGCTGCTCCCGCAGGTGCGCGTCCAGCCAGTCGGAGAAGGCAAAGCAGTCCTGCTGCTGCGGCCGGTCGCCCAGGCCGGAGAGGCCCGCTATCTGGAGCTTCGGCGGCTCCGAATTCTCTTTTTTGGTCCAATTGAAGAAAAACATACCAATACCGTCTGAAAAAATGGGAAAATGGGAAAGGTCACTTGCCGGCCTTGAACTGGTTCACCGTGCAGCGGGGCAGGGCCTGCTTCAGCTCCTCCAGCTCCGCGTCGGAGTAGGCGTTGCGGGTGATGCGCAGCTCCACCAGGTCCGTCAGGGAGTACAGCGGCTCCAGACTGGAGGCCCGGAAGTCGCAAATCGCAATCATCCGCAGGCTTTGCAGGTTCGACAGGGGCGAGAGGTCGCTGATGGGGTTGTTGCCCGCGCTGAGGTTCACCAGGGAGCTCAGGTGCTCCACCGGGGTGAGGTCCGTGATTTGGTTGGAGGAAATCAGCAGCGTCTCCAGATTCGTCAGCCCGGAGAGCAGATTCAGGTCCGTCAGCCGGTTGTGGCCCACGTCGAGATAGGTCAGCGCGTAGAGCCGGGAGAGCACGGAAAGGTCGGTGATGTTGTTCCCGGCCATTTTCAGGCTCTGGAGATTGACCATGTACTTCAGGTTCACGATGTCCTCGTCGGACAGGCTTTGAGACTCCAAATCCAGCCGGGTGGCGGCGGTGTCGTAGTGTCTGCCGCCGATTTCCACCTCTTCGGGGATGTCCGTGAGCACCTCCACATCCAGCGCGCAGTTGGGAAGCCGCTGGAGGAGGGTGAGCAGCTGGCCGTTGGTCAGGGTGTTGCCGTCCAAATCCACGCTTTTGAGGTTCTGGAGGCCGTAGAGCGGCGCGATGTTCTTCAAGCCGTTCCCGGCCACGTCCAGCCGCCGCAGGCTGGTGAGCTGCGCGAGGGGGACGAGGTCGGAGACGCAGTTGTTGCGCAGAAAGAGGCTGCTCAGCCGCTTGTCCTCCGTCAGGGGGCTGAGGTCGCTGATTTCGTTGTCGGACAGGTCCAGCAGCACCAGCGTGGGATAGACCGGCGCGGCGGTGAGCTGGTTGTCGGCGGCGTAGAGCTCATTCAGGCGCAGCGCGTCCAGAGGCGTGAGCTCGGTGAGGTCGTTGTGGCTCACGTCCAGCACCTCCAGGGCGCTCAGCTGCTCCAGCCCCCGGAGGGAGGAGAGGTCAAAGCCCACCAGAGAGAGCTTTTTCAGGCTCGTGAGGCTGCAAATGCCCGCCCAATCGGCGTCGGAGAGGTAGGACAGGGCGGTGTAGGCCTCCGCGTTCTCCCGGTCTTCGACAAAGGAGGGGTCGGCGGTGAGGTAGAGCTTCTGAGTGTCCGGCGCGTAGAAGCTGCCGCCGATGCTGACGCCCTCCTGCATCTGGGAGGCGTCGGGGACCACTTCGGCGGGCCGGGTCAGGGCCAGATAGCCGGTGAGGAAGAGCAGCAGCGCGATGAGGGACACGAACACCGGCGTCATCCGGCTGCGGCGCCAGGCGGGCAGCTCGTCGGGGTCCTTTTTGGTGGAATGGTTGGGATTTTTGGCGGGTTCCGGGCCGTCTGTGTCCAGAAGGGAGGGCTGACGGCGGGTTGGCTCCGGGGCATCCCGCATGCCGGAGAGCTTGAAGCGGCTCAAATCCGGCTCGGCGCGCTCCTCCACGGTGGCGCGGGGCTTCTTCTGGGACACAGGGATGTTCCGAAGGCCCGTGGGCTTGCGGGTGGTCTCCGGCTCCTCCATGCCCGAAGCGGCGTCGGCGCGCTGGGTGCGGGAGCGGAACACGCGCACCTCCTCCTCGCCGTTGGCGGCGGCATCGTCGGTGCGCTGCCTGGCGGCGTGGTAGCGGCGGGCCTTGTTGAGCTTGGTCCAGAAGCTCTCCATGCTCTGGTAGCGCGCGGCGATGGGCAGGGCCAGACCCCGCATGAGCACGGCCTCCTCGTCGGGGGAAATCTCCGCGCCCAGCTCCGAGGGGGGCAGCAGCCGGTCCCCGCCGATGCTGCGGTCCATGGAGTCCTGAGGAATCTTGCCGGTGACGCACCAATATAAGGTGGCGGCCAGGGCGTACACGTCGGTCCACGGCCCCTGCATGCTGCTGGAGCCGTACTGCTCCGGCGGCGCGAAGCCGTGCTTGAGGGTGGCGTTGCCGGTGGTGCTCTCCTCGCCGGTGAAGCTGTGGGAGGCGCCGAAGTCCAGCAGCCGGACCTGCCCGTCGTTGGCGCACATGATGTTGTCCGGGCTGATGTCCCGGTGGATGAGCCCGGAGCGGTGGACGCTCTTCAAAGACTGGGCGATGGGCTCCAGCAGCTCCAGCGCCTTCGAGAAGGGGATGGGCTCGCGGACGTACTGCACCAGGGTGCTGCCGTCCACATACTCCATGACGTAGTAGGCGGTGCCGTTGGCCTCAAAAAAGTCCATCACGGACACGATGCCCGGCGAGGAGGCCAGCTTCGCCTGACGGCGGGCCTCATAGAGGAAGTGGCGCAGCCCGGCGGCGTACTCGTCCATGGCGCGCTCCCCCTTGATGGCGTTGACGCTCAGCTGGGTGGAGCCGCCGGCGTCCCGGCCGGCGAGGGTTGCGGGGTAGTATTCCTTGATGGCCACCCGGTCCCCGGTCTTGAGGTCACAGGCGGCGTAGGTGATGCCGAAGCCCCCCTGTCCCAGGGTGCGGCCCACCAGGTAGCGCTCATCCAGCACGGTGCCCGGCGGCAGGGCCGGGGGCTGGAGGGGCAGGGTGCGGTGGTCGCCGCCGCAGAAGGGACAGGGGAAGAGCTCACGCTCTGGCTTCACCCTCATGCACAGCAGACAAACCCGATCTGCACTGGTCATTTCTCTCTGCTCCTTATGGCAAAATGCGGTTGCAATGCAAAAAAATCAAACTTTTGGCGGATAAAGGCAGCGCGCCCGGTCCTCCGGGTCCGCGTGGAGCTGCCCGAGCTTGAAGTGGAGGCGGCACAGGCTCACATAGCGATCGTTGCCGCCCACCTCCACCTGAGCGCCCTCCCGGACGATTTTCCCGTCCCGGACGCGGGCGTTGAAGTGGGCGCGCTTGCCGCACCAGCACACGGTGGGCACCTGCTCGATGACATCGGCAATCTCCATCAGGCGGCGGGCCCCCTCGAACAGGTGGCCCTGAAAGTCGGTGCGCAGTCCGTAGCAGAGCACGGGGATGCCGAACACGTCCACCAGCTCGCTGAGCTGGTCCACCTGCGCCCCGGTGAGGAACTGAGCCTCGTCCACGATGACGGCGGCGCAGTCGTACCAGGCCTCCCGCTCCCAGTCCGCGACCTGGTCCAAAAAGTCCTCCACAAACTGACAGGGGGCCTCCAGGCCGCTGCGCGAGCGCAGAATGTGCTCCGGGTCGCGGGTGTCCATCCGGGGCTTGAGCATGACCACCTGCTGGCCCTTTTCCAGGTAATTGTAGCGCACCATCAGGGCGTTGGCGGTTTTGGAGCTGCCCATGGCCCCGTAGCGGAAGTAGAGCTTTGCCATTGTCTTCTCTCCCCAGTCTGTCTCCCGTCTGAACCGGACGGTTCCACCATTATACCGCATTTCCGCTGAGAGGACAAGCCCCTTTCCGCGCCGCCGGAAAAACCGCCCCGGGCCGGAACGGGGACAAATCTTCTCTTTCCTTTTTCCCGGAATCGTGCTATACTGTGCCTTAATTCCACTGCGCCGCACGACGGCAGGAGGCCTTGCTATGTTGAATGAAAAAATGATTGCTCTGGGCACGGAGCGCTCCGTGATTCGGGAGCTGTTTGAGTACGGAAACCAGCGCGCGGCCATCGTGGGCCGGGAGAACGTCTTCGACTTCTCTCTGGGCAACCCCAGCGTCAGCACGCCGAAGAGCGTCAACGAGGAAATCATCCGCCTGTGCCGGGAGGAGGAGAGCGTGCAGCTCCACGGCTACACCAGCGCCCCCGGTGCTCCCGGGGTCCGGGCCGCGCTGGCCCGGAGCCTGCGCCGCCGTCAGGGGCTGGACGTGGAGGCCGGCGACTTCCTGCTCACCTGCGGCGCCGCCGCGGCCCTGACCAGCACCCTCCACGGCCTGTGCAACCCCGGCGACGAGGTGGTGGTGCTGGCCCCCTACTTCCCCGAGTACAAGGTGTTCATCGAAAAGGCCGACGCCGTCATGGTGACCGTCCCGGCGGACATTGAGAGCTTCCAGGTCCCCTTTGCCGCGCTGGAGGCGGCCCTGAGCGAGCGGACCAAGGCGGTGCTCATCAACTCCCCCAACAACCCCTCCGGCGCGGTGTACAGCGCGGAGACCCTCCAAAAGCTGGGGGAACTGCTCAAAACCAAGGAAGAAGAGTACAAACACCCCATCTTCCTGCTCTCCGACGAGCCCTACCGGGAGATTGTCTACGACGGCTGCGTCGCGCCTCCCGTGCCGAAGTTCTACGCGGACACCATCGTGTGCTACTCCTTCTCCAAGTCCCTGTCCCTGCCCGGCGAGCGCATCGGCTACATCCTCGTGCCCGGCCAGTGCGCCCTTCACGACCAGGTCTTCGCCGCCTGCGCCGGAGCGGCCCGGGCGCTGGGCTACGTCTGCGCGCCCAGCCTGATGCAGCGGGTCATTGCGCGCTGCTCTGACGAGACTGCCGACCTGAGCGTCTACGCGGAAAACCGCCGCCTGCTGCTGGAGGGCTTCCGGGCGCTGGGCATTGACTGCGTGACCCCCGGCGGCACCTTCTACCTCTTCCCCCGCACCCCGGAGCCGGACGACCTGGCCTTCGCCCGCCGGGCCATGGAGCTGGATTTGCTGCTGGTGCCCGGCAGCGGCTTCGGCTGCCCCGGCCATGTGCGCCTGAGCTACTGCGTGAGCACGGATTTGGTGCGCCGCTCCCTGCCCGTGTTTGCGCGGCTGATGGAGCATTATCGCTAAATTATTCTGATTTTTGCCATTCTGACGGAGATTTTTCGCCCGAAGAAGAGAGGATGCCCGGATGATTAAGAGCTGTGTCAAAAAGCCCTTTACCGTGTTTGTGGCCGTCATTGTCTGCCTGACCATGGCCGCCGTGAGCCTCACGGAGATGAAAACGGACCTGCTGCCGGAGATGAGCGTGCCCTACATGCTGGTGCTCACCAGCTATCAGGGCGCCAGCCCGGAGAAGGTGGAGACCCTGGTCAGCCAGCCGCTGGAGGCCCAGCTGGGCACCGTCAGCCGGGTCAAGGGCGTCACCAGCGTCAGTCAGGAGAACTTCTCCAGAGTGCTGCTGGAGTTCGAGGACGACACCAACATGGACAGCGCCACCGTCAAGGTCAACGCCGCCATCCAGATGACGCCGCTGCCCGAGGAGTGCGGCAAGCCCACGCTGGTGCAGATGTCCATGGACATGGTGGCCACCCAATATCTGGCCCTGGACTGGGAGGGCAAGGACCTCTACGAGCTCTCCAGCTTCGTGGAGGACACCGTGCAGCCCTACTACGAGCGTCAGGAGGGCGTGTCCTCGGTGTCGGGCATGGGTCTGGTGGCCCGGACCGTGGAGGTGCGGCTGAATCAGGACAAAATCGACAAGGTCAACGCCAAGGTCCTCAAAAAGGTCAACAAAAAGCTCTCCGAGTCCAAAGAGGACATCGACAAGGCCCGCCGCAAGCTGAACAAGGCCGAATCCAAGCTGAAAAAGGGCAAAAAGAAGCTGACAAAGCAGGAGAAGAAGACCGCCTCCGACCTGGGCAAGGCCACCCAGGGCCTGAACGCGGCGCTGGCGACGAAGGCCGCCTACGAGGCGGAGCTGGCCAGCGAGCAGGCCAACAAATCGGCGCTGGAGATGGAGCTTCAGGCCTACGAGGACGGGAAAATCACCGAAACCTACGAGCAGCTGGACCAGCTCTTCGCGCAGCTCCGGGACGCCGTCACCGGGAAGGACGCGGAGAAGGCGCTGGAGGAGAGTCTGTATCAGCAGCTCCTCATCTCCGCCGTGCAGGCCCTTGTGGACGCGAAGGCCGGGGCGGCTCAGCCGGAGCAGAGCGCGGAGGCGTCGGCGTCCGCGTCCCCGGAGGTGAGTGCCGCTGCGGCTGAGGAGGCTGCGGAGGAGACCCCCAAGGGCGAAACGGTCACCGCGGAGAACGTGGACCGCCTGCTGGACGAGATGGGCGAGGAGACGGCGAAGCTCACCCGGGAGAACGTCCGCGCCGCGGCCAAATCCGCCGCGGAGGAGCAGCTGGAGGCCATGGCGGAGCTGTACCCCTCGTCCGTGGCGGACGCGGTGGCGCATCCGGAAAAGCTGGAGGCCGCCCGCGCCCTGCTGACCGAGCAGGGGCAGGAGGAGGCCGCGGAGCAGCTGAGCGCGGACAAGCTCACGGAGCTGGACCGGGTGGTGAACAAGCGCATCCCGGACATCCGGACGGAGCTGGAGAATCTGGCCGTGCGCATCGCCACGGCGACGGCGGTGACGGAGCGCATCAGCGAGGCCATGGCCAAGGCGCTGGACAACTACTCGGCCATGGAGGCGGGCAAGATTCTGGCTGCGGCGGGCTTCGGCAGCGCGGACGCCCAGCTTGCCAGCGCCCGCAGCTCCATCAAGAGCGGCAAGCAGCAGCTGGACGACGCTCTGGAGGCCTATGAAAAGGGCAAGGAGACGGCCCTGCGCAACGCGAACATCAACGCCCTCATCAAGCCGGAGACCCTTTCCCAGCTCATTTACGCCCAGAACTACGCCATGCCCGCCGGAAGTCTGGAGGACAAATCCGGCAAGGAGTGGACCTTAAAGGTGGGCGACAACTTCACAAGCGTGGAGGAGCTTTCCCACATGCTCCTGGCCCACATGGACGGGGTGGGGAACATCCGCCTGGACGACGTGGCGGACGTGTCCCTGACCGACAACGTGGGGGAGAGCTACACCCGGGTCAACGGCCGGGACGCGGTGGTGCTGGAGGTGTTCAAGAACAGCACGGCCAGCACCTCGGAGGTGGCGAAGACCTGCAACCGGGCCACAAAGCAGCTTCAGGAGCAGTACCCCGGCCTGCGGGTGACGCCGCTGATGGATCAGGGTCAGTACATCTCTCTGTTCACCGACAACATCCTCCACAGCATGCTCATCGGCGGCGCGCTGGCGATTCTGGTGCTCATCCTGTTTTTGAAGGACGCGCTGCCCACCATCGTTGTGGCATTTTCCATCCCGTTTTCTCTGCTGGTGGCCCTGCTGCTCATGTATTTCAGCAACATTTCGCTGAATATCATGTCTCTGGGCGGATTGAGTCTGGGCATTGGCATGCTGGTGGACAACTCCATCGTGGTCATTGAGAACATCTACCGGCTCCGGGGCCGGGGACTGGCCGCGCCCAGAGCCGCCGTGCAGGGCGCCCGGCAGGTATATGGCTCCATCGTGGCCTCCACCCTGACCACCATCTGCGTGTTCCTGCCCATGATTTTCACCTCGGGCATCACGCGGCAGCTCATGCTGCCCTTCGCCCTCACCATCGCCTTCTCGCTGACCGCCTCGCTGGTGGTGGCCCTGACGGTGGTGCCCACGATTTCCTCCATCCTGCTGCGCCGCAGCCGCACGCCAAAGCACCCCTTCTTTGAGCGCGTGGTGGAGCGTTACAGCGCCGCGCTGGCCTTTTGTCTGCGCGTCCGGCTGCTGCCTCTGGCCGTGGCGCTGGCGCTGCTGGTGTTCAGCGTGGTGGGCGTGTTCCGCATGGGCGCGGTGATGGTGCCGGACATGGCCAGCGACCAAATCAGCATCACCGTCCAGATGGACGAGGAGCGGGAGTGGCAGAAGGAGGAGTGCTTCGCCGCCGCCGACCAGGTGACCGAGCGCATCCTCTCCGTGGAGGGTGTGGACACCGTGGGCGCGCTGGGTGCCACCGGGAACCTGATTTCCGGCTCCGGCGCGGACAATTTCACATCATTCAGCTTCTACGTCCTGCCCAAAGCCGACGTGGACAGGGAGAAGGAAATCAAGGATTTGTGCCGCCGCATCGAGGAGGCCACCGCGGGGGTTGACGGCGCGGAGGTGACCGTCTCCGCCTCGGCCATGGGGGATATGTCCTCTCTGACGGGCTCGGGCCTGTCCATGGAGCTTTACGGCAGCGATTTGGATGAGCTGACCCGCATCAGCCACGATTTGGAGAAGATTGTGGCCCAGGTCAAGGGCTTTAAGGACATCAGCAACGGCCAGGAGGACGCGGACGAGACGCTGCATCTGGTCATCAACCGGGACAAGGCCATGAAGCTGGGCCTGACCAACGCGCAGATTTTCTCCCAGCTCTCCTCGGATTTGAACACGGAGACGAAGGCCATCAAGGTGACCATCGACCGCGAGGAGATTCAGGTGACGATTGTGGACGAAACGCGCCTGCCCACCCGGGAAAAGCTGCTGAAGGAGAACTTTGAGACCACCGTCACCAACGACGACGGCGAGCAGGAGACGGAGGACCACAAGCTCAGGGAGTTCGCCACGGTGGAGACCGCCGAGGGCTTTGTGGAAATCGGGCGCAAGCACAACGAGCGCTACATCACCCTGACCGCGGCCACGGAGGAGGGTCAGAACACGACCCAGCTGGTGAAGGAGCTCAAGCCGCTGCTGGAGGCCTACGAGATGCCGGAGGGCTGTCACTACGAGCTTTCGGGCGAATACGAGAACGTCAGCAGCATGATCACCCAAATGCTGAAGATGATTGCACTGGGCTTTTTGTTCATCTATCTGGTGATGGTGGCCCAGTTCCAGAGCCTTTTGAGCCCGTTTATTGTGATTTTTACGGTGCCGCTGGCCTTTACGGGGGGCTTTCTGGGCCTGCTGCTGGCCGGGGAGCAGATTTCGCTCTTCTCCATGATGGGCTTCTCCGTGCTCATGGGCACGGTGGTGAACAACGGCATCGTGTTCGTGGACTACGCCAACCAGCTCCGGCTGGGCGGCATGGACAAGCGCCCCGCCCTCATCGCGGCGGGCCGGACCCGCATGCGGCCGATTCTGATGACGGCCATGACCACGATTCTGGCCATGAGCGCCATGATTTTCGACCAGAGCTCCAGCGCGGGCATGAGCCGGGGCATGGCCATCGTGGTGGCGGGGGGGCTGCTCTACGCCACGCTGATGACCCTGTTCATCGTGCCGGTGATGTACGATTTGCTCTACCACGGCTCACCCCGGGTCGTGGACGTGGGCAGCGACGAGGAGCTGGATGAGGCGCCCGACGACGCGGCGGAGTTTCTGGCGCAGCAGGGCGAGTGAGAGTCCCCGCGCTGCGTTCAAGCGCAGCGTTCAAAGAGAATACGGCGGCCTGTTCCCTCTGGGAATGGGCCGCTGTTTTCGTCCGCGTCGCCGGTTGGGTGTCAAAATCCCTGTAAACCGGGTGAAAATGCCCTCAAAATGCCGACATTTCCCTTGACAAGCGCCGAAAAGCTGCTATACTGGAAAAAGAACGAATGTACGACCACCTGCGGAGAAGGAGGAGCACATGGAGCCTTTGACCTGCTGCTTTACGGGGCACCGCCCCCAGGGGCTGCCCTGGGGCGAGGATGAGACGGACAGCCGCTGCCTGAATTTGATGGCGGTGCTGGCCCAGGAGCTGGAGGACGCCTGGAAGGAGGGCTATCGGAACTTCTGGTGCGGCATGGCCCGGGGCGGGGACCTGCTGTTCGCGGAGGCGGTGCTGGCCTGCCAGATGGTCCACCCGGAGGTGCAGCTGTGGGCGGCGATTCCCTGTCCGAATCAGATCAAAGACTGGCCGCGGAAGGACATTGACCGCTATTGGACCATTTTGAAGTACATCGGCGGGCATCACTGCAAGCTCATTTCCAGCTATTGGACCCGGGACTGCATGCTCCGGCGCAACGATTTCATGGTGGAGCGCTCCCAGCGCATCATCGCCCTCTACAACGGCGCGCGCCGGGGCGGCACCTTCTACACCCTGAACAAGGCCCAGCGCCGGGGTCTGGAGAGCATCATCATCACCCCCGAGCCGCTGCGGGTGGTCCGCCGGCCGGGCAGGCTGTAAAAAAACCGGGGAAACCGCAAAAAACCGTAAAAAAGTCTTGCAATCCCCCGGGAACGTGGTATAATGACGCTGACAACTGAAAGTGTCTTCAGGGCAGGGTGCAATTCCCGATTGGCGGTACAGTCCGCGAGCGCACGGCGCACGAACCGGTGAAACTCCGGTACCAACAGTAAAAGTCTGGATGAAAGAAGATCACGAGGACGCTCCCGGCGCGGCGTTTGCGCGGCGCGGGGGGTCTGGTTGAGCCTGGAGGACCACGTCTTTCAGGCGTCAATTATTTCGGGCCAGACCCAAAGGAGTGTTTTTCATGAACAATACCACCAATACCAGCGCAGCCGTCCGCTCCGGCGTGAACGCGCGCAGCCTCACCGTGGCCGCCATGCTCTCGGCGGTGGCCTTCGTGCTGATGTTCCTGGAGTTCCCCATCCCGATGCTGATTCCCAGCTTCATCAAGCTGGACATCTCCGACCTGCCCGCCCTGCTGGGCACCTTCGCCCTGGGTCCGGTGTACGGCGTGGCCATCGAGCTGGTGAAGAACCTGCTGCACATCCTGCTCAAGGGCACCTCCTCCGCGGGCGTGGGCGAGCTGTCCAACTTCCTGCTGGGCGCCTCCTTCGCCTTCACGGCGGGCTGGCTCTACCGGCGCAACAAGACCCGGAAGGGGGCCATTGTCGCCTGCCTGACCGGCGCGGCGGTGATGGCGCTGCTGTGCGTGCCGCTGAACTACTTCGTGGTCTATCCGGCCTATGTGGTGTTCTATGGCATGCCCATGGAGGCCATTGTGGGCATGTATCAGGCGATTCTCCCCGGCAACTACGGGCTGCTGTTCTGCCTGACGGTGTTCAACCTGCCCTTCACGCTGTGCAAGGGCCTGCTGGACGCGCTGCTGTGCTACTGCATCTACAAGCCCCTCTCCCCGGTGCTCCACGGCAGAGCCCGGTGAGGTGCGTGCCGCGGCAGCGGTACAAAAAAGGCGCGTGACGGATTTCTGCTCCGTTTTTCAGACAAGGCAAGAGCCTGGGACAGAATCCCAGGCTTTTGCTTTGCGCGCACAGCGGAAAAAGCAGTGCAAGCGCATTTGAAATTTTGCTGTTTTCGCACAGCAAAGGCCCGATTTGCCGTCGTTTTGTGTAGGGGCGACCTGTGGTCACCGGGATTCTCTCAATCCTTGCCGGGCGACCACAGGTCGCCCCTACGAAAACAGTGGAAAACAGGTCCATTTTTGCGGAAAAACAATGAATTTTTAAATGCGGTTGCCCTGGCGGAAAAAGTCTTGCTCCTTTCGTATCCGGACAGTATAATAGAGGCTGGAGGGACCTTGTCTCTCCGGCGGAAACGAGGTGAAAAACAGGAATGGAACCGGAAAAAAGCGGTGAAAGGGTCCTCAAACCGGGCCGGATTCACAATATGAAGCGGGGGATGGCCTTCGCCGCGGTGCTCAGCGGCGCTGTGCTGTTTATCGTTGTGGTTTTTTTCTGTCTTTACAGAAGCTCCCGGCAGAATCTGGAGAACCTCTGGCAGACCAATACCGTGCAAATCGCCCATGACCTGGAGAACTATCTGAACCGGCCCGTGGACGCGGTGGAGTTCAGCGCCCGCCATGTGGAGGAGATGATGCGCGACGGCGCCGACAACAAGGAAATCGGCGACTACCTGGTCCACGAGACGGAGGTCGTCTCCGCGCTGGTGGACAGCAACACCACGGGCATCTACGGCTACATCCGCGGCGAGTATCTGGACGGCTCCGGCTGGATTCCGGCGCTGACCTATCAGCCCACCCAGCGGCCCTGGTATCAGGAGGCTCTGGCGGCGAAGGGAGAGACGGCCCTGGTGCGGCCTTTTGTGAACTTTCAGACCCGTTCCATGACCATGTCGGTGAGCCGGCTGCTGGCGGACGGGGAGAGCGTCATTTCCATGGACATCCACATGGACGGCGCGCAGCGGCTGATGGAGGAGATGGAGCGCAAGGAGCAGGTGGACGCGGCCATGGTGCTGGACAGCCACGGCTGCGTGATTGTCCACTCGGACGAGAAGGAAATCGGCAAAAACTACATGAACGAGGACGGCGACTGCCAGTGCTCCCTGGCCAAAAAGGTGCTGGAGGGCAAGGAGGGCGTGTACCACCTGAAAGGGCCGGAGGGGCGGCAGATTGCCTTCACCCGGCAGGTCAACAAGGAATGGTATTCCGTGCTGGTGGTGCGCTATGAGCGGCTTTTCGGGCCTTTGCGCTACATTTTTGTGTGCTCAGCGCTGGCGGTCATCTGCGTCGTGCTGGGTCTGACGCTGCTGTATCTGGGTCTGAGCCGCAGGCGCCGGGAGACGGAGCAGCTCAGCCGGGAGATTCAGGCCGCCGCGGAGGTCTTCGAGGCCATGTACCTCATCGACCTGAAGGCGGACCGCATCCGGGCCCTGCGCCCATCCCCTCTGGTGGAGCAGCTGCTGGGCGGCAGCGGCGAGCACTGTCGCTCCAGTTTGCGGATGCTGGCCCGGGACATCGCGGACCCGGATTCCCTGGAGGCGGTGGAGCGGTTCCTGACCCTGGACGATTTGGACCAGCGCATGGGCAACCGCCGCTTCGTCTCCCTGGAGTTTCTGACCAGCACGGAGCGCTGGATGCGCCTGCGCTATGTGCCGGTGGAGCGGGACGAAGACGGGCATCTGTGCCAGATTCTCTGCGCGGCGGAGTCCATCGAAGAGGAGCGGCGGCAGCAGGAACGCCTGCGCCGTCTGGCGGAGACGGACCCGCTGACCAAAATCCGCAACCGCAGCAGCGGCGAGGCCCAGGTGCGCGCGCGCATGGACGAGGGTCTGGGCGGCATGTTCCTGCTGCTGGACGTGGACCACTTCAAGTCGGTGAACGACCAGCTGGGCCACAACGTGGGCGACCAGGTGATTGTGGCGGTGGCCAACTGCGTCCGGGCGACCTTCCGGGGCACGGACGTGGTGTTCCGGCTGGGCGGAGACGAATTCGCGGCCTTCGCGCCCTCCCTGACGGGCCGGGAGCAGGCCGAGCGGCTGGTGGAGCGCCTGTTCAGCCGGGTGCGGGAGATTCACATCCCGGCGCTGCGGGGGCGCGTCATCACGGTCAGCGTGGGTGTCACGTTTACGCGGCCGGAGGGCGTGGACAGCTTCGAATCCCTCTACCGGCGCTCGGACGAGGGCATGTACCGCAGCAAGCAGAGCAAGGGCAATCAGGCCACCTATGTGTGAGCGCCGTTTGCTGAAAAATGCGTGAAACCCGCGCGGAAATGGGTGCTTGTGGTTGACACGCCCGGTTGATTCGTGTACAATAATAGTTTAGACAGGAAGAATTTTCCGCCCTCTGACCGGGGAATGTGGAAAAGGCGACGGCAGTTCGAAAGGGGACGGCGCATGAAAAGGTACGAGTTCGAGGCGCAGACCAGGGCCATGCTGGAGGCTCTGCCCGCACCTCTGGGCATCTATCAGTTTGTGGAGCAGCGGGTGGTGACGCTGGTGCTCTCGGATGGATTCAGGAAGCTCTTTCAGTTTGACACGCTGGAGGAGGCCTACGCGGTGATGCGCAACGACATGTACAGCACCGCCCACCCCGACGACGCGGCGCGGCTGGCGGACACGGCCTTCCGCTTCGCCACCAGGGGGGAGCCCTACGAGGTGGTCTACCGGATGCAGCCCAACAAGAGCGCGGCGTACCGCATCGTCCACGCCCTGGGGGAGCACCGCTGGATGGACACCGGGGAGCGGCTGGCCTACGTCTGGTACATGGACGAGGGCAGCTACGCCGTGGGCCCGGAGAGCGCGGAGGAGACGGTGCAGGACTCCTTCCGGCGGGTGCTGCGGGAGGAGAGTCTGGTGCACCAGAGCTACTTCGACGGGTTGACGGGCATGCCGAACATGACCTACTTCTTCAACCTGGCCAAGGCGGCGCAGGAGACGCTGCGGGACGAGAAGGAGCAGATAGCGGTGCTCTACATCGACCTGAGCGGCATGAAGTTCTTCAACAGCCGCCACGGCTTCGCGGAGGGCGACAAGCTGCTGCGGGCCTTTGCCAAGGCGCTGGCGCGGCGCTTCAGCAATGAGAATTGCAGCCGCTTCGGCTCGGACCACTTCGCGGTCTACACCCGGGCCGAAGGCCTGGAGGAGGAGCTGGAACGGCTCTTTGCCGAGGCGGCCCAGCTTAACGAGGGCCGGAGCCTGCCCGTGCGGGTGGGCATCTACCTGGTGTCGGAGGACGAGGCGGACATGGCCCTGGCCTGCGACAAGGCCAGCTACGCCTGCGAGGAGCTGAAGGGCTCCTTCCACTCCTCCTACCGCTATTTCACCGAGTCCATGCTCAGCACGGCGGAGAACCGGCGCTACATCGTGGAGCATCTGGACCAGGCGCTGCGGGAGCACTGGATTCAGGTCCACTACCAGCCCATCGTCCGGGCGGCCAACGGCCGGGTGTGCGACGAGGAGGCGCTGGCCCGGTGGATTGACCCGGTGAAGGGCTTTTTGTCCCCGGCGGAGTTCATTCCGGCCATTGAGGACGCCCGGCTGATTTACAAGCTGGACCTCTATATAGTGGACCAGGTCATCGAGCGCTTCCGCTTGCAGCGCGCGGAGGGCCTGTATGTGGTGCCCGTGTCCGTGAATCTGTCCCGCTACGACTTCGAGACCTGCGACATCGTGGAGGAGATTCGCCGCCGGGTGGACGAGGCCGGCGTGGGCCGGGAGATGATTACCATCGAGGTGACGGAGAGCGTCATCGGCAGCAATTTCGAGTTCATGAAGGAGCAGGTGGAGCGCTTCCAGGCTCTGGGCTTCCAGGTGTGGATGGACGACTTCGGCAGCGGCTACTCCTCTCTGGACGTGATGCAGAGCATCCGCTTCGACCTCATGAAGCTGGATATGCGCTTCATGGAGCGCTTCGACGAGGGCGAGGAGAGCCGCATCATCCTGACCGAGCTCATCAAAATGGCCATCGGCCTGGGCATCGACACGGTGTGCGAGGGCGTGGAGACCCGGGAGCAGGCGGACTTCCTCAAGGAGGTGGGCTGCACGAAGCTCCAGGGCTACTACTACTGCAAGCCGCTGCCCTTTGAGGACGTGCTGGAGCGCTACCGCAGCGGCACGGCCATCGGCTTCGAGAACCCGGAGGAGACGGACTACTACGCGGCCATCGGGCGCATCAACCTCTACGACATGACCACCCTGGGCCAGGGGGAGCAGGAGAATCTGCGGCGCTACTTCGACACGATTCCCATGGCGATTCTGGAGTCCAACGGCGAGGAGTTTATGGTGGTGCGCTGCAACAGCACCTACCGGGGCTTCATGGAGAAGCTGTTCGGCATCGCTCTGGTGGGCATCTGGGTGCCCTACTCCATGGGGGAGGGCCGCATGGGCTACGGCTTCCTGAAGGCCATGCGCCGCTGCGGCCTGGACGGCAACCGCATAATGATTGACGAGGAAATCGGGGACGGCACCACCGCCCACGCCTTCCTCAAGCGGGTGGCGGTGAACCCGGTGAAGGGCACCGCGGCGGTGGCCGTGGCGGTGCTGTCCATCAAGGACAACCAGGACCCGTCCGCGGTGAGCTTTGCCCACATCGCCAAGGCGCTCTCCTCCGACTACAGCAATCTGTTCTATGTGGATTTGGACACGGAGCAGTTCGCGGAGTTCCGCTCCGACGCGGAGCTGGGCGACCTGGCCCTGGAGCGCCACGGCGAGCACTTCTTCGAGAGCAGCCGCGAGGACGCCAAACGGCTGCTCTACGACGGCGACGTGGACGAGTTCGTCCGGGTCTTCACCCGGGAGCGGGTGATTCAGGCGTTGGACGAGGTGGGCGTCTTCACCATGACCTACCGGCAGATGGTGAACGGAAAACCGGTGTATATGAACCTCAAGGCCGTGCGCATGACCCGGGGCAACAGCCGCATCATCATCGGCGTGAACAATGTGGACGCGCAAATGCGCCAGAAGGCGGCGCTGGAGCGCGCCCGGGCCGAGCGCACCACCTATTCCCGGATTATGGCCCTGACCGGGGACTTTGTGTGCATTTACACCGTGAATCCCGAAACAGACCACTTTGTGGAGTACTCCGCCACGGAGGATTACCACGTTCTGGGCGTTCCCAAGCAGGGCGAGCGCTTCTTTGAGGAGGCCCGGCGCCGCGGCCTCCGGGTGGTGGTCCCCGAGGACCTGGAGCGCTTCCTCTCCCTGTTCACCCGGGAGAAGGTGCTGGAGGCGGTGCGGGAAAACGGCCTGTTTTCCCTCCAATATCGGCTGAAAATGCAGGAAAAGACAATTTATGTGAACGCGAAGGCCGCCATGGTGGAGGAGAAGGACGGGCCGCAGCTCATCATCGGCCTGAACAACGTCACCAGTCAGGTGGAGCGGGAGCGAATCTACGCCGACCAGCTGGAGCAGGCCCGCCGGCAGGCCAACATCGACGCGGTCACCGGGGTGCGCAACCGCAAGGCCTACGTTCAGGCCATGGAGGACATCACCGAGCAGCTTCACGACAGCATTCAGGAGGGCTTTGCCGTGGTGCTCTTCCGGGTGGAGGAGCTGGAGAAGGTGCGCAGCAGCCAGGGCCGCGCCGCGGAGAACCGCCTGCTGCGCACGGCCCGGGGCATCGTCTGCGACGCGTTCAAGCACAGCCCGGTCTTCCGGGCGGAGGAGGACGAATTTGCCGCTCTGGTGAAGGGCCGGGACTATCAGAACCTGGAGCGCCAGCTCCGTCAGGCCGAAACGGCCGCCCAGATCGCCGGCGTCGACCTGCGCTGCGGCGTGGGCCGCTGGCACGGGGAGCGCGACGCGGAGGAGGTCCACAAGAGCGCCCTGACCAGCCTGCGGGAGCGCGAGGGCTGAGGCGCGAGGCCGGACCAGAGTGCCCCACATCGGATGCTTTCCGGATTTTGTGCATTTCCAGTTGCAATTTTTCGGGAAATCGGTATAATGGAACCTGTACAGCCCCGCTGAGGCGGGCGGGAGACATCCCGTCCAGTCCATACAGCAGCAACAGAAAGTGAGGGACGCCTATGGACGAGAAAGAGCTGACCAATGTAAACGAGTACAAATGTCCAAACTGCGGTGCGCCGCTGGAGTTCGACCCGGAGTCGGGTCAGATGCGCTGCGCCGCCTGTGGGAGCGCCTTTTCCGTCTCCGAGGTGTCCATGTCCGCCCGTGGCGTACACGAGCAGCAGGGCTTCGACTGGAGCGGCTACAAAAACGAAACCTCCCACGAGACCATGAACACGGCGGTGTACACCTGCCAGTCCTGCGGCGCCACCATCGAGGCCGACGGCACCACCGCCGCCACCAAGTGCCCCTACTGCGACAACGTGATCGTGATGAACGAGCGGGTGCAGGGCGGCGTGCGGCCCAACGCGGTCATCCCCTTCAAGTACAAGCCCAAGGACCTGCCGGGCCTGGTGAAGAAGTTCTATCAGGGCAAAAAGCTGCTGCCCAACAACTTTTTCAAGGACACCTACCTCTCCGAGGTGCAGGGCCTTTATGTGCCCTTCTGGCTCTTCGACTGCGGCGTGGAGGGCGGCGTGAACCTGGAGGGCGAGCGGGTGTTCTCCTACCGGGAGGGCGACTACGACGTGACCGAGGTGCACCACTACATGCTTGAGCGCGACGGCTCCATGCACTTCTCCCACATCCCGGTGGATGCCAGCTCCAAGATGTCCAACGATTTGATGGACAGCGTGGAGCCCTTCGACTTCAGCGAGCTGGTGGACTTCGAGGAGGGCTACCTCTCCGGCTTCCTGGCCGACCGCTTCGACAGCGAGCCGGACGCGGAGCTGCCCCGGGCCAGCGCCCGGCTGATGAAGAGCGCCGAGGAGACGCTGAAGGAGACCTGTATGGGCTACACCAGCGTCCACATCCGCAACAACGGCATGCAGATTACCGATTCCAGCGTAAAATACGTTCTTTTGCCGGTTTATCTGCTCAACTGCAACTATAAGGGCGAAAAGTACCAGTACGCCGTCAACGGTCAGACCGGCAAGGTGGTGGGAAAGCTGCCCGTGGACAAGGGCAAGAGCGCCCGCTGGTTCTGGGGCGCCTGCGCCGTCGGGACGGCTGTGTGCTATGTCCTGCTCAATCTGTTCTTCTAAGGGGGTGCGCAGCGATGAAAAAGTTATTTTGCACCCTGCTGGGCGCGGTGATGCTGCTGGGCTGCCTGTCCATGAGCGCGCTGGCCATTGAGGGCGGTCCCGCCTGGTATCCCGACGACGTGCAGGCCTTTGTGGACTTCCACACGGAGGAGAGCACCCCCCGTCTGGTGGACGACGCGGACATCTTCACCGACGAGGAGGAGGCGGAGCTGACCGCCAAGCTGGACGCCCTGCGCGCCAACCATCCGGAGAGCGACTTCGTGGTCTTCACCGACACCAGCACCTACGGCATCGAGCGGGACGTGTACGCCGCCGACTTCTACGTCTTCAACGGCTACGGCGTGGGCGACGACTTCAACGGTGTGGTTTTGTTCATCTCCATGGAGGAGAATAACCGCGGCTGGTACTTCTGGGGCACCGGAAAGTGCGAGAAGCTGTTCAAAAAGGACGCCAATATTGACCACCTGAACAACACCATTTCCCCCTACCTGTCCCGGGGCGAGTACGCCGAGGGCGTGAGCGCGTCTCTGGACGATTTGGACGTGCTCTTCACCAAGGGCAAGTTCCCCAAGGGCTTCCGGCCGCTGATTGTCCTCGGCGCCATCGTGGGCGGCCTGATCATCGCCTGGATCGTGACCACCGTCCTCAAGGATGAGATGAACACCGTCCACGAGGCCACCCAGGCCAATCTCTACCTGGACAAGGGCAGCGTGCACCTGCGCCACAGCGCCGACTTCTTCCTCTACCGCACCGTGAACCGGGTCAAGCGGGAGAAGAAGAGCTCCAGCTCCACCCGCTCCTCCAGCGGGCGCAGCGGCTCCGGCGGGGGCGGTAGCTTCTGATTTTGTTCATAAAATACCTGTACATCCAGCCTATCAACCGAAAGGAGAACAATTATGGGACTGATTCGTGCTGCATTGGCATCCGCCTCCGGGGTCATGAAGGACCAGTGGAAGGAGTACTTCTACTGTGAGGCTCTTCCCGCAGACGTGCTGGCCGTCAAGGGCCAGAAGAAGACCGGCCGGGGCCTTGCCTCCAACAAGGGCGGGGACAACATCATCTCCAACGGCTCCATCATCGCCGTGGCCGACGGCCAGTGCATGATCATCGTGGAGCAGGGCGACATCGTGGACCTGTGCGCGGAGCCGGGCGAGTACAAGTACGACGCCTCCACCGAGCCCTCCCTGCTGGACGGCGGCCGCCTGGGCGACAACATCAAGGCGGTGTTCGGCAACATCGGCAAGCGCTTCACCTTCGGCGGCATCGCGCCCAAGGACCAGCGCGTCTACTACTTCAACACCAAGGAAATCATCGGCAACAAGTACGGAACCCCCTCTCCCGTGCCCTTCCGGGTGGTGGACGAGCGCGCGGCCATCGACATCGACATCGCCATCCGCTGCTTCGGCGAGTACAGCTACAAGATCACCAACCCCATGCTATTCTACAAGAACGTGTGCGGCAACGTCTCCGCGGCCTATCAGCGCAGCGAGATTGACAGTCAGCTGAAAAGTGAGCTGCTGACCGCCCTCCAGCCCGCCTTTGCCCGGATTTCCGAGATGGGCGTGCGCTACAGCGCCATTCCCGGCCACACCATGGAGCTGGCCAACGCCCTGAAGCAGGAGCTTTCCGCCCAGTGGAAGGACTACCGCGGCATTGAGATTCAGCGCATCGGCGTCTCCTCCGTGAAGGCCAGCGCGGAGGACGAGCAGCGCATCAAGGATATGCAGCAGGACGCCGCCTACATGGACCCCCGCCGCGCCGCCGCCTACACCGTGCGCACGGACGGCCAGGCCAAGGTGACCGCTGCCGGCAACGCCGCCGGAGCCGCCACGGGCTTCATGGGCATCGGCATGATGAACAATTCGGGCGGTGCCAACGCGGCCAGCCTCTTCGCCGCCGCGGCCCAGCAGGAGCAGATGTACGCCCAGCAGGCCGCGCAGGCCCGGCAGCAGGCTGCTCCCGCCGCGGACGCCTGGACCTGTCCCGCCTGTGGTCAGGCTGGCATCACCGGGAAGTTCTGCCCGGAGTGCGGCGCCAAGAAGCCGGTGGCCGCCGTGCAGGGCCAGTGGATTTGCGCCTGCGGCGCCGCCAACAAGGGCAAGTTCTGCTCCGAGTGCGGCGCGAAGAAGCCCGCGGGCGTGCCCCAGTACAAGTGCGACAAGTGCGGCTGGGAGCCTGCCGACCCCACCAAGCCCCCGAAGTTCTGCCCGGAGTGCGGCGACCCCTTTGACGACGGCGACATCGTGGGCTGAGCGCTCAATCTCCGCAAAAACGGCTGAAAAGTGAGAAAACCCCCGTTCTGTACAAGCAGAACGGGGGTTTTGTGTGTTTGCGGTGATGGTTTGATAGTGCCGCAAGTTTTATACCGTTTGAAGCCTCACCCACCACAGACCAACACGCTGTGGTCCCGCCTCCCCAAAAGGGAGGCTTTCAAAGAGAGGAATCACGTTCCCATTTGCTCCGATTGCATCCACTGCATCAGAGAAACATCTAAAAATTGAGAAAAACTCCCATTCTGCACACACAGAACGGGAGTTTAACACATGATTATCAAACAGAGGAGCGCAGCAAAGCCCAAGAAAACCGCCAGCTTTCAAAGAGAAGCATTACGTTCCCATTTGCTCATAATTGTGCATTCCGACTCGCACGGCGCGCGGCAGTGTGCATTATACACTGTGCATTTTCTCACGCGTTCAGCGCCTCAATAATCCCGGGCAGCTGCGCGTCCACCGTCTCATTGTCCAGCTGGCAGGTGCCCGCGTTGTGGTGGCCGCCGCCGCCGTATTGCAGGCACAGCTCGCCGATGTCCACCTGAGAGCTCTTGTTGACGATGCTCTTGCCGATCATCACGGCGGTGTTCTGCTTCCGGAAGCCCCAGGCCACATGGACGGAGATGGTGGTCTCAGGGTAGAGGGCGTAAATCATGAACCGGTTGCCCGCGTGGATGACCTCCTCGTTGCGCAGGTCCAGCACCACGACCTTGCCGTGAATCTTCGCGATGCGCTGGAGCTGTGCCTTGAACAGATCCGCCTGCTGGAAGTACAGGTCCACCCGCTCCTTCACGTCGGGCAGCTCCAGAATCTGGTCGATGCTGTGGTCGAGGCAGTAGTCGATGAGCTCCATCATCAAATCGTAGTTGGAGATGCGGAAGTGGTGGAAGCGGCCCAGACCGGTGCGCGCGTCCATCAGGTAGTGCAGCAGCACCCAGCCCTTGGGGTTGAGAATCTCGTCCACGGTGAAGTCGGCGCTGTCGCCCTTGTCCACGGCGGCCATCAAATCGCTGCTGATGCGGGGGAAGGCGGCCTTCCCGCCGTAGTAGTCGTAGACCACGCGGGCGGCGGAGCGGGCGTTGGGGTCGATGATGAGCTTGCCGTTGGTCTCCACAGCCTTCAGGCGGTCCACCTCGGACTCGTGGTGGTCAAAGGCGATGGAAACCCTGGGGTCGTAGGGCAGATTGGTGGTAATATCGTTCTTGGACAGCTCAATTTTGCCGTCCTGCACGTCCTTGGGGTGGACGAACTTGATTTCATCGATGAGCTTGAGCTCCTTGAGCATCATGGCGCAGGCGAGACCGTCGAAGTCGCTGCGGGTCACCAGACGGCGGACATTGTTTTCCATATAGATTCCCTCCTGTATGTGTTCTCCAAATTTCTGAGCTCATTTTACCACATTGGGCCCGGGGATTCAAGTCCCGGTGCCAAAAACGTCAACCGAAAAGGCGCGTCAGGGCGCGTTCTGCTTCTTCTCCCGAGCCAGGTTGGCGGAGGCCACCCTGCGCACCTCGGTCTCGGCGTTCAGGAAGGCCTGCGCCACCAGCGGGTCGAAGTGGGACCCGGCGCCCTCCCGGATGATGTCCATGGCGGTCTCGAAGGGGAAGGGCTTCTTGTAGCTGCGGGTGGACACCAGCGCGTCGAACACGTCGGCTACGGCCATGATGCGGGCGGAGAGGGGAATCTCCTCGCCCTTGAGGCCGCAGGGGTAGCCGGTGCCGTTCCACTTCTCGTGGTGGAAGGCGGCCAGGTTCCGGGCCTCCCGGAGGTAGCCCGCCTCCACGGACACGGAGTCGATGGTGGAGTCGATGATCTCCCGTCCGGCGGTGGTGTGCTCCTGCATCTGCTGGAACTCGTCCTCGGTGAGGCGGCCGGGCTTGTTGAGCAGCGCGTCGGGCACGTGAATCTTGCCGATGTCGTGCAGCGGCGCGGAGTTGACCACGTCCTCCACATACTCGTCGGTGAGCTGCCCGGCGTAGACGCCCTCCCGGCGCAGCTCGTCCAGGATGATTTTCGTGTAGGCGGCGGTTTTGCGCACATGGTCGCCGGTGCACTTGTCGCGGCTCTCCACCAGGTCGGCCAGCACGAGAATGAGTCCGTTCTGCATTTTGGTGATTTGCTCGTTCCGGCGCTGCGCTTCGGCGATGTAGCCCACCGTGTCGGCGGTGGTCTTGACCAGCGCGTGGTAAAGGTTCTCGATTTCGTCCCCGGTGCGGATATTCAGCTCTTTGATGGTCTCCAGCGTTTCACAGCGGGAGGACTCGGTGTTGTAGGCGAAGGACCCGGCCACCAGCGCCATGGTGTTGATGGGCAGAATGATGCTGTACTCGGCCATCCACAGGCCCAGGGCCAGCACGAGGATGAAAAAGCCCAGGAACAGGGAAATCTGCTTGGTCACGAAGCTGAAGCCGTTGTTGCGAAGCTGCTCCATGGAGATGTCCACGCAGGCGTAGCACTGGCACACGCCCTTGCTGTCGTAGATGGGGGAGTAGGAGGTGAGCAAATAGCCGTAGGTGTCGTTGGTGATGATGGGCTCTATGGGCTCCCCGGCCAGCAGCGCGGGGAGGCAGGGCGCAAAGGAGGCGTCGAAGGGGACCAAATCCCCAATTTCGCTGGCCGGGGTGTCGTCAGTGTCCAGGTCGAAGACGACGTGGCAGCCGTCCGGGCGGATGCGGTAGATGTAGACGTATTTGATGTACGGACTGCTCTCCCGGATGTCATAGAGGCGGTGCCGGACCAGGTCGTAGCCCTGGGCGTTCTCTCCCTTGGCCAGGTAGTCGTTGATGCGGTCGCCGTTGATGACGCTGGCCACCAGGTTGGACACGCTCGCGCCCAGCTGCTTGTGGCTGTCAATAGCGGACTTCTCAAAGAGCAGGAAGCTGATGGTGGTGGCGGCCACGGCGATGCTGATGGTGGCCAGGCCGATGACCAGCGGCAGCTTCAGGCGCATGGACAGGGAGCGGGACATGGACTTGGAGGCCATTTTCTGGACTTCTTCGCTCAAAGGTGCCTGGTTCCAGCCCAGATAGCTCATTTTTTGGTGAATAGAGGCGGGCAGCAGCCGCAGCACCGCCCAGACGATGAGCACCACCGCCAGCTTGTCCAGCAGGTCAATGGCGAGGTCCGCCGAGAGCTGGGAGAGGAAGGGGCTCAGGTGGTGGCGCTCGTAGATGTGGTGGGCCAGAGGCGCGGAGATGCCCGTGCCGAAGTCCAGGCCGTAGAGAAACCAGGTCATGACCGAGCCCAGAATGCCGCCGATACCGGCAAAGGCGGGCACGGTGAGCAGGGCGCGGCCCGGGGAGCGGAAGAAGCCGTGCCGGGCGAAGAGTCCGCCGGTGACGGCGATGAGGACGTTGAGGGTGCCGTAGAAGGCGGTGTCGGGGTTGCCGACGCTGGCGAAGAGGTTGGTGAGAAAGCCCACGGCGATTCCGGGGAGGTAGCCGCCCACGGCGGCGGCGAGGATGGTGCCGATGCAGTCCAGAAAGAGGGGCAGCCGGAGGGCGAGGGCCAGCCGGACGCCTCCCTGATTGATGAGCACGCACGCGGTGCACAGCAGCAGGAGGTACAGAAGGCCGTCGGTTCTGTCCTTTTTGGACGCGGCTTGGGTGGAGTGCATGGAACCCCTCCTTTCTGCGAAGGATTTTACTTCGGAAACGATTATACCCCGGAACGGGCAAAAGGGCAAGAGCAAAAGCGGAAAGGCGGCCGGTCAGAGAATCCGCTGTTCACACCGCCGCTCGCGCAGGGAGGGCGGACAGGCCGTCTGCACGGGTTGAATCTGCCGAAAGGTTCTGTTTCCGCGCCATTCAGCTCAAAAACTGCTCCAAAGACAGGTGGAAGGTGTAGCCGTTGCGGCCCTTGCGCTTGGTCTCGTAGAGGGCCTGGTCCGCCTGCTCAAACAGCTCCTCGGCGCTGCGGGCGTAGCGCCCGTGGCTGATTCCGGCGCTGAGGGAGACGGCGGGCAGGCCGTCCCTGGGGTGGGTGAGGGCCACATTGACGCGCATCAGCTTTCCGCTGAGCAGATGCTTGTGCGCCGGCTCCACATGGGTCATGAGCACGGCGAACTCGTCCCCGCCGATGCGGCAGACGTAGTCGTCGGAGCGGAACTGTCTGCGGATGGTGCTGGCAACCTTTTGGAGCACCCGGTCGCCCACCTCGTGGCCGTAGCTGTCGTTGATGTCCTTGAAGCGGTCCACGTCGATGAGCAGGAAGAAGGTGGAGCTCAGGTCGATGCCGGAGAGCAGCAGGTCGTAGCCGCTGCGGTTGTAGAGCTGGGTGAGCTGGTCGTGGGAGGCCTTGTAGTTCAGCTTCTGGATGCTGGAGTGGTAGTATTCGTACATTTTATTGTACGCCTGGGCCAGATAGCGGAACTCGCTGGCCCCCATTTCCGGGATGCGGGTGTCGCTCTGGATGCTCTTCACCGCGGCGATGACCGGGTGGATGCCCAGCCGGATGGTAATCCAAATCATCAGCATCAGCATGACGCACTGGGCGATGATGATGATGCGCACCAGCTCCAGGTCCTTGCTCAGGCGCGTTTCCGAGTCGAGCTGGGTCTGCTGGGTGATTTCCGCCAGCATATCCTGGCTTTTGTGCATGCTGCTGCGGATGAGGTCCTTTTGGGAGTAGTATTCCTCGTCCAGCAGCATGCTCTGGGCCAAATCCATCTGCTCCTCCGGGCTCAGGGCGGCGTCCGCCTTGCTGAGCTGGACGTCGCGCAGAATCTCCGGATAGCTCTCGTAGCCCTTGGCCTCGATGACCAGCCGCATGGAGTAGTATTCCCGGTCCATCAGGGCCAGGGAGGCCTCAAAGGCCCGCTCCAGAGACTCCCTGGCGGATGCCGCGTCCGGGAACCTGGCCATGATTTCCAGTGCCTCCTCCCGCCGCCGGATGGTGAAGGCCTCCTCAAAGTAGGCGTTGAGGTATTTCGGGTCGCCCCGGTCGGTGTAGCGCTGGGCCATCTCCGTGAGGTAATCGGAGGCGTTCATCAGCTCGTCCACGGCGTCGTGGAGCTGGATGTACTGGTCCGTGGCCACGGAGAGGGCGCGGGAGGTGCGGGAGGCGGAAAAGGTGAAGAGGAGGAGCACGGCGGAGACCAGGCTGGCCATGACAATCATCAGGATTTGTATGTTTTTCAGGGACAGAGCCGGTTTATTTTGGGATTTTTGGGTGAGATTGGACATTATATCAAAGGCTCCTCTTAAAATCACTGCGCCCGGGCCGCTGCTTCAGGACCGGTGCCGACGGCGCGAAGGCCTCTGCGCCGGTGACGGGGTTGGCGGCGCTTTCCCGCGGGAGGGGGACCGCCTGCCGCGACAGGGACGCTCTCCGGGCGACGGATGCCGCTTCCCCTCAGATTGGCACGCCGTTGGGAAATGGAAAAAGGGGTTCCGGGCGAGTGAAGAATTCTGCTGTTAGTATACCGCTTTTTTCGCACTTTTTCAACAGAAATTCGGGCCAAAAGAAAAAAATCTGCCCCGCGAGCGGCACTGCGGGGCAAAGGGACGCTCCCTCTCCCGGTCCGGCGGGGGAGAGGGGCGGCTTAGGGGCTGGAGTCGGTTTTTTCGGAAAAGCAGCGCTGCGTCTCGCTGAAAATCATCTCCCGGAGGGTTTCGTCGATGCTTCTGCGCCAAAAGCGCCGCTCCGGGATGGAACACACGCAGAGTCCGTAGTGATAATCCAGATAGAGGGTGTCATAGCGCCGCGGACCCGGCCAGGAGGCGGCGGCGCGGAGGACGGCGCGCACATAGCCGTTGTACTGCTCGTCGATGGAGACGGTGTCCACGAACACATAGAGCCCGTAGGCGGCAAAGGGGGCGTAGCCGCCCTGATTGAGCTTGCCGAGCTTGCGCTCCACGGTGGCGATGAGGTGGTCCGGGGTGTTGGGGTGGCCGTTGTTCCAATAGGCCCCGGCCACATGGTCGCTGATGATCTGGAGCTGGATGTTCTTGCTGCGGAAGTAGGCCATTTTCTTCTTGTCCAGCCGGGAGAAGGGGGTGTGGTCCGCGTCCAGAACGCGCCGGATAAATTCCCGTTCCTCGGGATAGCAGTCCTGAACGACCTCAATTCCATAGCTGTTGGCTGCATCCTGCAAATCCGGCTTATCGCTGCTCAGCAGCAGGGAGCGCTCGTAGAGCCCCAAAAAGTGCAGCGTCTGACGGGCGTACTGCTCGACAAACTGCTTGTTTTTGGTCTGAATCATCCCGCGCCCCCCCTGACTTCTGCGCCGCGGCCCGGCGCGTTTCTCTGGGTTTATTATACCGGTTCGATGGAGCCGCGTCAAGCGGCGGCGGTGCGCCTGTCTGCGCGGTTTGCGCCTGAGGACGGCACCGGATTTTCCGAACCTTCGGAAAGGCGATATGCCGTAAAAATACAAAAAAACGGCC
>CACZUK010000004.1 GCA_902784305.1 Oscillospiraceae bacterium | reverse complement strand
ACTGAATCTGGCTTTCAAAACGTCGATAACACTGCGATATAGAGAATTTTTCTCACAAATCTCGGAAGATTGACTGCAACACTATGCAAGTAAGGAGCTTAACGGCATTTTTGTTAAATCAGATCTTTCTAATAATAATGGCACAGAAGAGGATTGCAACCTGCTTCTGTGCCATTATTTGATATGTGTTGGTATGGTAAAATGGTAAGAATATTTTGTCTTGATTCTGAGTTGATAACAAAAGTGCCTTGTCGGCTATCCCAAGGAATCTTGTTCCGCTTGTTTTTTTATCGAATTTGCAGCTGTCGTCATAAACACGTTTTTCCCGCTGCCTCGAACCCCAGTTACCATGAACACTTGTTGCGATGGGATTTCTGCCATTGGTTCTGCGAGGACTTCTTCTGTCAGTTTCACACGCGGAATACTCTCTGTTGGCTCTCGTCGAAAGGTGAGCAAGTAAGGATTCGAACAGATATGATTCAGGGCTGCCTATGGGAAACAGGAAAGCGCAGCGTTCAACTATAAATGGGCACCATCCGCTGCTCTGCTTTGACAGCATGACCGGAGACCTTTCGCATTATCATTTTTTCCTATATTTCTTTATGGATTCCTGAACGAATTACTGATTTCGTATATAATAGAATCAGAAAAGAAGCGCTTTGTTCTGACTTCGGTTTTTCCGAGGCAGATAAAGCGCTTCTTTTTATTATTTCAGGAGGACACGGTCATGAAAGACAATGTAAAACAACGATGACAAAACAAATTGATGCGACAACAAAAGTCCCTGCTCCCCATTTGCTATGGGTTTTTGGGCAGCAGAAGCTGGAAATTGAGTAAATGTTTGGATGCTGATTTAACATTTTTTCAAAGATGCATACAATTAATATCAGAGAAGAAGAGCTCTGCCCGATTCCGCCGTCGGCGGGACATAAGGAGCTTCTTAGCGATGCGCTGAGCGCAGATATTTTTCCAGGAATCGACCATACTACGGGAGAACCACACCTGCGCCCTAAGAGACGCATGCAGACATACAGAAAGGAGAGTCGTTGTGGTCGTAAGAGAACTGAAAGTCGGAGATAGTATTGTGAGGATTCACGACGACTACTTTGAGGCTTCGCCTCAGGCTATGTTGGAACGGGTCGCTCAAATCACCTCCGACTCCTACAAGCGGAGGCTGCTGGAGCAAGCGGCGGTGCCCGATGAGAAGCCCGGCGGCGAAATCGCTTAAGGCCTCCCCTTACAATTCGCCCTCGTTCCATTATGCGGTGAAGCCTGAAAAAAAAGGAAATCGGAGAATGTCATTGGACGTTCTCCGATTTTTATGTTAGAATCAGATGAAAGCATTCAGGACGGGAAGGAGCTTTTTCATGGAGCAGTACGTCATCTATCTGCGCAAGTCCCGGATGGACCGGGACTACGCAGAGCTGTCCGTCGATGAGACGCTCAAGCGCCACGAGGCAATACTCGACAAGCTGGCGGCGGAGCGGGGATACCACATCGCCAAAACCTACTACGAGGTGGTTTCCGGTGAGTCCATCGCCGCACGACCGGAAATCCAGAAGATGCTGGAGGAGGTCAGTGCGGGCCTCTATACCGGCGTGCTGGTGGTGGATGTGGAGCGGCTGGCCAGAGGCAACGGAGCAGACCAGGCCTACATCAGTCAGGTCTTTCAGTTCTCCGGCACCAAAATTATCACGCCAAGCAAGACCTACGACCCCAGCAACGAGTTTGACGAGGAATACTTTGAATTCGGCCTTTTTATGAGCCGCCGTGAGTACAAAACCATCAACCGCCGACTCATCCGGGGCCGCAACAGCTCCGCCTCCGAGGGGAAATACATCAGCAGTATCCCGCCCTACGGCTATCGGCGCAAAAAGCTGGAGAATGAAAAGGGCTACACGCTGGAGCCGGACGAGCAGGAAGCCCCGGTGGTGAAGGAGATTTTTGAACTCTTCCTGCAGTACAACGGAACGAAAAGAATCGCCAACTATCTCAATGACAAGAGGATTCCCACGCGGCACGGCGACCTCTGGTCTTACTCCACCATCAGCAACATTGTCACCAATCCTGTCTACATGGGCAAAATCCGACGCGGGTGGAGCAAACAAATCAAGTCCATCGAGGACGGAGCCGTGGTAAAACGAATCAAGCGGAAGAAGAATCCCGAGGACTACCCGCTCTACGACGGCCTCCACCCGGCGCTGATTTCAGAGGAGACCTTTCTGCTGGCCCAGAGAATCCGGCAGGAGCGGATCGGGAAGCCGAAGGTAGACGCTACCCACGAACTGCAAAACCCCTTCGCCGGACTCCTCTTCTGCGCCGTCTGCGGCAAGCGGGTCGGGCGAACCGTCGGCTCTCTCAGGCAAAACGCAAGGCCCCGGTTCCGGTGCGTCAATATGCGAAATTGTCACAACGCCACCGCAGGCTGTCAAAAGGTGGAGGAAGCGATTCTGAACGCCGTCAAAATCTGGTTTGAAGGCTATCAGATCAAGGTCAACGTCACCGGCTTTGGGGAGGACCTCGCCCAACTGCGCGCAAAGCTGGAGGAGCTTCAGGCGGAGCGGGAAAAACTGGAGCAGCAAATGGAGCGGGCCTACAATTTCGTCGAGCAGGGCATCTACACGCTGGAGGAGTTTAAAAGCAGACGCTCCAGGCTGGAGGGCTCAATGGAGTCCCTGGACGCTCAGACTGCGGCTCTGAAGAATGAGATGGAACGAATGGAGAAGACCGATTTTTCCCGAAAGAACATGATTCCGCAGGCAGAGCGGCTTCTCTCCAGCTACGACCAGATGAGTGTCCAGGAACGCAACGAGGCACTGAAGGCCATCGTCAAGCGGATGGAATATCGGAGAGAGCGCGGCGGTCCGGTGGAGATTGACCTCTATCCCCGGTTCGATGCGTTGACCAGAGGAAGAATGAACATCTCTGAGGAACCCAAACAGGAGTAGGTCTCCTGTTTCACGGTTGTCGTCCAATTATGGGGTGCATAGACGTACACATGTGCTGGTCAACGACCCCACCCGCGGCTACGGGATTCTGGCTGAGACGATGCTGAACGCCGCTCCCACCCTTGAAAAGTGATAAAAACGTCTTAAATCAGCTCAATATGGGCAGCAAAGTGCCGGGGAGGGTCAATTTCCCTCCCCGGCGCAGCTGTTTGAGCGTTCAGGGTTCCTGATTGGGCGGCGCATTCTGGTTCTCACTATCATTCAGAGGGAGATTGCCGACCGGCGCAGCCTCGCTCTTCCGACTGGCTGCAACGGTCCGGCTCCAGGACCCGGCCTCACCAAAGTTGGACTATTCTTTCTGTTCGGGGCCGGGAGTTCGATAATCAATATCGTCCGAAGGGAGCTTGCCTCCAGGCGCAGCCTAGTGCCTCCGACTATCTGTAACGGTCCGGCTCCAGGACCCGGCCTCTCAAAGGATGGACTATTTCCTTTGTTCGTGGCCGGGAGTTCGATTATCACTGACAGTCGAAGGGAGCTTGCCTCCAGGCGCAGCCTGGCGCTTGATTTGGCAGGTGCGCTCCCGGCAGCTGCGGCATTGCAGCGTCACATTGGAGCCCTCCCAGAAGCGCTCCGGGTGCTTCGCGTACTCCAGCTCCCAGTGGATGAGCACCACCAGCGCCATAAAAAACAGGCTCCAGCTGTAAAAGTTGCGGATGAAGAGCATGGGAGTGAACATCATAAAGTGTCCCCAGTCGTAAATCCGGCAGTTGATACAGCACTTGTTCTTCATCAAAAAGGTCTGGAACGGACAGAAAAACAGGATGCAGATGTAGTCGCAGACGAAGTAAAACATCGTCAGCAGCAGCAGCTCCCCCTCCCCGATAACGCCCCAAAGGTACAGAAAGCCAAAAATGGCGTTGAAGCACAGCCACACCAGCATCACCTGCCAGGCGCGCTGATTCTGGAGCTGGGTCTGCTCCAGCAGCCGCAGGCGGTCGTAGCCGGGCACCTCGCGGAACACCTCGCCCCGGGCCTTCTTCCAGGCCATGGTGATGGAGTTTGTCGGGATGATGTGCAGCAGCATGATGGTCATGAACACCAGCCACGCCAGATGCACCACCGTGAAGCGCCGCCAGCTGAAGGTCTGCACCACCTCCAGCAGCAGCGGCCGGTCCAGCACATACATACCCAAAACCGCGAGAAACAGGCTCAATCGCAGCACAAATTTGAACAGATAGAAGCGCAGCGCCCGGGTGCGCTGGATGCCGCGGGTCAGCTCCCGCCGGACGTTCTCTTTGAGGTCCTCCCGCCGAATGTCTTTCACGCCTTTCGCCTCCTTTGGGCAGCTTTGCACTCTGTCCGGCTGCCTTGATTCAGGGGTTCGGGGTCAGTATACCACCAAAAGGCCCGCATCACAACAAAAATCGCCCCCAGCCGGTGGTTCTCCCGGTTGGGGGCGCAGATTGGAAGGGGTTGGGGCATTAGAGACACAGTCCGGGGCGCAGTTTTGTGCCTCCGACTGACTGCAACGTTTCGGCTCCAGGACCCGGCCCTTCCTTCTTCCGGTTTCACACTGTCAGTGGTGGCCGGGAGTCCGGTTTCCTCTATCGCTCGAAGGGAGCTTGCCTCCGGACGCAGTCCGGCGGCTCCAGGACCCGGCCTCTCAATGGTTGGTTTATTTCATGCGTTCGTGGCCGGGAGTTCGGTGACTGCTATCCGTCGTAGGGAGCTTGCCAGCGGACTCAGTCCGCCCAGCAGTCCAGCTCGGAGTCGTCCATGCCGATGTCGCGGGCCTTGAACACCGGGTTCTTCCCCGCCGCCTTCTGCTTCTCATAGTCCTTCAGCGCCGCAATGGCCACGCCGCTCAGGGCAATGCAGGAGGGCAAGTTGAAAAACGCCATGCCGCCCATGGTGATGTCCGCCAGCGCCCAGACCGCCGTGGCGGGCAGAATCGCGCCGACGAAGATGATAATGGCGCAAATCACGTAGTAAATGCGCATGAACGGCTCAGACGGCTCCTGCTTGTTGTTCAGGTAGTTCAGCGCGTTGACCGTGTAGAACAGATTGCCCAGCAGGGTGGTGAAGGCGAACAGAATCATGGCGCAGGTGATGAACAGCGGCCCGATGGGTCCAAAAACGGAGGAAATCGCGTTCTGAACGTAGGGCGCGCCGGACACCTCCTCGTTGAAGGGCACGCCGGTGGACAGGCACATCAGCGCCGTGGCGGTGCACAGCAGAATCGTGTCGATGTACACGCTCAGCGCCTGCACCAGACCCTGCTTCACCGGGTGGGACACGTCCGCGGCGGCGGCGGCGTTGGGCGCGCTGCCCACGCCCGCCTCGTTGGAGTACAGGCCCCGCTTGATGCCGTAGATCATGCACGAGCCGCTGATGCCGCCCAGAATGGACTTGAAGTCAAAGGCGTCGGCGAAAATCATGCCGAACATGGCGGGCAGATTCTTCGCGTTGACCACCAGAACGATCAGCGCAATGATGACGTAGGACACGCCCATGAAGGGCACGATCACCGAGGTGATGTCCACAATGCGCTTGCCGCCGCCGAAGAGGCAGTAGCCCACCAGAATCGCCAGCACCGCGCCGATGAGCACCGGGGTCAGCTGTGGATTGTAGAAGGAATAGGCCTGAAACGTGGTCTGGAGGTTGTAGGAACACAGCAAATTGAAGCCAAAGGCGTAGGTGAGAATCAAAAAGATGCAGAACAGCTTGGAAATCAGCGGCGCGTGCAGGGCCTGCTCGATGTAGTAGGCCGGACCGCCGTAGTAGCCGCCCTCCTCGTCCCGGCGCTTGTAGACCTGGGCCAGGGTGCTCTCCACAAAGGCGGACGCGCCGCCCAGAATCGCCAGCACCCACATCCAGAACACCGCGCCGGGGCCGCCCAGACAGATGGCTGTGGACACGCCCACGATGTTGCCCGTGCCCACCCGGGACGCGGTGGACACCATCAGCGCCTGGAAGGAGCTGACCGCCTCCTTGTCCCCGCCGGGAGGCGGCTCCAGAATCTGCTTACAGGCCTCCGGGAACATGCGCAGCTGCACCGCCCGGGTGCGCAGAGTGAAATAGATGCCCGCGGCGGACAGAATCACAATCAGAATGGGATAGTAGAGTATCCCGTCAATTTTATCCAGGATTTCGACGATTGACATAGCATTACCTCTCTTTCTCTCGCTGGAGCGCTCCGCGCGGCGCGCCCGCCGGGACAGGGCGTCCGCCCCGGCCCGTTGTTGTCGTTTCCTATCTTACCATATTCTTCCCCTTCTTGGCAAGGCGCGGCTGTCCCTTTTCGCCAAATTTTAAAAAATACCGCCGCCGCGCTTTTCAAAACGCCCGAAGCGTGGTATAATGTGCCCTCAACGACGGTTGTCCCCCGTCGTTCCTGACGAAAAAAAGGAGACTTTTGAGCCTATGGACAAGCTGATTGCGGCCCTCGCCGCGGAACTGAATCAGAAGCCGGAGTGCGTGTCCAACGTGGTGAAGCTGCTGGATGAGGGCAACACCATCCCCTTCATCGCCCGCTACCGCAAGGAGCTCCACGGCGGCATGGACGACACCACCCTGCGCACCCTGGAGGACCGTCTGACCTATCTGCGCAATCTGGACGCGCGCCGGGAGGAGGTCAAACGCGCCATTGACGCCCAGGGGAAGCTCACCGAAGCGCTCTCCAAAGCCATTGACGACGCCGCCACCCTCGCCGCGGTGGAGGACCTCTACCGGCCCTACAAGCAGAAGCGGCGCACCCGCGCCACCATCGCCCGGGAGAAGGGGCTGGAGCCCCTGGCCGCCCGGCTGCTGCTCCAGGACCCCAACGCCGACCCCAATGCCCTGGCCGAGCCCTTTCTGGACGCGGAGAAGGGCGTGGAGAGCGTGGAGGCCGCCCTCTCCGGCGCCAGCGACATTCTGGCCGAGCTGTTCTCCGACAGCCCGGAGATTCGGGGCGAGCTGCGGGAAATGGTGCGCAAATGGGGCGAGCTGAGCAGCGTCGCCGCCAAGGAGGAGGAGAGCGTCTATCAGCTCTACTACGACTTCACCCGGCGCGTGAATGCCCTCCAGGACCACCAGATTCTCGCCATCAACCGGGGCGAAAAAGAGGGCTTTTTGAAGGTCTCCATCACCCTGAACGAGGATTTCGCCCTGAAAATCCTGACCCGGCGGGTGGTGAAGAACGACGCCCCCTGCGGCCGCCTCGTGCGCGCCGCCGCCGAGGACTCCTACCGCCGCCTGCTCTTCCCCTCTCTGGAGCGGGAGGCCCGCAGCGCCCTCACCGAGGAGGCCTGCGAGGGTGCCATTCACAACTTCGCCCTGAACCTGCGTCCCCTGCTGCTCCAGCCCCCGGTCAAGGGCCACGTCACCATGGGTCTGGACCCCGGCTACCGCAACGGCTGCAAGGTGGCCGTCATCGACCCCAGCGGCAAGGTGCTGGACACCACGGTGGTCTACCCCACCTTCAGCCTCGTCAAGAAGCGGGAGGCCATTGAGGTGCTGCAAAAGCTGATTTTCCGCCACGGCGTGGAGCATCTGGCCATCGGCAACGGCACCGCCAGCCGGGAGACCGAGGCCATGGCCGTGGAGCTGATTCGCCAGTGTGCCGCCCAGGGCCGCAGAGTCTCCTACGCCATGGTCAACGAGGCCGGTGCCAGCGTCTACTCCGCCTCCAAGCTGGGCGCGGAGGAGTTCCCCCAGTTCGACGTGAATCTGCGCAGCGCCGTGTCCATCGCCCGGCGGCTCCAGGACCCGCTGGCCGAGCTGGTGAAAATCGACCCGAAGGCCATCGGCGTGGGGCAGTATCAGCACGATATGCCCCAGAAGCGTCTGGATGAGACGCTGGGCGGCGTGGTGGAGGACTGCGTCAACGCCGTGGGTGTGGACGTGAACACGGCCTCCCCCTCCCTGCTCCAGCGGGTGGCGGGCCTCACCACCACGACAGCGAAGAACATCGTGGCCTATCGGGAGGCCAACGGCGTGTTCACCACCCGAAAGCAGCTGCTCAAGGTGCCCAAGCTGGGCCCCAAGGCCTTCCAGCAGTCCGCGGGCTTCCTGCGGGTGCCGGAGAGCAAGAATCTGCTGGACAACTCCGCCGTCCACCCCGAGTCCTACGCCGCCGCCGAGGCCCTGCTGAAGCTGTGCGGCTACACCAAGGCCGATTTGAGCGCGGGCAAGGTTTCCGACCTGCCCCAGCGCGTGGCCCGTCTGGGCGAGGAGGAGGCCGCCCGCCAGTGCGGCGTGGGCGCGGCCACCCTCCGGGACATCGTCTCCGAGCTGCTCAAGCCCGGCCGCGACCCCCGGGACGAGCTGCCCAAGCCCGTTCTGCGCACGGACGTGCTGGACTACAAGGACCTCAAGCCGGGGATGATTCTGACCGGAACGGTCCGCAACGTCATCGACTTCGGCGCGTTTGTGGACGTGGGCGTCCATCAGGACGGTCTGGTGCATGTGTCCCAGATTTGTGACCGCTTCATCAAGCATCCCAGCGAGGTGGTCAGCGTGGGCGATGTGGTCAAGGTCATGGTGCTGGAGGTGGACGAGAAGAAGAAGCGCATCTCTCTGTCCATGAAGCAGGCCGCCAAAGGGGGGCTTTGAAAAGCCCCCCTCTGGACTCCCCGAAACTTTTAGAGGTTGTATTCACAAGTGAAGTGCAGGAATCCTTTGTGGATTTCAAGAAATTTTAACGCAGAGTGGCGGCAAAAGGGCCGTCCAGATGGTGTGCGGCACCTTGTGAATACAGCCTCTTAGACTGCTGACGCGCAAAAATTGAACGATAGAAGCATAAAACAGCGCCTATTCTCCCTCATTTCGGGGAATCAGGCGCTGTTTTTGCTTAAAAATGATGAAAAAAAGCGCCCGGCCGGAGCCGGACGCGGAAAGCCTGACTGATTACCAGTGGAACACCTTGCGCAGCAGACGGGCGCAGTCGGCATAGCTGTTCAGGTACTCGCGGGCGAAGACGTTGTGCTTGTTCATGATGACCTCTCCTTCCGAATGCATCGGTTTGTTTTCTCTCGATGTCTGTATCATACACCCGCGCTTCGTTGTTTGCAAGCGCAATTATTCACATGTTTCGTTGAATGATTGTTCAAGTATCTGCATCCCCAAATCCGCGCCCAAAGCCCCCCGCGTCCCCGTCTCAGGGACAGCTCCGCCGCCGCGTGGCCCCGGAGACGGATAACAGGCCGCCGGGACGGCTTTTTCCGCCCCGCCCAAGGCGGCGGAAGGGGGACGCGGGCCTCATCCGCCTCAAAGTTCGTTGAAGAAATGCTCAACCTTCCTCTTCCCTTCCGCGGACTTTTCTGGTACACTAAGGACAGCAATCTCGTGAGGTGATGCGCGTGAACACCTATCCCTGGGAGGTGCTGATGACCGTGGTGGAGCAGGGCAGCTTTCTCAAGGCGGCCCGGGCCCTCCACCTGAGCACCAGCGCCGTGAGCCATATGGTCTCCAAGCTGGAGGAGGAGTGCGGCTACTCCCTGCTCATCCGCAGCCGCTCCAGCGTGGCGCTGACCGTCAACGGGCAGCTGCTGCTGCCCTATGTGCAAAATCTGCTCAAGACCGGCGACGCGCTGGAGCAGGAGCTGCGCAGCCTCAAGGAGAGCAGCAGCGGCATGGTGCGCATCGCGGCCAGCAACACCGCCACCAAGCTGTGGCTGCCGGACATCCTGCTGCGCTTTCGCAAGAAGCACCCCAATGTGAAGGTGGTGGTGATGCAGTCCGGCGATTTGAGCATCCGGGAGTGGATTGAGCAGGGCGAGGTGGACCTGGCCATCAGCAAATCCGTGCTGGGGGACGTGAATCTGCGCAATTACCCCTCCTTCATCCCCCTGCACCGGACGCAGATGGTGTGCATCGCGCCCCGGGACTACGTGCCCGAGCGGGGGGACCAGCTCAGCTCCGCGGACTTTCAAAAGATGCCCGTCATCCTCCAGCTGGAGGGCTACGACACCGAGGCCATGGAGTTTCTGCGCCGCAACGGCGTGGAGGCCGACTCCGACTTTCGCATTGAGACGGACGGCACCTGCCACACGCTGGTGGAGCGGGGCTTCGGGCTGTGCGTCACCTCGGCGCTGGCCGCCCAGTGCAACCCCAGCGACACCCGGCTCTACCCGCTGGAGCCGCCCATCTCCATCACCATCGGCCTGCTGACCGTCTACCCGGACTTCATCTCCCCCGCGGCCCAGTCGCTGCGCAAGGAGATTCTGGGGTACATGATGGACGAGGGCTGGATGAACGTATAACTGACAAAACTGGCGAAATTAGAGGTGTTTTCTGTGATTTTTATTACCGGTGATACCCACGGCGGCCTGGACATCGAAAAACTGGCCCGCAAGCGCTTCCCCAAGGGCAAAAGGCTCAACCGGGACGATTACCTCATCGTCTGCGGCGACTTCGGCTTCCCCTTCCTCTCCACGGACGCGGACCCGCTGGACAAAATGCCCGCAAATCAGCGCGAGCGCTCCAGCCAGAAGAGCTGCCACTACTGGTGCAAATGGCTCTCCCAGCAGCCCTACACCATTCTCTGGCTGGACGGCAACCACGACAACCATCCCTATTGGTACGCCCGGCCCACATCCAGCTGGAAGGGCGGTCTGGTGAACGTCCACCCGCTGGCCGACAACGTGCTGCACCTCAAGCGGGGCGAGTGCTACGACCTGGACGGCTTCACCTTCTGGGTCATGGGCGGCGCGGAGAGCCACGACAAGGAGTACCGCACCGCGGGCTACTCCTGGTGGGAGGAGGAGATTCCCAGCCGGGCCGAGCGGGACCACGGCCTCGAAACCCTGGCCGCCCACGGCCACAGGGTGGACTTCATCCTCACCCACACCATCCCCCAGTGCCTCATCGCGCCCAGCCTCACCGGCCTGATGCCCTCCGAGCCCACCCGGGACTACCTCTCGGAGGTCTATCTGAGCACCAGCTTCCGCTACTGGTTCGCCGGGCATCTGCATCAGGACCAGACCAACGAAAAGTACCGGCTGCGGCTGTGCTACAACGAAATCGTGTGCCTGAACGACTTTCTGAGGCCCCACGCCCGCTTCGCCCGGCCCGGCCGTGAGGCATAAGCGCCCGTATCGCCGCCCCGGGGGCTGCTTCGGCGCTTACCCGGGTCTGTGCGGTCCAATTATCCCAAAAAATGGCTCTTCCATCGGCGGAAGAGCCATTTTTACAGCATTTGAACCCGTTTCAGCTCCCGCGTCACGGCGCGCACCAGCATCACCACCAGGGCGATGACCACGCTCAGATCCAGAATCACAAAGGGCATCTGCCAGCCCAGAACGCCCTCCGGCTTGCCGGTCCAGGCGTAAATCATCTCCCGCAGCGGGCAGTGCACCAGGAAAATCACCGGCGTGGCCTCCCGGCCGAAGCGGGTCAGCCAGCTCTTCCATTGCATGCCCCAGCCCTGAATGGCCAGGGTGAACATCCCAAAGGCCAGCATCAGCACGCCGACGGTGAGAAAGCGCTGACCGTTCCAGGAGGTCTCCCACAGCGTCAGACCGGTACCCAGCACCACCATGACCCAGGCGGACCACGCCGGGAGCTTCTGACACCAGCCCCGCTCCCGCAGCACCGTTCCCAGCACCAGCAGCGGCAGAGCCGTGTACAGCCAGTTGCCCGTGTAGTACCAGGGCAGATGCAGCACCGACACCCGGTACACCCCCGCCGCCAGCAGCACCGGGCTGAGGGCGCACAGCAGCGGACGCAGCCGGATGCGCACCAGCACCAGATAAATCACCTGGGCGTAGAGCAGCGCGAAGAGGTACCAGGTGATGGAGCTGATGAAGGTGGAACGGTTGTAGAGCAGAAACTCGTGCAGCGTCTCCGGCGTCCGGTAGTGGTCCAGCCACACCTGGAAGGGCTTTCCCTTGATGAGATTGCCGATCATGGTGGCGGGCAGGCTGATGACCGTGGCCATGAAGAGCATCCGCAGCGTCGTGCGCAGGGAGCGCAGCATCGCCCGCCGTCCGCGCACCTCGTCCTCCCGCCAGAGGAACCAGCCCGTGACCAGGTAGAAAAAGGGCACCGCGTAGCGGCACACCGCCACCGTGTAGTCGTCCACCGGAGCCGGAAAGCTCACATGACAGAACAGCACCGCCACGCTGGCCGGAATGCGCAGCACGTCAATGGTCTCGTTTCGTTTGATTGTCAACGCCGATTGTCCCCCTTCTCCTCATCAGCGCCGCAGCTGCCGCAGCGTCTCCTCCGCCGCCTCCAGCGTGCGGCTGAAATCCTCCTCCGTGTGGGCCGCGGAGAGGAACAGGGCCTCAAACTGGCTGGGCGCGGTGTAGATGCCCCGCTCCAGCAGGCCCCGATACCAGCGCCCGAAGCGGTCCAAATCGCTCGCACAGGCGCCCTGGAAGTTCGTCACCGGCGCTTCGGTGAAGAACACCGTCAGCAGGGACCCGATTTGATTCACCTGCACGGGCACCTGCGTCCGCTCCCCCAGCACCCGGAGGCACTGGGCCAGATACGCGCCGCGTTTGCTCAGCTCGTCGTAGAGCTCCGCGTGGTCCCGGAGATGCCGCAGCTGGGCCAGACCCGCGGCCATCGCCACCGGGTTCCCGGACAGGGTGCCCGCCTGGTACACCCCGCCGCAGGGTGCCACCAGCTCCATCAGCGCCCGTTTGCCGCCGTAAGCGCCCACGGGCATGCCGCCGCCGATGATTTTGCCAAAGGTCACCAAATCCGCCCGGACCCCGAAGAACTCCTGCGCGCCGCCCAGAGCCAGCCGGAAGCCGGTGATGACCTCGTCGAAAATCAGCAGCGCGCCGCTCTCGTCGCACAGCCTCCGCAGACCCTCCAGAAAGCCCGGCTCCGGCGGCACCACGCCCATGTTCGCCGCCACGGGCTCCACGATGATGGCCGCCACCTCCCCCGGGTGGGCAGAGAGCAGGCTGCGGACGCTCTCCAAATCGTTGTAGTTCGCCGTCAGGGTGTCCCCCGCCGCGCCGGGCGTCACGCCCAGGGAGTCGGGTCGGCCGCCCGTCAGCGCGCCGGAGCCGGCCTTGACCAGCATGGCGTCGCAGTGGCCGTGGTAGTTGCCCGCAAACTTGATGATTTTTGACCGGCCCGTGGCGCCTCTGGCCACCCGCAGCGCGGACATCACCGCCTCTGTGCCGGAGCTGACCATGCGCACCATCTCCAGACCCGGCACCAGAGCGCACATCAGCTCGGCCATCCGCACCTCCGCCTCGCAGGGCGCGCCGAAGGACAGGCCGTTTTTCACGGCGGCCTGCACCGCCTCGGTGACCTCCGGGAAGTCGTGGCCCAGAATCATCGGGCCCCAGGAGCCCACATAGTCGATGTAGCGGCGGCACTCCACGTCCCACAGGTGCGCGCCCTTGGCCCGGGCGATGAAGCGGGGGGTCATGCCCACGTTGCCGCAGGCCCGCACTGGGGAGTTCACGCCGCCGGGCAGCACCTTCACCGCCCGCGCAAACAGCGCCTCGGAGCTTTTCATCCCAGGTCCCCCCTTCGCATGGCCCCGGCCAGCTCCGGGGCGTAGTAGGTGATGAGCAGGTCCGCACCCGCCCGGTACACGGCCACGGCGCTCTCGCACATCACCCGGTACTCGTCGATGAGGCCCGCCGCCGCCGCGGCCTTGGCCATGGCGTACTCCCCCGACACCGCGTAGGCGCACAGGGGCAGGTCAAAGCGCTGCTTCACCTTGGCAATCACGTCCAGATAGGCCAGCGCGGGCTTGACCATCAGCAGGTCCGCGCCCTCCTCCACGTCCAGCGCGCACTCCTTCAGCGCCTCGCGGACGTTGTGGGGGTCCATCTGGTAGCCCCGCCGGTCCCCGAAAGCCGGAGCGCTCCCCGCCGCCTCCCGGAAGGGCCCGTAGAAGGCGGAGGCGTACTTCGCCGCATAGGAGAGAATCGGGGTGTTTTCATGGCCGTTTTCGTCCAGAATTGTCCGAATGGCCGCGATTCTGCCGTCCATCATGTCCGAAGGGGCCACCATGTCCGCCCCCGCCTCCACATGGGAGAGGGCGATGCGCGAGAGCACCTCCAGCGTGGCGTCGTTGTCCACCTCGCGGCCGTGGAGGATGCCGCAGTGGCCGTGGTCGGTGTACTCGCACATGCACACGTCCGTGATGAGGTAGAACTCCGGCGCAAGGGCCTTGAGGGCCCGCATCGCGCGCTGAATGATGCCCTCCGGGTCAAAAGCGGCGCTGGCGCAGCCGTCCTTGTGGTCCGGAATGCCGAAGAGCAGCAGGCGGCTCACCCCGGCGCAGCGGCACAGCTCCACCAGCTCCCCGGCGCGGTCCACGGACCAGTGGTACTGCCCCGGCATGGAGGGAATCTCCCGCTTCACGCCCTCCCCCTCCACGAAAAACACGGGGTAAATCAGGCTCTCCGGGCTCACGCGGGTCTCCCGGACCAGTTTTCTCAGGCTCTCGCTGCTCCTCAGGCGGCGGGGCCGCTTTGTCAGCTTCATGGTTCTGCTCTCCTCTCACCAAATTGGTTCAAAATCAGGTCAATCAGTCCCCGCTCCGTGGCCTCGGCGGCCACAAGGGTGGGGATTCCGTTTTGTGCGCACACCGCCGCCGTCTGGGCCCCGATGCTCACGCCCCGCACCCGGCTCAGGTCCGCGCCCGGCTCCAGCGCGCGCACGAAGCCCCGCACCGTGGAGCCGGAGGAGAAGGTCACAAGGCTCTCCCCCCGTTCCAGCCAGGCCGTCAGGGCCGGGTCCGGCTCCTCCGGGAGCCGCGCGTCGTACACCGGGACCTCCAGCCAGGAGGCACCCGCCTCCGTGAGCACGCGGCTCAGGGTCGGCGTGGCGATGGCCGAGCGCAGCAGCAGGACTGTGCCGCCCTCCAGACGCTCCGCCAGCCCCCGGGCCAGGTGCTCGGAGTCGTAGAGCGCCGGGACGAAATCCGCGCGCAGACGCTGGGCCTCCAGCGCCCGGGCCGTGGCCGGTCCGATGGCCGCGAAGCGCACCGCGCCCAGGCTCCGGGCGTCCAGACCCGCCTCCCAGAGGGCGGAGAACACCGCCTCCACCCCGGCGGCACTGGTAAAGGCTATCCACTGTATCTGTTTTGACAGGTTCAGAATTTTTGTCAATTTTTCGGAATCCACCGTGGAAACAGTGGAAACAGTTGGGCAGTTCAGCACCTCGGCCCCCAGCGCCCGCAGAGAGCGGCACAGGGCCTCTCCGCGCCCGGCGCTGCGGGTGACAATCACCCTCTGGCCCGTTAGGGGCCGGGCGGAACGCCAGTCCAGCGCCTCCGAGAGGGCCGCCACCGGCCCCACCACGATGACGGCCGGGTTGCTCAGACCCGCCGAGCGGACCTCCGCCGCCAGCCGGGCCAAAGTGGACACCACCTTGCGCTGGCCGGGGAGGGTCCCCCGCTCCACCACCGCCGCGGGGGTGTCGGGGTCCATGCCCGCCGCCAGCAGGCCGGTGCAGATGCCCTCCAGCGCCGCCATGCCCATCAGGAAGACACAGGTGCCCCCGGCCGCAGTCAGCGCCGAAAAGTTGAGGTCCAGCGCCTTGCCCGAGCGGGCGTGGCCGGTGACGATGTGTACCGACGAGGCCCAGTCCCGGTGCGTGACGGGAATCCCCGCCGCCGCGGGCGCCGCCAGCGCCGAGGTCACGCCGCTGACCACCTCGAAGGGCACGCCGTGCTTTTGAAGCAGCTCCAGCTCCTCCGCGCCCCGGCCGAAGAGGTAGGGGTCGCCGCCCTTGAGCCGGACCACATTGCGGCCCTTTTGAGCCTCTTTCAGCAATATTTCGTTGATGCTCCACTGGGGCACCGGGTGATGGCCGGGGTGCTTGCCCACGTCCACGCGCTGCGCGGAGGCGGGGATGAGGTTCAGAATCTCCTCGCCCACCAGCCGGTCATAGACCACCACCTCCGCCGATTGCAGCGCCTCCAGCCCCCGGAGGGTCAGCAGACCGGGGTCCCCCGGCCCGGCGCCCACCAGCGTCACCTTGCCTGTCATAGCGTTTCTCCTCTCAGGCGTTCCGCCAGCGCACGGCCCAGGGCCTCCGCGTCGCCGCGGGGACCCTCCAGCGCGCCCCGGCGCACAGCTCCGGCGCCGGTTTGGTACAGCCCCCGCAGCCGCAAAGTCTCCCCCTCCGCCGTGGCATAGGCACAGGTGGGCGCGGTGCAGCCCCCCTCCAGCGCGGACGCAAAGGAGCGCTCCGCCAGCGCACAGGCGCGGCTGTCCGGGTCGTCCAGCGCCGAAAGCAGCTCGCACACGGCCCCGGCGCGGCTCTGAACGGCCAGAATCCCCTGTCCGGCGGCGGGCAGGAACCGCTCCGGGTCCAGATACGCGCTCACGCGTCCGGCCAGACCGCAGCGCTTGAGTCCCGCGGCGGCGAGAATCAGGGCGTCGTAGTCCCCGGCGTCCAGCTTCGCCAATCGGGTCTGAACATTGCCCCGGACGGGCTTTATCTCAACATTTTCATACAGCTTCGCGATTTGCAGCGCCCGCCGCTTTGAGGCCGTGCCGATGACCGGCCGCTGGGGCAAATCCGTCAGGTCCCGGCGCAAAACCAGCGCGTCCCGGGGGTCCTCCCGGCGAAAATACGCCGCGATGGGCAGCTCCGGGGGCAGCTGCATGGGCAAATCCTTCAGCGAGTGGACGCACAGGTCCACCTCCCCGGCCAGCAGCGCCCGGTCCAGCTCCCGCACGAACAGGCCCTTGCCGCCGATTTGCTCCAGGGTCCGGTCCAGAATCCGGTCCCCGGTGGTGGTCATGGTCACCAGCTCCAGCTCCAGCTCCGGCCGGACGGCACGCAGCGCGTCCATCACCAGCTCGGTCTGGATCACCGCCAGGCGGCTGGCCCGGCTGCCGATGCGCAGCTTCACAGCGCTTCCTCCTTCAGCTTCAATCGGATGGACGCGGCGGCCTTGGCCACGGCCCCGTGGTCCGCGCCCCGGGAGCACACCCCCGCCAGCACCCGCTCCCCGCGGCACAGGGCCGGGAAGAAGAAGGTGCACTCGCTGGCCGCGTCCGCCACGCTCACCGGGATGCCCCGGCCCCGGGCCTCCCGGCCCACCTGACGGTTCACGGCGCGGCGGTCCGTGGCGGCGACGACCAGAGCCGCGCCCGCCGTGTCGCCCGGCTGGAACTGCCGCGGCTGCCAGTCCAGACCCTCCGGCGAGCCCCGCAGCGTGGGTGCGATGACCGTCACCCGCGCCCCGAAGCTCAGCAGGGCGTCGATGCGGCGGCGGGCCACAGCGCCCCCGCCCACGACCACCACGGGCCGCTCGCGCAAATCCAGAAACAGCGGGAAGGGGAACTCCTCCCGGCATTTTGAGGCGTTTCGCCTGCCGCGGCGGGTGAAAGCGTCGATTTTCCCCGCGCAGCGCAGCAAGTCCTCGGGACCGTAGCAGGTCCGCAAGCCGCCCAGCAGCAGCTCCACGGAGCGGTCCGCCGCCTGCTGCACGTCCGTCACGCCCGTGGCGGCCAGACGACGGCCCAGCGCCGCCTTGAGCTCCGCCATGGCAGGCAGGCTGTCCCGGTAGCCCTTCCAGGCCCGGAGCGCGCCCAGCTGCTCCTCCACAATGGCTCTGGCCTTGCTCAGGGCCGCGGCGTCGCTCTCGGCGGGCCGGACCCCGAAGTCGTCCACATTGTACAGCTCCACCCCGCTCAGCGCCGCCTCCGGCTCCATGTCCCGGGGAATGGCCAGGTCGATGAGGAAGGGCGGGCAGCGCCGCAGAGAGCGGGCCTGTGCCGCCGTAAAGGTGTAATGCGGGCTGGTGGTGGCCGAAAAGAGCACGTCCGCCCCGTCAATCAGGGCCAGACGGTCCTCGTAGGGCACCGCCGTGCAGCCGTGGGGCACCACCGTCTCCCGGTGCCGGTAGCGGCGCAGCGTGACGATGACCTCCGCCCCCGCGGCCTGGAGGAGCCGGGCGCTCAGCCGCCCCATCTCCCCGTTGCCGATGACCAGCGCCCGGCGGCCCTCCAGACCGCCCAGCCGCTGCCGCACCAGCTCCACCGCCTGAGACGCGGCGGAGCCGGGCACCGCCGTGAAGGTCACCCGGGTCTGCACCGCCTTGCCCGCCGTCAGGGCGCGCTGGAAGAGGGTGTTGAGCAGGCCGTCCGCGCTCCTGACCGCCCGGGCGCGCTCCATGGCCTGCCGCACCTGGGTGACGATCTGCTCCTCGCCCCAGATGCGGCTGTGAAGCCCCGCCGCCACCTCCATCAGGTGCCGCGCGGCCTCCTCCCCCTGCCGGCGGACGAAGTGCTCCCGAAAGCGCTCCCAGTCCCGGCCCGCCGCCTGACAGAGCAGCTGGCCCGGGTGGGGCACATAGCGGCCCGCGCTGATATACAATTCCGTGCGGTTGCAGGTGGACAGCAGCACCGCCCCCGAGACCCCGTCCAGGGCCGCGATGGACCGGTTGAGCGCCTGCACCTGCTGCGCGTCAAAGGAGAGCTGTTCCCGCAGCTCCACCGGGGCCGTGGTGTGGTCCAGACCCCCCATCGTCACTATCATAGCTCCCACCTTCGGGCAAAATCGCCCGTTTCCTTCCTGTCTCTATGGATTTTTCTCTTTTTTGGGGATAATCACGGTGGAAAAGTATCCAGCGCAGTCCGCCTCCCCCAGTGGGAGGCTGCGCTCCCCCGTCAGGCCGCAGTTCTCCACCAGAACCGCGCCGTCCAGCTCCCCCTGCCGCTCCAGCAGGGTCTGAAGCGTCTCCAGCCGCGCCGCCGCCTTCATCACCACCCGCGCACCGGGCCGCGTCAGCGCGTCTTCCAGCTCCGGGCTGGCGGCGGGCACGATGGTCAGCGGCTCCCGGCCCTGACACAGGCTCACGCCCAGCGCGGCGGCGGCGGCGCAGAAGGAGGGCACCCCCGGCACAAGCTGCGTCTCAAAGCCCCGCTGCCGCACCCGGCGCAGCAGGTAGCCGCAGGTGGAGTAGATGCCCGGGTCGCCCAGGGTCACAAAGGCCACGCTGCGGCCCTGCTCCAGCTCTCCGCAGATGAGGGCCGCGCCCTCGTCCCAGGCCGCGCGCAGACGCGATTTGTCCCGGGTCATGGGTGCCGGGCAGAAGAGAATCCGCTTGCCGCGGGCCAGCTCCCCCACGATGCCCAGGGCCATGGAGGCCCCCGCCCCCGGGTCCGGCGCGGCCAGAACGTCCGCCGCGCGCAGGATGCGCTCCGCCTTGCGCGTCAGCAGCTCCGGGTCCCCCGGACCCACGCCGACGCCGTAAAAAACTCCGTATTTTTTTGAATCTGTCACGGTATCCCCCAACTGTCCTTGAGCATGTTCCAGAAAACCGCCCCCACACAGCACAGCAGCAGGCAGAGCAGCCCGCCCGCGGTCATGAGGGCGTTGGCGCGGCGGATGTCCCTGGCCTCCACCGGGCGCAGCGCGTCCCCGATGGTGGGCTTGTCCACCCACGCGCCAAAGTAGCGGCTGGGACCGCCCAGCTGCACCCCCAGCGCCCCCGCACAGGCCGCCTCCGTGTGGGCGCTGTTGGGGGATTTGTGGTTCAGCCGGTCCCGCAGAAACACGCGCCAGGCGTTCGCGCTGTCCAGCCCCACCAGCGGCGCGGCGGCGCACAGCAGCGCCCCGGACAGCCGGGCGGGAATCCAATTGGCCAGGTCGTCCAGCCGGGCGGCGGCGCGGCCCCAGTGCTCATAGCGGGGCGTGTGGTAGCCCAGCATGGAGTCCATGGTGTTCACCGCCTTGTAGAGCGCCATGCCCACCGGGCCGAAGAGGGCCAGGTACAGCAGCGGCGCAATCACGCCGTCAGAGGCGTTCTCCGCCACGGTTTCCACAGCGGCGCGGGCCACGGCCTCCTCGTCCAGCTCCGCCGTGTCCCGGCCAACAATCCACGAAAGTGCTTTTCGGGCGCCGATGAGGTCCCCCGCCTCCAGCGCGCTCTCCACGCGGGTGCTCTCCTCCCGGAGGGAGCGGGGTGCCAGTAAAAAGCCGGAAAAAACCGCGGAAACGGCAAACCAGAGCCAAAACGATACCCTTTTCATGATGTAAAGCGGTATTGCTGTACATATAAAAACCGCCGTTAAAGTTCCCAAAACAAGGATTCTGCCGCCCCAAAGCTCCCCCCGGGGAATCGCCGGAAACCGGGGCCGCAGCGTCCGCTCCAGCCAGGCGATGAGGCTGCCCATCCAACGCACAGGGTGGGGCAGTCGGGGCGGGTCCCCCACCAGCGCGTCCACCAGCCAGGCGCTCAGCAGCAGCAACGCCCTCACCATGGCAGGGCCTCCACCCGGTCCAGGGTCAGCGTCACGGGGTCCAGCCGGGCCGAATAGCCTCCGCAGGGCGGACAGTGCCAGTCGAAGTAGCCGCGATGGGGCCGCGCGTGGCCGGACAGCAGCGCCATCAGCACCCCGCCGTGGGTCACGACCGCGGCGGTCTTGATGCCGTGTTTGCGGCATTGTTCCGCGATTTCGTTCAAGGCCGCGTCCGTGCGGCGGCGAAAGGCCCCCAGCGTCTCCCCGCCGGGAAAGCGCGCGGAGGGGTCCTCCGCCAGCCAGAGGTCGTAGACGGCGGGGTCCCCCACCTCGTCCCAGGTGTGCCCCTCCCAGTGGCCGAAGTCCAGCTCCCGCAGCCCGTCCAGCAGCGTCGGCGTCCGGTCCGGGTACAGCAGCGCCGCCGTCTGCCGACAGCGCAGCAGCGGAGAGCTCCAGAGCGCCTCAACCGGCTCCAGAGCGCCGGCACGGCGGCAGGCGTCCTCCGCCCCCTCCGCGTCCAGAGGCTCGTCTGTGACGCCCTGATAGCGTCCCAGCCGCGTTGCAGCGGTAGCCGCGTGGCGCAGCAGCCTTATTTCAAGCGCTGGGCCAGGCCGCAGAAGACCCGCTCCACGCTCTCGGCCCTCTGCGCCAGGGTGCAGCACAGCCGTCCCACTGTCTCTCTCCAAATCCGTTCCTCCCGGTCCACGGGGACCACGCCGCAGCCCACCTCGTCGCAGATGACAATCAGCTCCGGGTTGACATTCAACAAATCCTCAAGTTTTTTTCGCGGGTCCTCCCCCGCGCTCAACGCTTTTTGCACAGCCTGTTGAAAATTATGGAAAATCCGGGCCTTTTCCGATTCTTTGAAGTCCTCCGCGACCTCATCGGGGGCGACACCGTACCGCTCCATGGTGTAATGTAGTTTTCCTTGTCGGAAACCGCCGATGACCAGCCTCACAGCGCGGCCCTCCCCTCCAGAATGGCAAGGCATAATACTTGACACAGCTCCAGCAGGCACAATGTCCACCCGGCCAGGTCCCCGGTGAGACCGCCGAAGGCCCTTTGGGTCTTCCAGACGCTCAGCGCGTAGACGACGGCCGCCGTCAGGGCCATCCACGGCCCCGCTCCCCCGAGGAGCACCAGCGCCGTGCTGCTCAGCACCAGCCAGAGCGCCGCCGCCGCCCGGTTGCGGCCCAGGGCGCTGGCCTTCGTGAAGGTGGCCAGCAGACCGCTGCCCCGGGCGTTGGGCCGGGTCAGGACCCCCAGCGCCACCCAGCTCCGGGCCAGCACGGGCATCAGCGCCGCCAGAAGCAGGCTCCGGGGCGTGAGGGGCAGCTCGGACCAGGCGGCGAACTGGGTGAGCAGATAGACCCCGCAGCCCAGCACCCCGAAGGCCCCGATGTGGGGGTCCTTGAGGATGTCCAGCATCCGCTCCCGGGTCTGATGGGAGCCCAGAGCGTCACAGGTGTCGCACAGGCCGTCCAGGTGGATGCCCCCGGTGAGCGCCGCGCTCAGGGCCACCGCACCCGCGCCCCGCAGCAGCGCGCCCATCCCCAAAAACAGACACAGACGCAGCCACAGCCACAGCGCGCCCCCCAGCACGACCCCCACCAGCGGCAGGCAGGCCAGAGAGTACTCCATGCTGTCCTCCTCCCAGCGGATTTGGGGCATGGGCAGGGCGGAATACAGGGAAAATGTGACGATAATCGAAGAAAGCAGCCTCATTCCAGCTCCCCCTTCCAGAGGATGGGCAGTCCCGCCGCGACCTCCGCCACCCGCTCGCTCCGCGCGGCCAGAGCGCGGTTCAAATCGGCCAGAAGCTCCAGATAGCGCCGGGTTTCGGCGGGGTAGGCATATCCGTCCGAAAACAGCTCGTTTGTGACCACGATGAGGTCCCGGCACTGAGCGGAAACGGCGTCCAGTCCCGCCAGAATCCGCTCCCGCGCCCCGTCGAAGCCCGCCGGGCCGAAGCACTCGTTGGCGGTGAGGTTGCACAAATCCTCCAGCAGCACCACGCTGTCTGCCGGGACGCGCAGAGCCCTCAGTTCCCGCTGACGCTCCAGCGTGACGAAGCCCTTGCCCCGGCGCATCGCCCGGTGACGCGCCACCCGCGCCCGGTCCTCCTCGCCCCAGACCGCCATAGTCGCCAGATAGCAGCGCCGGGGGGCGCCGGAGCGCAGCGCCAGCTCCTCCGCAAAGGCGGACTTGCCGCTGCCCGCGCCGCCGGATACCAAAGTCATCATGACAGGTGCTCGTAAGCCTCCATTCCAATGTCGTCAAAGCTGCCCGCGCTGCGGTAGACCGCCAAGGCCATGTCCAGAAGGGGCATCAGGGCCACCGCGCCGGTGCCCTCCCCCAGCCGCAGGCCCGCGCACAGCACAGGCTCCAGACCCAGCGCCCGCAGAGGCACCGCCCCCGCCGCTTCGCCGGAGCAATGGCTGGGAATCAGGTGCTCCCGCACCGCCGGGCACAGCCGCACCGCGCACAGCGCCGCCGCCGCTGAGATGAAGCCGTCCATCAGCACCGGCACGCCATACGCCGCACCGCCTAAGTATACCCCAACCATGGCCGCGATGTCCAGCCCCCCCAGGTGAGAAATCACATCCAATGTGTCACTGATTTGCCCCCGGTGGAGCCGCAGAGCCCGGTCGATGACCGCGCACTTGTGCGCAAGGGCCTCGTCGGAGAGCCCCGCGCCCCGGCCCGTCACGCTCTGCGCGTCCAGACCCAGCACAGCCGCTGTGACGGCGGCGGAGCTGGTGGTGTTGCCGATGCCCATCTCCCCCGTGGCCAGCAGCTCCACGCCCCGGGCCTTCTGCTCCCGCACCAGCGCCGCGCCGGTGAGGATGGCCCGCTCCGCCTCCGCCCGGGTCATGGCACACTCCCGGGCCAGATTGCCGGTCCCGCGGCGGACACAGCGCCGGAGCAGCCCCGGCTCGTCCACGGTCGTCACCATGCCCACGTCCACCGGAATCACCTCCGCGCCCGCCACCCGGGCCATGGCGCACACGCTGCTGCCGCCCCGGGCCAAACTCCGGGCCACGGTGGCCGTCACCGACTGAGGGCTTTGCGTGACGCCCTCCGCCACCACGCCGTTGTCCGCGCAGAACACCAGCACCGCTTTCCGGGCGATGGACGGCTGGTCGGTGCCCGTCACGCCGCAGATGCGGGTGATGAGGGTTTCCAGCTCCCCCAGGGACCCCAGGGGCTTGGCCACCGCGTCCCAGCGGCGGCGGGACGCCTCCATGGCCGGGGCGCTGAGGGGCCGCACGCTCCGGCACAGCTCATTCAGGTTCATCGTCGCTCCTCTCTGTGACGCAGTGCGGCCAGCAGCAGCCGCCGGGCCAGTGTGGGATTGGAATAAAGGTAGAGGTGGGGAAAGCCCGCGTAGAGGCCCGGCTCCGCGTGGACGCAGCGCCAGCCCCGGTCCGACTGGGGCTTTTGGGCAGAAAAGTCCGCTCCGGGGTCGTCTACGTCCCAATAGTGGAACTCGTGGGCGGGAATCGTCTCCCCCGCGCGCAGCAGGAGGCTGTCCCCTTGGGCGGTGAGGGTCACATAGCCGAAGCGGCGCAGCTTCCCCACAGGCCGACCCACGCCGGGGAACACACCCGCCATGGGCCAGCGCACCCCCTCCTCTGTCTCCAGCGCGCTCTGGAGGCAGAGGAAGCCGCCGCACTCCGCCACAGTGGGCAGACCGTCCGCGACGGCGGCGCGTATCTGCGCCCACAGGCTCCGGTTTTCGCTCAGAGCGGCGGCGTGGACCTCCGGGTAGCCGCCCCCCAGCCAGAGAGCGTCACAGGGGGGCAGTCCTTCCCCGTTCAGCGGAGAAAAGGTGCGGATTTCCGCGCCCAGCGCCTCTAAAAGGGCGAAATTCTCCTCATAGTGGAAACAAAAGGCCCGGTCCCGGGCCACGGCCACCACCGGCCGTCCGGGCACTGGCTCCGGCAGAGACAGCGCGGGACCCTCCAGGGGCGGAGCCGTCCGGGCGAGGGCCAGCAGGGCGTCCAAATCGACGTATTTTCGGGCGTTTTCTGCCAAAACGTCCAGCTTTTCGTTCAAACCCGTCAGCTCCGCCGGGGTCATCAGGCCCAGATGACGGCTCTCAAAGGCGCACTGGGGCAGCGGCGGCAGAAAGCCGAAGACCTCCACGGCGCAGCGCTCCCGAATCAGCGCCCGAAGCCGCGGGTAGAGCATGGGCGAGACGCGGTTGAGCAGCACGCCCCGGAGTCCGCTGTCGGGCCGGTGGCGCACGAAGCCCTCCACCTCCGCGCACAGGCTGGCCGCGGCGCCCCGGGCGTCCACCACCAGCACCGCCGGGGTTTCGGTGACGCGGGCCAGGTCCCAGGCGCTGGCCTCGCTGCTCAGGGCGATGCCGTCGTAGTAGCCCATGGCCCCCTCCAGCACTGTCAGGTCACAGCCCGCGCTGTGCTGACGCAGAAGGCCCCGCGTGGTATCAGAATTGGTGAAAAACAGGTCCAGATTGCAGCTTTTTGTCCCCAAAACGGAGCGGTGGAACAGGGGGTCGATGTAGTCCGGACCGCTCTTGCAGCTGGCGAGCCGCACCCCCGCCTGTCCCCAGGCGCGCAGCAGTGCACAGGTGAAGCTGGTCTTGCCGCAGCCGCTCCGGGTGCCGCCCAGCAGCAGCCGGGCGCTCACAGGGGCTTCTCCATGGAGATGAGGTAGACCGGATTCTCCGCGCGCATCATGTGGTAGGGCCCCACGCTGGCCGAGCGGGTGACGCTGAGCTGCACCACCTCCGTGTCCTGAAAGCCGAAGTGCCGGATGGCCCCCAGTGCCTCCTGAAGGGTCTCCAGCGTGATGGCGCTGCACACAATCCGCACCGCCGGGTTCTTCTCCAGCGCCGCGCCCACGATGTCCCGCAGCGCGCCGGAGCTGCCGCCGATGAACACGCTGTCCGGCGCGCAGAGGCCGTGGAGCACCTGAGGCGCCTCCCCCTCCACCAGATGGAGGTTGCTGAGCTGGAACTGCTCCCGGTTGCGGTGAATCAGCTCACAGGCCTCCGCCCGGCGCTCCACCGCCCAGACCGTCCCCTCGGTCAGGCACAACGCGGCCTCCACGCTCACCGAGCCGGTGCCCGCGCCCACGTCCCAGAGCACGTCCCGGCTGCACAGGCGCAGCTTGGAAATCACCAGCGCGCGGACCTCCTCCTTCGTCATGGGCACCTTGCCCCGGTGAAAGGCGTCGTCGCTGAGCCCCGGTGCCTGGAAGATGCGCTGCACCGGCCGGGGGTTCTCCACCAGCAGCACCGACAAATCCGCGAAGCTGTCCCGGCTCAGGGCCTCCACCGTGTCCGTGACCACGCGCTCCTCCGGGTAGCTCAGCCGCTCCCCGGCGGTGGCCAAAAGCTGGCCCAGGCCCGCCTTTGTCAGCATTTTACACACCGTTTCCACCCGAAACACGCCGCCCGTGAGCACAAAGCAGCGGCTGTGGCTCTGCACCGCCGCCACCACGCCCTCGTCCCGGCCGTGGCAGGAGAGGGAGAACACGTCCTGCCAGCTCGTGCCCAGCCGGGCGCAGAGGCAGCTCAGGCTGGACACGCCGGGCAGCACCTCCACCTCCAACCCCTCCAGCAGGGGCAGCAGGCTGCGGGCCAGGCTGAAATAACCCGGGTCGCCGGAGAAGAGCACCGCGATTTGCTCCGCCTCGCTCTCCTGAATCGCCGCGGCCAGCTCCCGGGGCCGAATCAGCGCCTCCTGAGGCAGGTCCAGGTCCCGAAACTGGCTCAGCAGCCGCGCCGAGCCCAGCAGCAGACCGCTGCCCCGGATGGCCTCCTCCGCCTCCCGGGTGAGCTGGTCCCGGTTGCCCATGCCCACGCCCACCAGCAGGATTCGTTTGCGCTCTCCCATGGTTTTGCCCCCTTTTTTGTTGATTATGGTGATAGTGGCAACGTGTGTTGGTGGCTTTTTCCTGGTCTGGCGAGTGGAAAAAAGAACAAATCGGGAAACTTCCACTCCCTCCGTCACGGCTTCGCCGTGCTGCCTCCCTGCGACTCGCGCGGCTCAGGGAGCCACAGCTCCACCCCCTCCGGGGCACTTCGCCTGCACGCCGCCGATTAAGGAATTGCCATTCGGCAGGCGTCAGTGAAAGCGGGAGGCAAGGCCAGAATACCAGCACACTTCCATACTAACACCTTGTTTTTTGTGATAATTCTCAGGTTTTCGCGCCGAATCGGGCCAGAATCTCCTTCAGCGTCTCGCCCTCCCGCTCCTCCGGCCGCGCCAGCACCACCAGAGCCGTCCCGGCGCGGCGGGCGGCGCGGACCTTCTCCGCAAAGCCCCCGGCCCGGCCGGAGCGCTTCGTCACCAGCACCCGGATGTCAAACTGACGCAGCAGAGCCAGATTCAGCTCCTCGGAGAAGGGGCCGTGCATGGCGATGAGGTGCCGCTCCGGCCAGCCCAGCTCCAGCGCCCGGTCCAGACTCGCCCGGCTGGGCAGGATGCGCGCCCAGACCCGTTCCCGGAAATCGGGAAGGGTGGAAAAAACGTCCAAATCCTTGCTTCCCGTGGTCAAAAGGACTTTTCCGGGCAGATTTTGGAGCACTTCCACCGCCGCCGCCGCGTCCGGGACCTCCGTCCAGTCCCCCGCGCCGCCCTCGTCGCTCCGAAGCAGCCGCGTGCAGGGCAGGCCGCGCCGCGCCGCCGCCGTGCGGATGTTCTTGCTCACCTCCACGGCGTAGGGGTGGGTCGCGTCCAGAACCGCGTCGAAGCCGGCCATCAGCGTTTCCATCTCCGCCGCGTTCAGACGGCCCGTGCGCACCGTCACCGGCAGGCCCTCCAACATCTGCGCACCGTAGTCCGTGGCGACGCAGACCGTCACCGCACAGTCCGCGGAGGGCAGGCGGCGGGCCAGCTCCGCGCCCTCGCTGGTGCCGCCGAATATCAGCAGCCTCATCGCTGTAAGTACCCGCGGGGCGTGACCAGACGGCCATTGACAACCCGGGTCTGGCTGCTGCCCACGAAGACCGTGGTGAGCATGTCCACCCGCTCCTCCCGCAGCTGCGCGAGGGTCAATAGCCTGTGCTCCTGCCCGGCACGACCCGCGTTGCGCACCCAGCCGCAGTGGGTCTCCGGGCCGCGGTGGCGCAGAATCTCGTCACAGGCCCGGCGCAGATGGTCCGTCCGGGCGCGGCTGGCCGGGTTGTAGAGGCACAGCACGAAGTCTACGGCGGCGGCGGCCTCCACCCGGCGCAGAATCAGCTCCATGGGGGTCATCAGGTCCGACAGGGAGATGACCGCGAAGTCGTGGGTCAGCGGCGCGCCCAGCACCGCCGCGCCCCCCGTGGCGGCGGTGACTCCGGGCACCACCTCAATCTCCACAGGCGGGTACTCCGGCGCCAGCTCCAGACACAGCCCCGCCATGCCGTAGACGCCCGGGTCCCCGGAGCAGACCATCGCCACGTCCGCCGTCTGCGCCGCCTCCAGCGCCCGGCGGCAGCGCTCCTCCTCCCGGCGCATGGGGGTGACAAGCAGCTCTTTTTGTGGATAATCCGCCCGAATCAGCTCGATATAGGTGGTGTATCCCGCCAAAATCGTGCAGCGCTCCAGGGTCTCCCGGGCCCGCCGGGTCATATCCGCGCCGCCGCCGGGCCCGAGACCCACCAGGTACAGGCTCATGATTTCTTCCTCCGCTTCGGCTTCGGGGCGGGCAGCTCCGGCTCCATGGCCCGCACCAGTGCGGTCAGGAACGCCCGCTCGTCCACCTGCTCCACCAGCAGCATGGGCTTCGCGCCGGGGTAGGGCTCCTCCAGCGGCGCGTCGGGCATCAGGGCCCGGGCCGCGGGGAGGTCCTTCACCAGCAGCCGGTCGTCGTACACGCCGCCAAAGAGCTTGTCCCGGTAATAGAGGAGGTATTCCCCCATCATCGCCCGGCTGCGCACATGCTCCAGCTCCGAAAGCTGGTCCAGAATGAAGGTCAGATAGTCCTTTGTTGAGGCCATATTCAGCCCTCCTCATCACAAAATGAATAGAAACACGTTCTCCGGGCCACCGCCACGGTGACGCCGTCCCCGGCGCGGCGGCGCACCAGCAGCATCCCGCCCTCCGCGGAGCAGACCGCGCTGCGCTCGCAGACGTTGTCCACCCCCGTGACGCTCTGCACGAACGCCGAGGCCGTGAACGCGCCCGGCACCGCCCGCAGCTCGTCGGCGGTGTAGAAGCGGCAGGGGACCCCCCAGCGCTCCGCCAGGGCCAGCAGCCCCGGCTCGTCCGCCTTGCGGTCGATGGAGGCCAGCGCCTCCACGCTCTCCGGGGCAAGATGCGCGTCCAAAAGCGCACCGCGCACCGCCGCCTCCAGCCGCTCGGCGCTGGTGCCCCGCTTGCAGCCGACGCCCACGCTCAGCAGTTTCGGGTGCAGTACCAGCATGCCGGGCGGAAAGCAGTCCCCGCTGCGGCAGCTCACCGCGAAGCCGGGGACGCTCTCGCCCTCCTCCACCTGCGCGGGCAGGGGACCGTGGGGCAGCTCCGAGACGAAGCCCACCGTCCGCCCCTCCAGCAGGGCCGCGGAGACGCGCTTCGCCGCCGCCGGGTCGGGGATGGTCATCCCGTGTTCCGCGGCCCACTGGTCCACGGCGAAGAGGCCCCGGACATCCGTGGCGGTGGTCAGCACCGCCTCCGCCCCCAGCAGCGCCGCCGCGCGCCGGGCCAATGCGTTGGCCCCGCCCACGTGTCCGGAGAGCAGGGGCACCACCCAGCGCCCGCCCTCGTCCACCGCCAGCACCGGCGGGTCTGTCCGCTTGTCACGGACACAGGGGGCAATGGCCCGCACCGCGATGCCCACGGCGCCCACATAGACCAGACCATAGTTTTGTGCAAATCGCTCCGCCGTCCAGTCTGACAGGGAGGCGTAGATTTTTACGCCCTTCCGGACGAATTGGGGCAGGGTCCAGACCTCGCCCTCGCCCAGCAGGTCCCGCAGGCGCAGGGCCAACTCTACCCCCCGGCGGGTGAAGGCGGTCAGGGCCAGCTTCACGGCTTCGCCTCCCGCCAGCCGTGGGAGAAGCCCGGGTCGTAGAGCTTCGAGCGCTCCACCGTGCCGGAGAGGAAGTCCCCCACCGTGATGAGCGCCGTCTGCTTGAGGCCCGACGCGGCCACCGTCCCGGCCAGGGTCCCCACGGTGCAGCGCAGAATCCGCTCCTCCGGCCAGCTGGCCTTGTAGACCACCGCCGCCGGGGTGTCCGGGTCATAGCCCCCGGCCAGCAAGTCGGCCTGCACCTGCTCCGCCAGCCCCGTGGAGAGGAAGAGCACCATGCTCGCGCCGTGGGATGCCAGGGAGGAGAGGGCCTCCCCCTCCGGCACCGGCGTCCGACCGGCGCAGCGGGTCAAAATCACCGTCTGAGATACCCCCGGGAGGGTATATTCAGCGCCCATCACCGCCGCCGCCGCGGAGAAGGAGGATACCCCCGGCGTCACGTCCCAGGGGACCCCCAGAGCGTCCAAAGCCTCCATCTGCTCCCGGATTGCCCCGTAGAGGGCCGGATCTCCAGTGTGAAGTCTAACTACTTCACACCCATTTTTTGAGGCGCTTTCCAGCACAGAAACCACCTCTTCCAGCGTCATTTTCGCGGAATTATAGCACCGGCACCCGGGTTTGCACCCCTGGAGCAGTTCGGGGTTCACCAGGGACCCCGCATAGACCACAACGTCCGCCTGCCGGAGCAGGTTGTATCCCCGAACGGTGATAAGGTCCGGGGCACCCGGACCGGCCCCCACAAAGTGTACCATCTCAGCTCAGCGCTCCTTTCTGTGTCGTGCAAGCAATACATCCGCCCCCCGGGTGCGGCCCAGCAGCCCGTGGCGGTGGTTGAAGAGGATGGCCTCCACTTGCAGCCCCTCCCCTCCCCTGCTCCGAAGGCGCTCCTCCAGCGCGGCGGTGAGGCTGTCCATGGTGGGGCGCAGCAGATCGGCGCACAGCAGGCAGTCCAGGGCGGCGTCGGTGGTGGCGCTGTCCATGACCGACCGGACGAGGGAGCGGTCCGCGCCGCTGAGGGCGGCGTGAGCGGCCAGAGTCTCCAGCCGGGCGTCCGCCGTGCGCGAGTGGGTGTTCATCACCCCCGCGGCGACTTTGATGAGCTTCCCGGCGTGGCCCACCAGCAGCACGGAGCGATAGCCCAGCAGCGCCGCATGGTCCAGCGCCGCACCGATGTAGTTGGAGCACTGCACCGCGCGCTCCGTCTCCAGGCGCAGAACGTCCCGGCAGAAGGCCGCGCCGTAGCTGCCCGGCGTCAGGAGCAGGTCCGTCTCCCCTTCACTTTTGTGCAAGTTCAGCTCCGCGTGGATGGAGGCGATCAGCGCCTCCTCGCTCATGGGCCGGACCAGACCCGTAGTGCCCAGAATGGACACCCCGCCCACGATGCCCAGCCGGGGATTGAAGGTTTTCGCGGCCACCCGCGCCCCCTCCGGGACCGAAATCGTGGCGCTGAGGCCGCCCGCATAGCCCGCCTCCCCGGCCGCAATCCGAAGCTGCTCCAATATCATCCGGCGGGGCACGGAGTTGATGGCCGCCGCACCGGGGGGCTGGTCCAGACCCGGCCGCGTGACCCGGCCCACGCCGTCCCCGCCGTGAACCGAAAAGCCCGAAGGGTCCCGCCGGACCGCGGCCACGATGTGCAGACCGTCCGTCACGTCCGGGTCGTCCCCGGCGTCCTTGGTCACGGCGCAAACAGCCTCGTCGGTGTGCAGCTGGGACGCCTCCACCTCCACCTCCACGGTGAGCCCGGCGGGCGTGTCCACCAGCACAGCGCCCGGCGCCGTGCCCGTGAGCAGCAAGGTCGCCGCCGCCCGGGCCGCCGCCGCCGCACAGGTGCCCGTGGTGCAGCCGCAGCGCAGCCGCTGCTGCCCTACCTCTATATAGTGCTCCAGCGGTTTCATCGCCGCTCCAGCGCCTCTTTCGCGTGGCGCACGAACAGCTCCCGTACCAGCGGGTACTCGCCCAGCCCCTTTTCAATGAGAATGGGCTGGTAATCGTGGGCCAAAAGCTGATTCTTCCAGCTCTCCGGGCCGTCCCCGGCCATGTCCTCGCTGACGTGAGCGCCCGCGGCCACCATCAGCGGCGCGACGAACACCCGGCGGGCGTTGAGCTGGCCGTCCAGACGCTGAATCAGCTCTTTGATGGTGGGATAGCCCTCCACCGTGCCCACAAACACGTTGGTGTGGCCCTTGGCGTGGAAGACGTACTCCAGCGCCGCGTAGGCCGGGTTGGCGAAGTGCTTCGTGCCGTGGCCCATCAGCGCCAGCGCGCCGTCGAAGCCCAAATCGGGCAGCTCCGCCACGATGGCCTCCACCAGCTGCTCGTAGTCCCGCTGCTGCGTCAGCAGCGGCTCCCCCACCCGCAGCTTCTTGAACTGGTCCGAGTAGAGCCGCACCTCCGAGCGCAGCCGGGCGGTTTCCTCGCCGTTGATGATGTGGGTGGGCTGCACCAGCACGTCCTCGTAGCCCTCCAGCCACAGGGCCTCCAGCGCCTCCACCACGCCGTCGATTTTCACCCGGTCCCGGAGCCGAATCCGGCGGCGGATGATGCCGCTGGTGAAGGCGCGCCGGAACTCCCGCTGGGGAAAGGCCGCGCGCAGATCCGCCTCAATGGCCTCAATGCTCCGCTCCAGCGTGTCCTTGTGGGTGGTGCCGAAGCTGACCACCAAAAGGGCCTGTGTGCCCTGCATTTTCTCCTGTTTTTCCTGTTTTTCCACGGTTATTTCCTCTTATTTGCACGTTTTACCGGCCGCCCGGGCAGCCGTAGAGCAGCGCGTTGACAATGGCCGCGGCCACGTTGCTGCCCCCCTTGCGGCCCCGGGCCACGATGTGGGGCACGCTCAGCGTCAGGGCCAGCTCCTTGGCCTCCACCACGTTCACAAAGCCCACCGGCACGCCGATGACCAGCTCCGGCGACACGCGCCCCGCCTCCACCAGCTCCCGGAGCCGCAGCAGCGCCGTGGGGGCGTTGCCCACCACAAACAGCAACGGCCCCGTCAGGGTCTCCGCGGCGAAGTCCACCGCCGCCGCGCTGCGGGTGGTGCCCGCCTCTTTGGCCCGGCGCGCCACCTCCGGGTGGGCGATGAAGCAGGCGGTTTTGCCGCCCAACCGCTCCAGCGCCCGCTTGTTGATGCCCGCCTGGGCCATGGTCGTGTCCGTGACCACCGTGCAGCCCCGCAGCAGGGCCGCGCGGCCCCGCTCCACCGCGCCGGGCGAAAAGACCAGGTTTTTTGCGTAGTCGAAGTCCGCCGTGGTGTGGATGACCCGCTTCACCACCGGCGCGATGGGCTCCGGCAGCGGCCCGGGCAGCTCCGCCTCGATGAGCGCCATGCTCCGCTCCTCAATGTCCTCCGGGCGGACGTATTCGATAAGATTGTTCATGCTTTCACCAGCTTATGGATGAGTTTCATGTCGATGCTCCGCCGCACCGCCTCTGCCAGCCGGTCCAGCTCCCGCTCCTGCACCGCGGACCAGTCCCCGGCGCGGGCCGTCTGAGGCAGGCCCTTGGCCGCCAGCAGGCAGTTCACCAGCGCCGCGGCAAACTCGCCCTGGTCGAAGAGCCCGTGGACGTAGGTGCCGAAGACGTTCCCGGCGGCGGCTCCGTCCTCCTCTGCACCGTTCAGGGCGGCGAAGGCGGGACCGGTGACTTCCGTGCGGCCCATGTGCAGCTCGTAGCCCGCGAAGGGCGTCCCGGCCAGCGGCGCGAACACGCCCCCGGCGCGGAGAACGCGGCCCCGAACGCGGCGGCGGGTCTTCTCCCCCATCAGCACGCTCTCCGCAGCCAGCAGGCCCAGTCCGGGCGCGCTGCCGCCGCCCTCCACGCCCTGGGGGTCGGAAATCTGTCTCCCCAGCATTTGATAACCGCCGCAGATGCCCAGCACCGCGCCGCCCGCGCGCGCGTGGGCCAGAATTTTGTCCGCCAAACCCGACTGTTTCAGCCAGTTCAGGTCCGAAAGCGTGTTCTTTGTGCCGGGCAGAACCACCAAATCCGGCGCGCCCAGCTCCGACGCGGAGCGGACGTAGCGCAGACTCACCTCGCCCATGCGCTCCAGCGGGTTGAAGTCCGTGAAGTTGGAGATGCGGGGCAGGCGAATCACCGCCACGTCCGCCGCGCCGCCCGCCTCCCGGCGCGTCAGCCGCTGGGACAGGGAGTCCTCGTCGTCCAAATCCAGATGCAGCCAGGGGACCACCCCCACCACCGGGATGCCGGTCAGCTGCTCCAGCTGCCGCAGACCCGGCTCCAGAATGGTCACGTCGCCCCGGAACTTGTTGATAATAAAACCCCGGATTCTTGCCCGTTCCTCCGGCTCCAGCAGCGCCGCCGTGCCGTAGAGGGCCGCGAAGACCCCGCCGGGGTCGATGTCCCCCACCAGCAGCACCGGCGCGTCCACCAGCGCCGCAAGGCCCATGTTCACAATGTCGTTTTCCTTGAGATTGATTTCCGCAGGGCTGCCCGCCCCCTCGATGACAATCACATCGTTTTCCGCCGAAAGGCCCTCATACGCGGCTAAAATATCCGGAATCAGCTCTTTTTTCCGGGAAAAGTACTCCTTCGCCCGGAAGTTGCCCCGGCTGACCCCGTTGACGATGACCTGAGAGCCCACGTCCGAGGTGGGCTTGAGCAGGATGGGGTTCATGCGCACGTCCGGCTCCAGACCCGCCGCCCGGGCCTGAAGCACCTGGGCGCGTCCCATCTCCAGACCGTCCTGCGTGACGTAGGAGTTCAGGGCCATGTTCTGGCTCTTGAAGGGCGCCGCCCGATACCCGTCCTGCCGCAGAATCCGGCACAAAGCCGCACAAATCAGGCTCTTTCCCGCGTTGGAGGTGGTGCCCTGTATCATAATGGGTCGTGCCATGTGCCCCTCTCCTCTCTGACTGCGGCCAATAAAGTGGTATTTTCCTCCCCCGTGCGGATGGCCGCGCGGTAGTATTCCAGCCCCAGGCCCCTGAAATCCGCACAGCTGCGAATCAGGATGCCGCGGCCCAGCAGCCGCTCCCGCAGCGTCCGGTCCCCCGGCGCGCGGAAGAGCAGAAAGTTCGTATCACTCTCCCAGACCGTGCAGCCCAGTTCCCGCAGCGCTTTTGTCATGCGCACGCGTTCGGGTCGGATGAGGCGCAGCGCCGCCTCCGGCCAGTCGGGACGCCCCATCGCCGCCTCCCCGGCCAGCTGCGCGGGGACGCTGACGCTCCAGGGCTGCCCCCAGCCGCGGATGGCCGACATCCACGCCTCGTCGGCGCACAGGGCGCAGCCCAGCCGCAGACCGGGGATGCAGTGGCTTTTGGTCAGGGAGCGCAGCAGCAGCAGCTTGCAGCCCGGACGGAGCCGGGGCAGCAGATTCGTCCGGCGCTCCGGGTCGCTGAGCTCCAGAAAGCTCTCGTCCACCAGCGCCGCCGCGCCCACCTGCTCACAGCGCTCCAGCGCCGCAGAGAGCAGCGCCGGGTCGATGCAGCGGCCCGTGGGGTTGTTGGGCGTGCAGAGCAGCACCAAATCCAGCCCCGGAACGATGGCCGACAGCGCGGCCCCGGTCAGGTCAAAGCTGTCCTCCGAGCGGAGGGGGTGGTGGTGAATTTCGCAATGAAATTGGGTCAAAACCCGCTCATATTCCCCGAAACAGGGGGAGAACAGCAGGGCGCGACGGGGACGCAGAGTGCCCACAGCGGCCTCCAGCAGGGCGGCGGCGCCGTTGCCCCAGACCATCCAGTCCTCAGGCAGGCCCGTCTGCGCGCTCAGCGCCCGGCTCAGGCCCGCGCAAAGGGGGTCCGGGTAGTGGACGCTCAGCTCCACGCCGCGGTGGGCGGCCTGACGCACCTCCGGAGCCATGCCCATCGGGTTCAGGCTGGCGGAGAAGTCCAGCGGGCGCGCCGCGCCCCAGCGCCACACGTCCCCGCCGTGGATTGGTTCGCTCATGCTGCTCCCCTCCCGGACAAAATTGTTACAGGGAGTTCGACTGTCACATGGATTGCTTCGCTCATGCCGGTCCCCTCCCTCTTGCTGCTTCATCGGCGCGGAGCAGTCCTGCCGCTCCGGCCCGTTCCTTCAAAATTTGTTGTTGTTTCAACGCTTCCGAGCGGGAAACCGCGTCCACAGCCCGGCTCCCGCAAAGTGTACCCTATTATAGCCCATTTTGCCCCCGCCCGCAAGTCCGGGGTGAACCTTCCGCAGGGCAACCGCATTAAAATTTCTTTGTTTTCGCGCTACAACAGCCCGATTTGCTGTCATTTTGTGTAGGGGCGTGCATTGCGCGCCCGGGATTCTCTCAATCTTTGCCGGGCGGCCAATGGCCGCCCCTACAAAAGGTTGCAAATTTCCGATAAATGCGCTGTTTTCATGCGGTTTTAAATGCTGTTGCCCTGGAACCTTACGGGAACGAAACCGCCTCCGTCGGGTTCTGTCCGGAGCCCGCACTCCCACCCCCGCCGCCCGGTTTTGGCTTGTATTTTTGTAAAAGATTGCCAAAGAACCTTGACGCAGTTCCGATTCTTTGGTATATTATAGAAGGTAACATTTGTTCGGACAGAAATGAAAAGAGTCTCTATCTGACAGGAGGAAGGAATCATGAAGGTCATTGAAAGCTCTGACAAGCTGAAAATCGTCCACAGTGACATTCGCGGGCCCGTCTTCGAGCGCGCCCAGGAGATGACCCGCCAGGGCATTGAGGTCATGAAGCTGAACACCGGCAACCCCGCCACCTTCGGCTTCGGCATGCCCGACAGCGTGAAAAAGGCCCTGCTGGAGAACGCCGACAAGGCCGTGGGCTACTGCGACCACAAGGGCATGCCCGCCGCGCGCCAGGCCCTGCTGGAGTACCACCTCAGCCGCGGCCTTCAGGACATCAACATCGACGACATCTTCATCGGCAACGGCGTCAGCGAGCTGGCCCCCATGCTCTGCGATTCCATCCTCAGCGCCGGGGACGAGATGCTCATGCCCACCCCCGGCTACAGCCTTTGGAGCAATTCCTGCTACCTGGCCGGCGCCAAGCCCGTGTTCTATCGCTGCGACGAGGAGTCCGACTGGTATCCCGACCTGGCCGATATGGAGAAGAAGCTCAGCCCCAAAACCAAGGCCGTGCTCATCATCAACCCCAACAACCCCACCGGTCAGGTCTACGCCCCCGAGCTGGTGGAGAAGGTGGCCCAGTTCTGCCGCGACCACGAGCTGCTGCTCATCTCTGACGAGATTTACGACCGGCTCATCGTGGGCGACGTGCCCTTCCGCTCCACCGCCGCCCTCGCGCCGGACATCCCCGTGGTCACCCTCAACGGCCTGTCCAAGAGCCACATCATCTGCGGCTTCCGCTGCGGCTGGGCGGTCATCAGCGGTCCCAGAGAGTACACCAAGGACCTGCACACCAACTTCAACAAGCTGTGCTCCATGCGCCTGTGCGCCAACGCCCTGACCCAGCTTGTGGTGCCCGCCGCCATGAACGACCCCGACAGCACCATCGCCATGATGTCCCCCGGCGGGCGCATCTACGAGCAGCGCAAGGCCGCCATCGAGGCCCTGGACCAGCTCCAGGACGAGGGCATCCTCTCCTACCGCCGGCCCAACGCCGCCTTCTATGTGTTCCCGAAGATTGACCCGAAGTTCAACATCAAGGACGACCGCAAGTTCGCCCGGGACCTGCTGGAGGCCAAGCACATCCTGCTGGTCGGCGGCACCGGTTTCAACTGGCCCGACCCCGACCACTTCCGCCTGGTGCTCCTGCCTGAGGCGCAGAAGCTCCACGACGCCATCCTCGACATCGGCGACTTCCTGAAGACCTATCGCCAGTGAGTGCAGGGGGGCGCGTCCGGCGCAGCCCCTTGAAAGCGTCCTAAAACGGTGCATTTGTCGGAAATCCCCTCCTTTTTGCAGGGGGAAACCGTGCGTGAGCCGCTTGCGGCCAAAGTGCCCCGCAGAGGGGATTCGCCCGGGGGTTCCCTGAGGCTGACCCCCCTCTGCTGTAACAATTTCACAGAAAAAGCCCTGAATCCTCGCCGATTCAGGGCTTTTTTCGTCAATTTTACATCAGTACTTCCCCTCGATGCCGCGCAGCGCGTTGGAGAGGTAGTCGCTGGCCGAGGGCACCTGCGCCGAGCTCTGGCTGTTGTAGAAGAACGACACCGCCGCCTGCCGACAGGTCTCCAGATGCCTGCGCATCAGCTCCGCGCACTCCTCCGCGCCGCGGCCCTCCAGCAGGGCGTCCAGAATCGCCAGATGCTCCTCCCGGGCCCGGTGAATCTTCGTCTGGTCCTGCTTCGTGGCCAGAACCACCCGGGTGTTGTCGTCAAAGAGCTTGTGCATCATGTTGATGATGTAGTTGTTCCCGCAGTGGTCGATGAGGAACAGGTGCATTGCCGTGTCCACCCGGAAGGCGTGGGCCAGGTCCGGGTCCTCCCCCGTGAACTGCTCCCGGAACACCCTCAGCTCCTCCCGGTTCAGATGGGGGATGCTCAGCCGCAGCGCCAGGGGTTCAATCTCGATTCGGGTCTGAAAAATCTGAAAAACGTCCTTCATGGTCACATCTGTGACATAAATGCCCCGTTTCGGCAGCACCTTCACATAGCCGTCCATCTCCAGCTTGCCCACGGCCTCCCGGATGGGCGTGCGGCTCACGCCGAACTCCTCCGCCAGACGCACCTCGTTGAGGCGGCTGCCCGGCGCGTAGACGCAGTTGATGAGGCGCTCTCTCAATACATGATACACGGTATTGCGGCTGTTGTTCTGCTTTGTTCTATCCATCACTATCCTCCAGAGCAACCAAATCAGGGGTGTATGTATTTAGATGTGACATAAATCACTTTTGCTTGTGTCCATCACGCTTTACTCTTGTATACATCATAGCACTCTTCCTTGAACCACAGGCTGATTGACTCTCTCTAATGTATACATAGGCTTTCGTAAAATTATAACACACGGCGGCAGCTTTTCAAATAGTCAATCGCGAAAATCACGTTTTTTTCTGATTTTCGTCGATTTGCACAAGGGAAATCCAGCTAATTTGTGGGTAATTGACAATTGATTTTCAATATTTTCCAATGTATACTTATATAAAATGGTTTATTTTAAAAATGTTCATTTGAAAACCGACAGGAATCTATCAATTTGTTTACATCCCGTATTAAAATTAATGTATTCAAGATATTCAGCCGGATTCTTTCCCGGGACTCCGGAGCGTTTTCGTTGAATTTGCCGCTCTCCCCGCCCCTTTGCGCGTTCGGGGACCGCGGCCCGTTCATATCCATCCACCGTTCGCAGAAAGGAGGAAGTCAGCACCGGCCCCGTGCCCCAGGCCCCGGGCCATCCCGAACGGGGGCATTCCCGTTCCCAATCATCTTGACACCATCAGGAGGGAAGAACATGAAAAAGAAACTGCTTGCGTTTGTTCTGGCGGCCATGCTGCTCGTTGCCTGCTCCGGCTGCACCATCCAGAAAACCGTGCGCGTCGATCCCGCCGGCGGGAACACCGCCGCTGCCGGTGAGGCCGTGGGCGGTGTGAGCAACAAGGTCAAAAAGGACCCCTACACCGCCGACGAGATTAAAATCGCCTATGTCGCCCACGACATCGGCACCCCCAACAACCAGGCGTGGCTGGAGGGCATCAAGCGCGAGTGCGCGTCCTGGTCCAACATCAAGATCGGTGAGTTCGACGGCCAGAGCAGCGCCGAGACCCAGGTGCGGCTCATGGGCGACATCATCAACCAGGGCTACGACGCCATCATCATTCAGTGCTCCGACGGCACCGCCCTGGCCCAGTCCGTGGCCCAGGCTGAGGAGGCCGGCATCCCCGTCATCACCCTGAACCTGGACGCCGACACCGTCCACAGCGCCCTGGTCATGGCCGTGGACTATGACGCCGGACGCATGGCCGCCGACAAGATGGCCGAGCAGCTGGGCGGCAAGGGCAAGATCGGCATCATCCAGGGCGTGCCCGGCCTGCACCGGACCGACAACCTGGAGCAGGGCTTCCGTGAGACCATCGCCAACTACCCCGACATTGAGATCGTTGACGCGCAGTCCGCCTCCTTCGAGAAGGAGAAGGCCATGACCGTCATGAACAGCTTCCTCCAGAGCCACAGCGACCTGGCCGGCGTGTTCTGCATCAACGACGCCATGGCCGAGGGTGCCGCGCTGGCTGCCGACTCCAAGGGCCTGGGCGGCAAGCTGTGCATCTGGGGCGCCGACGGCGAGAAGGACGCCCTGGCCATGATCGAGAACGGCCAGATGAGCGGCACCATCTACACCAACAGCTGGGACGAGGGCTCCACTGCCGCCAAGATCGCGCTGCTGATGATTGGCTCCGAGTACAGCTACAACGTGCTCACTGAAACTCCTCAGGTCATCATGGAGCCCATCGTGGCTACCAAGGAGACCGTTGGCTCCATCGCCGCCGAGGACCGCTGGTAATCGGCAGCCCCAAATCCATAGCAGAGGAGCGAATGCAAAGTGAAACAGATGAAACAGTCTACTCTCAGACGGCTGATCTCCATTGCCATGCTGGTCGTCCTCATCATTTTGTTCTCGGCCCTGGCCGGGACCAAATTCCTGAACGCCAACAACTTCATTGAAATCGTTCGGGACACCTCCGTGGTGGCCATCGTCGGCGTGGGCGTCACCTACGCCATCATCACCGCGGGCATCGACCTGTCCACCGGCAGCATCATGGCCGTGGTGGGCATGACCATGGCCAATATCTATGCCTACACCCTGTGGCCCATCCCCATCATGATTCTGCTGGGCCTCATCGTCGGCGTGCTGTGCGGCCTGTTCAACGGCTACATCATCGGCAAGATCGGCATCCCTGAGTTCATCGGCACCCTGGCCACCATGACCATCTTCCGCGCCGTCACCTACATTATCGCCGTGAAGGACGCGAACGGGGTCATTATGAGCCAGCCCATGAACATTTCCACCTACGCGGTGCTGGGCTACGCCATCGGCCCGTTCTACTTCGTGGTTCTGGCCATGATCTTCTTCGTCGTGGCCGGTCAAATCCTGCTCAAGTACACCCGTCTGGGCACCAACATCTACGCGGTCGGCGCCAATAAGAAGGCCGCCGCCCTGTCCGGTATCGACGTGGCCAAGACCCGCATGATTGTCTACACCATCGTCGGCCTGTGCGCGGCTGTGGGCAGCGTGTTCACCACCGCCCGGCTCCAGAGCGCCACCACCGCCATCGGCGACGGCTTCGAGTTCAACCCCATCGCGGCGGCCGTCGTGGGCGGCGTCGCCCTGAGCGGCGGCAGCGGTGACGTGGTCGGCATGCTCATCGGCGCCCTGTTCATGGCCACCCTGGAGAGCGGCGTGCAGAAGCTGGATATGAACAATGCCTATCAGTACGTCATCAAGGGCGTGATCATCATCCTCGTGGTCATGTTCGACGCGGCCTACAAGAACCGCATGGACCGTGCGGCGAAGGAGCAAGGCGCAAAGGAGGGCATGGAATAATGGCGAATCATGAGACTATTTTGGAGGCAAAGGGCATCTATAAGAGCTTTTCCGGCGTGCCCGTCTTGCAAGACGTCCGCTTCGAGGTCCGCAGGGGCGAGGTCCACGCCCTGATGGGCGAGAACGGCGCCGGCAAATCCACCCTCATCAAAATCATCACCGGCGTGTACACCAAGGACGACGGCCAGATTTACTGGGAGGGCAAGCCCGTTGAAATCAACAACTATCAGGACTGCCAGAAGCTGGGCGTGGCGTGTATCTATCAGGAGCTCTCCGTCATTCCCCCGCTGACCGTGGCCCAGAACGTCTTCCTGGGCCGGGAGCCGAAGAACGCCTTCGGCCTCATCGACCACAAGAAGATGAACGAAATGACCCAGGAGCTCATCGACAAGTATGAGTTCCCCCTCAAGCCCACCACCATCGTGGACAACCTGGGCATCGGCCAGCGCCAGCTCATCGAGATTCTCAAGGGCCTGTCCCAGAACTCCAAGCTGCTGATTATGGACGAGCCCACCGCGTCCCTGTCCGGCAAGGAGGCGGAGATGCTCTTCCGCATCATCACCACCCTGCGCGAGCAGAACGTGTCCATCATCTACATCTCCCACCGTCTGGAGGAGGTCTACCGCCTCTCCGACCGGCTGACCATCCTGCGCGACGGCAAGAACGAGGCCGTGCTCCAGAAGGAGGAAATCGTCCCCGCCAAGGTCATCAAGACCATGATCGGCAAGGAGGTGGACGAGTCCGCCGGCTCCAAGAAGATGCTCCACAGCGAGGACACCGAGGTCCGGCTGGACGTGCAGAACCTCACCGACAAGGCCGACCGCTTCCGCAACATCAGCTTCCAGGTGCACCGGGGCGAGATTCTGGGCTTCGGCGGCCTCATCGGTGCCGGACGCACCGAGCTGGTGCGCGCCATCTACGGCGTGGACCAGGCCCAGAGCGGCACCGTCATCCTGGACGGCAAGACCCTCAGCCCCTCCCCCAAGAACAGCATTCTGGCGGGCATCGGCTTCGTGCCCGAGGACCGGCGCAATCAGGGCTTCATCCCCCTGCTCTCCACCACCCGGAACGTGGCCCTGACCAACTACGATATTTTGCCCAAAAACGGCCTGTCCGTGTCCGACGCCGCCGAGCTGGAGATGAGCAAGAAGGCCATCTCCTCCATCGACATCCGGCCCGCGGACCCCGGCAAGCAGGTCGGCGTCATGTCCGGCGGCAACCAGCAGAAGGTGGTTCTGGGCAAGTGGCTGATGCGGGATTTGAACCTGCTCATCGTGGACGAGCCCACCGCGGGCATCGACGTGGGTGCTAAGGACGAAATCTACCGCATCCTTGAGGACCTGGCCAGGCAGGGCGTGGCGGTCATCGTCGTCACCTCGGACCTCCAGGAGCTCATCCGCGTGTCCCACCGCATCCTCGTCATGCGCAAGGGCGACATCGTCAAGGAGTTCAAGAACGTCGAGGTCACCCAGTCCAAGGTGCTTGCCGCCGGCCAGGGCGTGGCAGAAGAGGAGGAGGCATCATGAAGAATTTCAACCTGACTAAGTACTCTAAACCCCTGATTTTGTTGGTGTTTATCATTGTGCTGACCATCCTCCGGCCCTCTACCTTCCTGACGGTGAGCAACTTTGCCAACGTGCTCTGGTCCATCTCCGTCATCGGCATCATGGTCTGCGGCACCATCTTCGTCTTCCTCATCGGAGGCATTGACCTCTCCATCGCCACCCTGTGCGGCTTCTGCGCCGTGGTGACGGTGAAGACCATCACCTATTTCCACAACTCCACCGGCGGCGTCTTCGCGGGCATCCTCGCCGCTCTGGCGGTGGGTGCCGCGGCCGGCTGCCTCCACGGCATCGTCATCACCCGCTTCCACATCCCCGCCTTTTTGGTGACCTTCGCCACCCAGAGCATCTTCCTGGGCCTGAGCATGATTGTCACCTCCAATAAAATCATCAGCTGCACGGAGCCCGCCGCCTTCACCGCCATCGGCGCCAAGAAGATTCTGGGCTTCCCCCTGCCCATCTATCTGATGATTCTCATCGCCGCGCTGGCCTGGTATGTGCTGCGCAAGACCGAGTTCGGCCGCTACATCTACGCCGTGGGCGGCAACGCCACCGCGGCTGAGATTTCCGGCATCAACGTGCGCCGCTCCACCGTGCTCTGCTACGTCTTCTCCGGCCTCACCACCGCCCTGGGCGGCGTGATTCTGGCCTCCATGACCCAGCAGGCCATGGCCTCCACCGGCAGCGGCTACACCAACGACGTCATCACCGCCGGCGTCATCGGCGGCGTGTCCCTGCTGGGCGGCGAGGGCACCGTGCTCGGCGCCATGTTCGGCGCGGTCCTCATGGGCCTGCTGAACAACGGCCTGAACCTGATGAGCGTTCCCTCCACCCACGCCGGTCTGGTCAAGGGTCTGGTGATTATCATCGCGGTCGGCTTCGACGCCCTCCAGCACACCGATCAGGCCCGCAAGAAGGTTAAGAAGATTGTGAAGAAGGAGGCCTGAACCCATGAAGAAAATTGACGCGCACCTGCACCTGGCGAAGGTCCTCGCCGGCTACTGCCGCCGGGGCGAGCTGAGAGCCATCGGAGGCGGCAGGGCCTCCTGGGGCAACGGCGAGGAGTTCCAGCTCCTGCCCACCAACGGCGACTACGGCGACGACCACTTCACCGCCGAGCAGGCCCTCAAAATCATGGACCGCAACGACGTGGAGCGGGCCGTGCTGATGAACGGCAGCATGTACGGCTTCCAGAACCTCTATCACGCGGAGCTGCTGAAGAAGTATCCCGACCGCTTCTGCCCCTCCTGCACCATCGACCCCTTCATGACCGGGTACATGGAGAAGCTGGAGCGGGACTTCGAGGAGCTGGGCTTCCGGCTGGCCAAGTTCGAGGTCAGCTGCGGCGGCGGCCTCATGGGCTGCCATGACCCCTTCGACCTCTCCGGCGAGCGCATGATGCGCATTTACAAGCTGGTGGAGCAGCACAAGGGCGTTGTGGCTCTGGACGTGGGCGACATCGAGATGGAGAGCCATCAGGTCTCCGCTCTGGAGCGCATCGCGGACCGCTGCCCCGACCTGAAGCTGGTGGTCTGCCACCTGCTGGCCCCCGCCCGCGCCAAGACCAAAGAGTGGCGCGCGGAGCTGTCCCTGCTGAGCCAGGCCAACATCTGGTTCGACATCGCCGCCATGCCCAAAATCATGGCCCCCGACGTGTACCCCTATCCGGAGACCCACGAGTACCTGGCCCAGGCCAAGGACATCGTCGGCGCGAAGAAGCTCATGTGGGGCACCGACGCCCCCTACGCTGCCACCAACGACAGCTATGAGCATCTGACCGACTACCTCCAGAAGGGCAGCGCCTTCACCGCCGAGGAGCTGGCAGACGTGTACTACAACAACGCGAAGCTGGTCTATTTTGACTGATTAGTCCCCTTTTCAGGCTGATTTCGTCATTTTCTGCTCCGGCGTCCCTTTTTCCCCCTTGTTGGGGGCGCCGGAGCCGCCAGAGCGGGCGTCAGACCCCTCAGACGGCCTGAGGCCCGCCGATAAAAAGGAGTAATCTACATGAAAAAACTGGTTTGTCTGTACGGTACCCCCTCCGAGCTCTACAACGAGCTGAACAAGAAGGCCAAGGACTACGCGGCGGGCCTGGGTCTGGAGTATGTGTGGGTTCCCCAGATGCCCTTCTCCAATGAGAGCGCCATCGCCGCCCTCCAGGGCGCGGACGCGGGCATCATCGACGTGGAGCCCTACGACGACGCCATTTTCTCTCAGGTGAAGGACTCCGTCAAGCTGCTGGTCCGCTACGGCGTGGGCTTCGACGCGGTCAATCTGGCCGACGCCTCCAAGAACGGCATCGCCATCGCCCGCACCACCGCCGCCAACGCCCAGAGCGTGGCGGAAATGGCCATGACCATGATTATGGCCGCCAAGCGGCAGCTGCCCCGGAACCGCGCCTGCGTGGAGTCCGGCAACTGGGTGCGCAACATCGGCGGCGAGATGATGAACAAGAAGGTGGGCATTCTGGGCTTCGGCGCCATCGGGCAGCGGCTGGCCAAGCTGTTCTCCGGCTTCGACTGCGAGATTCTGGCCTATGACCCCTTCATGCCCCCCGAAATCGCGGAGAAGCTGGGCGCGAAGCTCACCGACCTGGACACCATCTTCCAGGAGTGCGACGCCATCAGCATCCATGTGCCCTACACCAAGGAGAACCACCACATCGTCAACGCCGAGCGCCTGGCGATGATGAAGAAGGACGCGGTCATCGTCTGCACCGCCCGCGGCGGCCTGGTGGACGAGGAGGCTCTGGCCGAGGCCCTCAAGGCCGGCAAGATTCTCGGCGCGGGCCTGGACGTGTTCGCCCAGGAGCCGCTGAGCACCGACTCCCCCCTCATCGGGCTGGACAACGTCATCCTCACCCCCCACGTCTCCGCCCAGACCACAGACGCCCTTTGGAGCATGTACAAGAAGGCCATCGACATCGCCGCCGACTTCCTCAGCGGCAAGGACATCGGCCGTGACCTGCTCAACAAGGACTACAAGAAGTAAGAACCGGGAAACGGGGAGGGTCTGCCTGCGCGGGCCCTCCTTCCCTGCCGCGCGGGCTGAGCCGTCCGGGTCCCCGCGGAGCATGTCGGCCGGACGGCAGAATTGGAGCAGATATGCACTATTTTATCGGACTGGACAACGGTGGAACCGCCACAAAGGCCGCCTTGTTTGACCGAAATGGTCGGGAAATCGGCAGCTGCGGCATCGCCACCAAGGCCATCACCCCCCGGCCCGGCTTCGTGGAGCGGGACATGGAGGAGATGTGGGAGGCCAACTGCTCCGTGATTCGGGGCGTTCTGGCCAAAACCGGCGTCAATCCCGCGGACATCGCCGGTCTGGGCATCTCCGGCCACGGCAAGGGCCTCTACCTCTGGAGCGACGACGACCGGCCCCTGCGCAACGGCATCATCTCCACCGACAACCGCGCCTACGCCTACCCCCTGCGCTGGCGGGAGGACGGCACCGAGGAAAAGGCCTTCCAATACTCCGCGCAGCACGTCATGGCCTGTCAGCCGGTGGCTCTGCTGGCCTGGCTGCGGGACAACGAGCCGGAGAGCTACGAGCACATCAAGTACATCTTCGAGTGCAAGGACTACATCCGCTTCCGCCTCACCGGCATCCCCGGCGCGGAGCTGACCGACATCTCCGGCTCCGGCCTGCTGAACCTCCACACCGGTCAATACGACGAGCGGCTGCTGGAGCTCTTCGGCCTGAGTGAGATTCGCTACGCCCTGCCGCCCCTGTGCCGGGCTACGGACATCTGCGGAAAAATCACCCTCAACGCCGCCGCCCAGTGCGGCCTCCGGGCCGGGACTCCCGTCATCGGCGGCATGTTTGACATCAACGCCTGCGCCATCGCCTCCGGCGTCATCGACGAGGACAAGGTCTGCATGATTGCGGGCACCTGGTCCATCAACGAGTACATCCGCAAAACCCCCGTGCTCGACGGTACCGTACAGATGAACTCCCTGTTCGCCCTGCCGGGCTACTACCTCATTGAGGAGTCCTCGCCCACCTCCGCGGGCAATCTGGAGTGGTTCATCCGCCAGCTTCTGCCGGAGCTGACGGAGCAGGTCAAGGATTTGGGCGGCAACATTCACGCGCTGGTGGACGAGTGGGTGGAGGAGACCCCGCCTCAGGAGTTCGTCCCCCTGTTCCTGCCCTTCCTGATGGCCTCCAACGTGCACCCCAACGCCAAGGGCTGCTTCATCGGCATGGCCGCCAACCACACCCGGAAGCACCTGGTGCGCAGCATCTTCGAGGGCATCACCTTCTGCCACCGCTACCACTTCGACAAGCTCACGGAGACCAAGGCCGCTCCGCCCTCCGTCATCCGTCTGGCAGGCGGCGCCGCCCGGGCTGATGTCTGGGCCCAGATGTTCGCGGACGTGATGCAGGTGCGGGTGGAGACCATCGCCGCCCACGAGACGGGCGCGCTGGGCTGCGCCATTGCCGCCGCCGTGGCCACCGGGGAGTACGCCTCTCTGGACGAGGCCGTGGCGAACATGAGCAGCGTGGCGGGCGTGTTCGAGCCCAACCGGGAGCTGGCGGACGTGTACGACTGGAAGTACGCCATGTACGTCAAGTCCATCGGCCTGCTGGACGGCCTCTGGGAGGACCTCCAACTGCTGGTGGAGGGCAAGAAAAAGCCTCTGGGCTGAGCAAATACCGCAAAAACGGGCGTCTGAGCGAAGGTTTTCGCCCGGACGCCCCCACGGAATCACGAAAGGAGCGCAGGACATGCCCCTCATCAAAGGTACTCATCACATCTCCCTGAAGCCCGTGGGCCGGGAGCAGCTTCAGGAAACCATCCACTTCTACCGCAATCTGCTGGGTATGGCCATTCTGCGCCGCTGGGAGGACGGCTCCGGCGTGTTCCTCTGGACGGGCAACTCCATCCTGGAAATCAACGACAACGGGGAGGAGCAGCGCCCCCAGGGCAGCATCCACCACTTCGCCCTGCTCACCGACGATGTGGACGAGTGCGTCCGCCGCGTCCGGGAGGCCGGGTACGAAATCACCATCGAGCCGAAGAACCTGACCCTGCCCCACGCCGAGGGCGGCATGAAGATTCGCATGGCCTTCTGCAAGGGGCCCGTGGGCGAGGACGTGGAGTTCTTCACGGAGCTGTAAAAATCTCAAACAAAATGCCGCCCCGGACTGGGTTTTCCAGCCCGGGGCGGTTGTTTTTGGTCCGTTTCAGTTGTTTTCGTCCGTTTCAGGGGGTTCCGTGCTCACTTGGCGATTTTCACCTTTTTCACGGCGCTCCAGCCGGAATACACCTTCTTGCCGGACACCGTTTTGTAGCCGCGCAGCCGCAGATGGTAGGTTTTGCCCCGGGTCAGCCCGGTGACCTTGACGCTCACGGCCTTCGCCCCCGCCACGCTCACGCTGCCGCTGCCCTTGGGGAAGCGCTTGTCGGTGCTGTACTGCACCTGCCAGCCGGAGAGCCCCGCAGCGCCCTTGCGCGTCACGGTGAGGGTGCCCGGCTGGCTGTTCTTCGCCGCCTTCCACGCGGGCGCAGCCACATAGACCACGCTCTTCGCCGCGCTCATGGACTTCTTGCCCGCGGCGTTCACGGCGCGCACCGCGAAGGTGTAGCGCTTGCCGCTCTGGAGCGCCCGCTTTCCGTCGCTGGTTTTGACCAAAAGCGCGGTTTTTTTGGTCTTTGCCACCACCTTCCAGGCCTTTCCGTTCTTGCAGCACAGCTCGTAGCGCACGGCGCCCTTGGCCTTGCTCCAGCCCAGCTTCACGCCGCCTTTGGCGTTCTGCGCGCTCTGAAGCTTCGGCTTGCCCACGGACAGCACGCTCTTGAAGAAGGCCGTCTTGCCGTAGCCGCTCTTGAGCTTGCCGTCCTTGGTCAGCACGCCCCAGTGGGCGCCTGCCACGCCCTCATCCCGCTGCTTCCAGGGCTCGTCCAGGGCGTCGAACCACAGCACCACCGTCTTGTGGTCCAGGGACCACTGGCGCACCGCCTCGAAGTAGGCCGCCGCGTTGGCGTCGCTGGCCACGGCGTCCTGCTTGCTCTCGCCGTCGGTGGGCCAGCCGGTCTCGGAGACCAGAATCTCCTTGCCGGCGGCGCAGCCGCTCATCTGCTCCATGGCGGAGGCGAAGGCCGCTCCGGCGTCCTTCACCGCGACGCCCTCCCAATAGGGATAGATGTTGGGCATCAGCAGGTCGCAGGCTCCCCGCACGTCCGGGGCGTTGATGAGCTCGCCCGCGCTGTCGGCGGTGGTGACGGGAATGCTCTGATTCTTGAGCTTTTTGCGCACATAGTTCAGGTGCTCGATGAGCTGCTCCGCGCTCAGGTCCCCGCGCAGCAGGGTCTCGCTGCCCACGCAGGCCACCTGAACGTAGCCCTTGTTGCACTGGTCAATCAGGGCGTCCAGCTCGGAGCGGTCGCTGGCGCTGCTGCCGGAGAGCCAGGCGGTGCCCACCACCTTGAGGCCCATGTCGTGGGCAATTTTGTACGCCTTGGACACCTCGCCCCCGGCGCTGTAGAAGCGCACGATGTTGGCAAAGGGCTTCACCTGATTCAGCAGGGCCTTGACCTGCTTTTCGGTGAGCTTGTCCCCGGGCTGGCCCTGGGTGTAGAAGCCCACGTTCACCGCGATGCGCTTGTCGCTGGTTTTCAGGCCGGAGGACTTGCCCTTGGACGGGGTGGGTGCCTGCCGGTCCGGCGTGACGGTCACGCCGCCGTCCTTGTCCCGGACCACCTTCACATAGTCCACCGCGTGGCTCTTCGCCTCGTTGAAGTCAACGCCGGGCGTGTAGCTGGACGGAACCAGCAGGATGTGCAGCAGCAGCGCGTTCCGGTCCTCGCCGCCGGTGACGTATTGAATGGAGAAGCTGCCGTCGCTGTTCACGTCCGCGTAGGGCTTGGCGTAGGTGGGCTTGACCCAGTAGC
>CACZUK010000003.1 GCA_902784305.1 Oscillospiraceae bacterium | reverse complement strand
AACCAGGCCGGCGTGGTCAAGGGCAAGCGCAACGCCCGCGCCGCCACCTCCGACTGGATGGAAATTGAGAAGCAGCGCGGCATTTCCGTCACCTCCTCGGTGATGCAGTTCCAGTATGAGGGCTTCTGCATCAACATTCTGGACACCCCGGGCCATCAGGACTTCTCCGAGGACACCTACCGCACCCTGATGGCCGCGGACAGCGCCGTCATGGTCATCGACGCGGCCAAGGGCGTGGAGCCCCAGACCCGGAAGCTGTTCAAGGTCTGCGCCATGCGGGACATCCCCATTTTCACCTTCATCAACAAGATGGACCGGGAGGCCCGGGACCCCTTCGAGCTGTGCGAGGAGATTGAGACGGAGCTGGGCGTGGAGACCTGCGCCATGAACTGGCCCATCGGCTGCGGCAAGGAGTTCAAGGGCGTCTACGACCTCCAGAACCGGAAAATCATCCATTTCACGTCCAACACCAACGCCCGGGCCGCCACGGCCACAGAGGTGCAGCTGGACGACCCCCATCTGGTGGAGCTCATCGGCCAGGCCAAGCGGGACCAGCTGGCGGACGAGGTGGAGCTGCTGGAGGGCGCGGGCGCGGAGTTCGACATGGAGCTGGTGCGCCACGGCAAGCTCTCGCCGGTGTTCTTCGGCTCGGCCCTGACCAGCTTCGGCGTGGAGCCCTTCCTGGAGGCCTTTCTGCACATGACCACCGCGCCTCTGTCCCGCCGGGCGGGCGACACCCTGGTAGACAGCTTCGACGACGACTTCTCCGGCTTCGTGTTCAAGATTCAGGCGAATATGAACAAGGCCCACCGGGACCGCATCGCCTTTGTGCGGGTGTGCTCCGGCCGTTTCGACGCGGACAAGGAGGTCTATCTGGTGCAGCAGGACCGGAAGGTCAAGCTCTCCCGGCCCCAGCAGCTCATGGCCGCGGAGCGGGAAATCATCGAGGAGGCCTACGCAGGCGACATCATCGGTGTCTTTGACCCGGGCATGTTCACCATCGGCGACACCCTCTGCGCGCCGGGCAAGCGCTTCCAGTTCGACCCGATTCCCACCTTTGCCCCGGAGCACTTCCGGCGCGTGCGGCCCAAGGACACCCTCAAGCGCAAGCAGTTCATCAAGGGCGCGGAGCAGATTGCTCAGGAGGGCGGCATCCAGATTTTCAAGATTCCCTTCACCGGCATGGAGGAGGTCATCGTCGGCGTGGTGGGCACCCTCCAGTTCGACGTGTTTGAGTACCGCATGAAGAACGAGTACAAGGTGGATTTGGTCATGGAGAGTCTGCCCTTTGAGTACCTGCGCTGGGTGGAACGCTTCGACGGCGACCTGAGCGAGGACCTGATTACCGGCGGCGGGCAGGACGTGAAGCTGGTGGAGGACTACCACGGCAACCGGCTCCTGCTCTTCTCGGCGCCCTGGAGCATCAACTGGGTGCTGGACAAGAACAAGCCCCGTCACCTGGAGCTGAGCGAGTTCGGCGCGGCCCGCTTGTAATGCCTCCGGCGGCCAAAGGGGGGCTTTGTAAAGCCCCCCTTTGGAAACCCCGAAACTTTCATTCGCTTCGCCCGTCGGCGACCCCACGCGCTCACAATGGAACCTGTTTTTCTGTCGCCGAGGGAAAAAAGTGAATTTTGGTCAGCAAACCCAAAAAAACAGCGTGAAATCGGTCATCATTGACTGACTTCACGCTGTTTTTGCGTTCTTTTCATCAAATCATTCGCTTTTTTACGACAGAATAAGACGACGGCTTTTCCGCAATGGAACAAGCCGCCGTCCTTTCTCTCTGTACCGGACTGGATTGCGTCGCTGGGAACCAGACCACTTTTTCACACTCTGACCACTTTCCCAACTCCCCCCGTCTGGAGCTTCGGGGTCAAGGGGCCCCCGGCCCCTTGCGGGGTGCAGGGGCAGCGCCCCTGCCCGCCGGAGGCAAAGGTCAATCGTCCGTGATGTGGACGTGGTTGTTGATGTGGTCCATGCAGTAGCAGCGGTAGCCGGAGCAGCGGGAGCAATAGCGGAACTCCATGTCCGGATACTCCGCGTCCGTCTTGCCGCACACACAGCACTTGTGCAGGTAGCCCTGACTCTGCTGGCGGCGCTTGACCTCCCGGACCCCCTTCTTGAAGCTGATGGTGTTGGGACTGCGCCGCTGCTGGAAGCGCTGGGTGGTCCTCTGAGCGCCGCCCAGGAGCGTGTCCCCAAAGAAGATGAAATAGTTCAGCAGCGCCACCACCGGCACCAGCGCCATCAGGAACTGGCCCGAAATCACGCACTGCACCACGCCCCAGGCAAACACCGCCAGGTCAAACCAGGCCACCCACTTGGCCCGCACCGGCAGGGGAATGAACCCGGCGAAGATAATCATCTGCATGTCCGGGTACAGCGTGGCGATGGACAGAAACAGGGAGAGGTTCACATACTGCATGTCCGCCGTGACAAAAGTGCACGCCGCGCCGCCGTAGGCCATGCCGATGGCCATGCCCGTCAGCGCCGAGAGCAGCACGCCGCCCAGATAGAACACATTGAACCGGGCCGTGCCCCAAAGCTGCTCCAGCTGGCTGCCGCACCAGTAGTAGAAATAGAGCATCAGCGCCGTGAAGAGCAGGCCGCTGGAGCTGTTGGGCACAAAGACAAAGCTCACCAGCCGCCAAAGCTGGCCTTGCAGGATGGCACCGGGCACAAAGGACAGGATGGGGGAGAAGGTGCCCCGGCTCAGCGCGTCCATGACGTACACCAGGGCGTTGCCCACCACCAGAATGAGCATCAGGTTGGGAATCCCGAAGTTGGGGTGCCGATAGCAGAAGCGGCTGATGGCCGCGTCAATCTTTTTCACAAATAACCCTCCAGACTGTGGAAAAAATCTCTGTTTGCCCGTCCATTGTAGTGCAGAACCGGGGAAAAGTCCAGAATAATCTGTAAACTTTCCGGGAGAAACGCACAAAAAAGCCTCCGCAGGTGGAAAACTCCCGCGGAGGCATGCTTTTTCGGTTGTTGAGCAGGGAATCAGGAGCGGGCCGCGGCCTTTTTCTCCTCCTCCTCCTCGGGAATCACCCGGACGCGAATCTCCAGCACCCGCATGCGCAGGGTGGCAGTGACGGAAACCTCCAGGTTCTCATAGCGGAACTTGTCGCCCACCTTGGGGATGTGGCCCAGCTCGTCGATGACCCAGCCGGACACCGTGGAGGCGTCGCAGTCCTCCCGGATGTTCAGCAGGTCGAACACGTCGCCCAGGCTGGCGGAGCAGGAGATGATCCAGGAGCCGTCCTCCTGCTCCTTGTAGAGCTCCACCACCTCGTCGTGCTCATCCCAGATTTCGCCCACCAGCTCCTCCAGAATGTCCTCCAGGGTGATGAGGCCCTCGGTGCCGCCGAACTCGTCCACCACAATGGCCATGTGAATCTTTTTGCGCTGCATCTTGGCCAGCACGTCCGAGGCCAGCTCCGCCGGGGTGGTGTAGAGGGCGGGGGAGATGAGCTCCGTCCAGCTCTCGTGGGGCTTGAGCTTCGCCTTGTGGAAATCCTTCTCGTGGATGAGGCCCAGAATGTGGTCCCGGTCCTCGTGGTAGACGGGGATGCGGGAGAAATCATACTCCGTAAAGACCTCCTCCAGCTCGGCGGCGCTGATGGTGTCCTCCACGCTGACCATGTCCACCCGGGGCACGAAGATTTCGCCCACCTCCAGGTCGCCGAACTCGATGGCGCTGCGGATGAGCTTGCCCTCCTCGGCCTCCAGGCCGCCCTCGTTCTCCGCCTCGGAGACCATGGTGATAAGCTCCTCGTCGGTGATGCCCGGCTCCTCGCCGCCCTTGAAGAGCACGCCCAGCAGCTTCTGCCACAGGGCAAAGAAGGCGCTCAGCGGCGTCAGCACCACCATCAGGAACCAAATCAGGGGCGTGGCGGCCATGGCGTAGTCCTCCGGGCGGCGCTTTGCCAGCGTTTTGGGGGAGATTTCGCCAAAAATCAGCACCGCCACCGTCATCACCGCCGTGGAGATGGCAGGGCCGCGGTTCCGGTAGAGCTGCGTGAAGAGCACCGCGGCCAGGGTCGTGGCGGCGATGTTCACGATGTTGTTTCCGATGAGGATGGTGGCAAGCAGCTTGTCGTACTTCTCCGCCAGCGCCAAAGTGCTCTCCGCCCGCTTGTTTCCGTCCTCAGCCCGATTCTTGAGCCGAATCCGGTTCAGAGAGGAAAAAGCCGTCTCTGTCGCTGAAAAAAAGGCGGAGCAGCCGATGAGCGCCACCAGCGCCGTGACCATCCCTATACTCCCACTGTCCATGTACGGACATCACACTCCCTTTTCTGCCTCGGCAGCGTCCTGCTGAGCTGCCAGGATAAAACACTGATATTGTTGGTCCAGCCAGACCAGCAGGCTCTCATAGCCCTGTTCGTCCAGAGGAAAATACACAGAAGCCAGCATCTCGCTCTCCTCCATGCAGTATTCCCCCAGCCAGACCTGAGCGCGCAAAGCCCTGGCGGCGTCTGTCTCCAGGTTCAGCTCCGGCGCGTTGTCCACAACCTCCACATAGAAGCGCAGGCCCCGAAAGCTGCCGTAAAAGGCGTTTCCGTTCTGGAAGGTGTAGAGGTTGGGCAGGTAGAAAAAGGAATCCTCGGTAATCACTTTGCAGCCTCCCGTCTCTCTCACACTTGTTTCTATTGTATCGTATCCCGTGAGAATGTCAAGAAATTTCCGGTCACAGCCAGAAAAAACTCCCCCCGGCGGACCGGAGGGAGCGTTTTTTTCCAAACTTACACCAGCTCGAGATAGGCGATCTCGGCGGCGTCGCCGCGGCGGAAGCCGATGCGGACCACGCGGGTGTAGCCGCCGTTGCGGTCGGCGTACTGGGGGCCGAGCTCGTCAAAGAGCTTCTTGGCCACGTCCTCCTTGGTCACATAGGCCAGGGCCTGACGATAGGCGGCCAGATCACCCTTCTTGGCCAGGGTGATCATCTTGTCGGCAATGGACTGCACTTCCTTGGCGCGGGTGACAGTGGTCTTGATCCGGCCGTTCTCCAGCAGGTCCGTGGTCAGCTGCCGCAGCATGGCACGACGCTGGTCGGAAGTCTTGCCGAGTTTGCGATAACCAGGCATGTTGGTTCACTCCTTCAAATTCAGTTCCGTCCCACGAAGAGGACTCTCATTAGTTATTCTCTTCCCGGGACAGGCTCAGGCCCATGGCGGCCAGCTTATTGATGACCTCCTCCAGGCTCTTCCGGCCCAGGTTGCGGACCTTCATCATCTCGTCCTCCGTCTTGGAGATCAGATCCTCCACGGTGTTGATGCCGGCCCGCTTCAGGCAGTTGAAGGAACGAACGCTCAGGTCCAGCTCCTCAATGGTCATCTCCAGCATCTTGTCGTGCTGGGTCTCAGGCTTCTCCACCACGGTGGAACGGGTGCCCACGGTGTCGGAGAGGTCCGTAAACAGGACAAAGTGATCGCAGAGAATCTTGGCGCCCAGGCTCACCGCCTCCCGTGCGGAGATGGTGCCGTCGGTCCAGACCTCCAGGGTCATCTTGTCGTAGTCGGTCATATTGCCCACACGGGTGTTCTCCACCGTGTAGTTCACCTTCAGCACCGGGGAGTAGATGGAATCCACAGGGATGACCCCGATGATGGTCTGAGCGGGCTTGTTCCGGTCCGCGCTCACATAGCCCCGGCCATGGCTCATGGTCAGCTCCATGTTCAGCGTGGCGTCCGCGCCCAGGGTGGCGATGTGCAGGTCGGGATTGAGAATCTCCACCTCGCTGTCCGCCTTGATATCGCCGGCCGTCACTTTCCCCTCACCGGAGGCCTGGATGTAGACCCGCTTGGTGCCGGTGCAGTGGAGCTTGGCGATGATCTTCTTCACGTTCAGCACGATCTGCGTCACGTCCTCCTTCACGCCGGGGATGGTGCAGAACTCATGCTGCACGCCGGCGATCTTGATGGTGGTGACGGCAGTCCCCTCCAGGGAGCTGAGCAGGATGCGGCGCAGGGCGTTGCCCAGGGTGGTGCCGTAGCCCCGCTCCAGCGGCTGAACCACGTACTTGCCGTAAGAGCTGTTTTCCAGATCTTCAATGCATTCGATGTTCGGCTTTTCGATTTCTACCATTCAGAAATACCCTCCTCATACACGGGCGCAGGGGATGCGCCTGGGAAACGCCGGCGCGGCCGCCCCATCCGGAAGCGATGGGACGCGCTCACGCGGCCATTTCCTCGTTGGTTTGACAGCTCACCAATTTCTCTGAGGGTTGCCCATTACTTAGAATACAGCTCGACGATGAGGTGCTCCTCCACCGGGAAGTCGATGTCGGCGCGCTCAGGCAGACGAACGATATTGACCTTCAGGTCGTCCTTGACGGGACGATCAATCCAGCCGGGCAGGGTGGCGAGGATGGCGTCCTCACCCACAAAGCGCTTGAACTTCACGCTGGAACGGCTCTTGTCGCGCACCTCGACGGTGTCCCCGGCCTTGATGAGGTAGGAGGGGATGTTCACGCTCTTGCCGTTGACGCGGAAGTGACCGTGGGAGACCAGCTGACGGGCCTCGCGGCGGGTCATGGCGAAGCCGGCGCGGAAGACGACGTTGTCCAGGCGGCGCTCCAGGGTGGAGAGCAGGATCTCGCCGGTGACGCCCTTGGCGGCGGCAGCCTTCTCATAGTAGGAGCGGAACTGCTTCTCCTGCACGCCGTAGACGAACTTGACCTTCTGCTTCTCGTTGAGCTGCATGCCGTACTCGGACTGCTTGCGGCGCATCTGGCCCTTGGGGTTGCGGTTGGTGGTCTTCTTGGAATAGCCCATTACTGCGGGAGACAGGCCCAGCGCCTTGCAGCGCTTGGCAATCGGCTGCATATTTCTTGCCATGTTCTATATCCTCCTTTGCTTGATCAGACGCGTCTTCTCTTGGGAGGACGGCAGCCATTGTGGGGAACGGGAGTGACATCCTTGATCATGGTCACTTCCAGACCGGCGGCCTGCAGCGCGCGGATGGCGGCTTCACGGCCGGCGCCGGGACCCTTGACGTACACCTCCACGGTCTTCAGGCCGAACTCCATGGCTGCCTTGGCGGCAGTCTCAGCGGCGGTCTGAGCGGCGTAGGGGGTGGATTTCCGGGAACCACGGAAGCCCATCTCACCGGAGGAGGCCCAGGACAGAGCGTTGCCCTGAGTGTCGGTGATGGTGACCATGGTGTTGTTGAAGGAGGAGCGGATATGCACAGCGCCCTTCTCAACATGCTTGCGGTCCTTGCGCTTGCGCACGACCTTCTTCTTGTTTGCGGCCATAGCTTATCCCTCCTTTACTTCTTCTTGTTAGCGATGGTCTTCTTCGGGCCCTTGCGGGTGCGGGCATTGTTCTTGGAGTGCTGACCGCGAACGGGCAGGCCGCGACGATGCCGGGTGCCCCGATAGGAGCCGATCTCGATGAGGCGCTTGATGTCCATAGCGACGTTGCGGCGCAGGTCGCCTTCCACCGTGTAGTTGTGACCGATCTCATCGCGGAGAGCGGCCTCCTGGGCCTCGGTCAGGTCCCGGACGCGAAGGTCGGGGTCGATGCCGGTGGCGGCCAGAATCTTCCTGGAGCTGGTCAGGCCAATGCCATAGATATAGGTCAGGCCGATCTCAATTCTCTTATCCTTGGGCAGGTCAATGCCAGAAATACGTGCCATTTATCAATACACCTCCTCTTAACCCTGTCTCTGCTTGTGCTTGGGATTCTCACAAATCACCATAACTCTGCCCTTGCGCTTGATAATCTTGCACTTTTCGCACATGGGCTTTACGGACGGTCTTACTTTCATCGTTATACCTCCTGTTTTGCGCATGTGAAGGGTTCCCTTGTCCAGAGGGCTTCCTCCACCGGCACCTGAACGATGGGGTCAGGTTATTTGCTTCTCCAGGTGATCCGGCCGCGGGTCAGATCATAAGGCGACATCTGGACTTTCACCTTATCCCCTGGGAGGATTCTGATATAGTTCATGCGGAGCTTGCCGGAGATGGTGGCCAGGATCGTGTGACCCTTGCCAATATCCACCAGAAAGTTGGTGTTGGGCAGAGCCTCAACCACGACACCCTCCAGATCGATCATATCTGCTTTGGACATGAGAGCTGCCTCCTGTTAGTTCGGGTTATTCTGCTCGCGGAAGGCGGCCAGTGCACAACGGAGTTGTCTATCAGTGACCGGCTCGCCTCTGTGCAGTCGTTCGACTGCCGGATGTGCGCTGGTTCCCACACCGCGCAGGTGCTTTGGGCTCTTGCGCTTGGGTGCGTCCAGCTTTCTCCCCCTTCCGTCGGCCAGCAGCAGTCGGCCGCCCTCCTCGCCGATGACGAGGTAGAGCCGGCCTGCGTCGTGCCCGGCCAGGGAGAGAACGATTTCATAGGGTTTGATTGCTTGCATATATCACTCTCCGCTGGTCGCTGCTCCAAAACAATCCGCACAATTCAGACTTGCCCTGATTGCCCTGTGCTTCGTTGGGAAAACTTGTGTTACACAAAGTAGCACTGCGTTTCCCCGCCTCGCCCAGAACAACCAGTTCTGCGCCTGAATCGCACGTCTTGTTTTCTCACAGCTCCGGAAGGGTAAGCACCTCCGGCTCGCCCTCCGTGATGAGAATGGTATTTTCGTAATGGGCGGAGTACTTGCCGTCGGCGGTGAGGATGACCTCCCAGCCGTCGCGCATGGTCTTCCGCCGGATTGCGGCGCTGCCCGCGTTCACCATGGGCTCCACCGCGATGGTCTGATGGAGCCGGAGCCTGGGGTTGCCCTCCGGGTAGTGCTCCAGCACATAGTTGGGCACCTCCGGGGCCATGTGGACCTCGTTTCCGATGCCGTGTCCCACGAACTCCCGGACCACCGAGAAGCCGTTGGACTCCACGCACTGCTGCACGCCCCGGCTGATGTCCGACACCCGGTTCCCGGCCACGGCATGCTTGATGCCCTCCCAGAAGGAGCGCTCGGTGACCTCAATGAGGTGCCGGGCCTCTGGGCTGATTTCGCCCACGCCCACCGTCACGGCGCAGTCGCCGTGGAAGCCGCCGTGAGGCGCGCCCCATTTGTCCAGGTGGTAGTCGCCCACACAGGCGCCGGTGTCGATGGACAGGATGTCGCCCTCCTCCAGCACCCGGTTCCCGGGCACGCCGTGGATGATCTCATCGTTGATGGACATGCACGCTGTGCCCTTGAAGCCGTAGAGGTGGTAGAAGTTGGGATAACCCCCGTGGCTGCGGATGAACTTGTAGAGCGCCTTGTCAATTTCCCGGGTGGTGATGCCCGGCCGCACCAGCGAGGCGGCATACGCCCTTGCCTCGCCGGAGAGGCGGCCGGCCTTGCGCATCATTTTGATGCGGTGCTCCTCCACCGGGACCAGCTTTAAAACAGCGGCCATTACTTGCCCAGCACTTTCATGATGGCGGCGTTGATTTCCTCAATGCTGCCCTTCACATCCACGACCTTCAGCAGGCCCCGCTGGGCGTAGAAGTCCTTCAGGGGCTCGGTGGTCTCGTGGTAGGTGGCAAGGCGGGCCTTGACAGTCTCCGGCTTGTCGTCCTTGCGCTGGGTCAGCTTCTCGCCGCACAGGTCGCACACGCCCTCCACCTTGGGGGGGTTGGCCACCACATGATAGGTGGCGCCGCAGGCCAGGCAGGTGCGCCGGCCGGTCATGCGCTGCTCGATCTCCGCGTCGGAGACCTCGATGGACACCACAGCGTCAAAGCTGACGCCAGCGGCCTCCAGGGCCTCCGCCTGGGCGATGGTGCGGGGCACGCCGTCGAGGATATAGCCCGCGGCGCAGTCCTGCTCCTGGAGCCGCTCCTGGATGACCCCGATGATGACCTCATCGGGGACCAGCTTGCCCGCGTCCATATACTCCTTGGCCTTCAGACCCACGGGAGTGCCGTTTTTCACGGCGGCCCGCAGGATGTTGCCGGTGGAAATGGTGGGAATGTTCAGCTTTTTGCTGATAATCTCTGCCTGAGTGCCTTTGCCGGCGCCGGGAGCGCCCAAAAGAATCAGTTTCATGGAGCTGCCACCTTTCTTTGGGAATATCGGGAAACGGTAGGGGTTGTTAGCTCAGGAAGCCCTTGTAGTGCTTCATCATCATCTGGGCCTCCAGGGCCTTCTGGGTCTCCAGAGCGACGGAGACCACGATGAGCACAGAGGTGCCGCCGATGGACAGGGCTCTGACCTGGGTCAGGGCGCCCACCAGGTTGGGCAGGATGGCGATGACCATCAGGTACAGGGCGCCGGCCATGGTGATGCGGTTGAGCACCCGGGTCAGGAACTCCGCCGTGGGACGGCCCGCCCGGAAGCCGGGAATGAAGCCGCCCTGCTTCTTCAGGTTGTTGGCGACCTCCACCGGGTTGAACTGGATGGTGGCGTAGAAGTAGGCAAAGCCCACAATCAGCAGCGCGTACACCAGGTTGTAGAACAGGGTGTTGGTGTCAAAGGCCTTCATGAAGGCGGAGTTGGCCAGCTTGGGCACAAAGGCCGCGATGGTGGCCGGAATGGCGGCGATGGTCTGGGCGAAGATGATGGGCATGACGCCGGACATATTCACCTTGATGGGCATGGTGGTGGACTGGCCGCCGTACATCTTCCGGCCGACCACCCGCTTGGCGTACATCACGGGGATGCGGCGCTCGGACAGGGTGATGAACACCACGGCCACCAGAATCAGGAACGCGCCGATGATGAGCACGGGGATGAAGGCGGGGTGCAGCACCAGATTGCTGCCGTCACTCTTCTCGCCGGAGAGCCAGTTCTTGGCGCCCACGTACATATAGTACACGGCGTTGGGAGCGCGGGAGACGATGCCCGCGAAGAGCAGGATGGAGATGCCGTTGCCCACACCGTTCTCGGTGATCTGCTCACCCAGCCACATGACAAACACGGAACCGGCGGTAAAGGTCATGATGATGACGATGGCGGTCCACACGTTCTCGCTGGCCAGGAAGCCCTGGGTGCGGATGAGCATATAATAGCCGAAACCCTGGAGCAGACCCAGGCCCAGCGTGGTGTAGCGGGTAATCTGCTCGATCATCTTCCGGCCCGCCTCGCCGCCGTCCTTCTGCAGCCGCTCCAGAGGCGGAATGGCCACCGTGAGCAGCTGGATGATGATGGAGGCGTTGATATAGGGCTGGATGGACAGGGCCAGCATGGTGGCTCTGCCGTAGGAGCCGCCGCTCATGACGTTCATGAGGCCCAGGATGTTGCTGGAGGCGGCGTCAAAGTAGTTCTGAAGCTCGATGGTGTTGATAAAGGGGACCGGGATGTTGTTGCCCAGCCGGAAAACGACCAGAATGAAGACCACATAGAGCAGCTTGCGCTTGAGCTCCGGGACCTTCCACGCATTGCGAATCGTTTCGATCACTTTAGATCACCTCGGCCTTTCCTCCTGCGGCCTCGATTTTCTCCTTGGCGGAGGCAGAGAAAGCGGTGGCCTGAACCGTCAGCTTCTTGGACAGCTCACCGTTGCCCAGAATCTTCACACCGTGCTTGCAGCTGCTGAGGATGCCGGCATCCAGCAGGGACTGGAGGTTCACGGTGGCGCCGTCCTCGAACACGTTCAGGGCGGACACGTTGATGGCGCTCAGGCGCTTGGCGAAGATGTTGTTGAAGCCGCGCTTGGGCAGACGGCGGGCCAGAGGCATCTGGCCGCCCTCGAAACCGATGCGCACGCCGCCGCCGGAGCGGGCCTTCTGACCCTTGTGGCCGCGGCCGGCAGTCTTGCCGTTGCCGGAGCCGGAGCCGCGGCCCTTACGCTTGGGGGCCTTGGTGGAGCCGGGGGCGGGAGAGAGGTTAAACAGATCCATTGTCTTATACCCTCCTTACTGTTCCTCGGTGACCTGGAGCAGGTAACCGATCTGAGCGATCTTGCCCTTGGTGGCCGCGTTGTCGGGCTGGACGGTCACGTCGCCGATCTTGCGCAAGCCCAGAGCGGCGGCGGTCGCCTTGTGCTTGGCGATGCGGCCATTGAGGCTCTTGACGAGCTTAATTTTCAGTGCCATGGTCGAATTCCTCCTTACAGCTCTTCCACGCTCTTGCCGCGGGTCTTGGCGACCTGCTCAGGAGTGCGCAGGCTCTTCAGGCCGGCGAAGGTGGCAGCCACCACGTTGGCGGGGGTGTTGGAGCGCAGGCACTTGGAGCGGATGTCGCTGATGCCGGCAGCCTCCATGACCGCACGGACCGGGCCGCCGGCGATGATGCCGGTACCGGGGGCGGCGGGCTTGAGCAGCACGCGGCCGGCGGAGAACTCACCGATCACCTCGTGGGGGATGGTGGTGCCGGAGGTGGAAATGGTGATCATGTTCTTCTTGGCGTCCTCGATGCCCTTGCGGATGGCCTCGGGCACCTCAGCGGCCTTGCCCATGCCGTAGCCGACGCGGCCCTTGCCGTCGCCGATGACCATAAGCGCGGAGAACTTCATGACGCGGCCGCCCTTGACGGTCTTGCTGACACGGTTCAGATAGACCAGCTTCTCGATATACTCGCTGGCTTCCCTTTCAAATCTAGGCATTGTCTTTCCTCCTTCGCTTAGAACTGCAGGCCGCCCTCACGGGCGCCCTCGGCCAGAGCCTTCACGCGGCCGTGGTAGACATAGCCGCCGCGGTCGAACACCACGGTGTCGATGCCCTTGGCCTTGGCCCGCTCGGCCACGTTCTGGCCCACCTTCTTGGCGGCAGCCTTCTTGTCGCCCTCGCAGGTGAAGTCCTTCTCCAGGGAGGAAGCGGAGACCAGGGTGACGCCGTTCACATCGTCGATGATCTGGGCGTAGATGTTGGTCTCGCTGCGGAACACGTTCAGACGGGGTCTCTCGGGCGTGCCGGAGATCTTGGCGCGCACGCGCTTATGACGCTTCATGCGCTGAGCGTTCGTATTGGGTCTAGTATACATAACAGGCACACCTCCTTATTATTTCTTCTTAGCGCCGGTCTTGCCTTCCTTGCGGCGGATGACCTCATCGGCATACTTGATGCCCTTGCCCTTGTAGGGCTCGGGGGGACGCTTGCCGCGCACGACGGCGGCGAACTGACCCACGGCCTGCTTGTCGCAGCCCTTGATCAGAATCTTGTTGGGGTCGGGCACTTCGATGGTGATGCCGGGCACCTCGTCCATCTTGACCTGATGGGAGAAGCCGATGTTCATGACCAGGGTCTTGCCCTCCTTGGCCACACGATAGCCGATGCCGTTGACCTGGAGCTCCTTGGTGAAGCCCTCGCTCACGCCCACCACCATGTTGTGCAGGTTGGCGCGGGTGGTGCCGTGCTGGGCACGGTTCTCCTTGGCATCATTGGGGCGGGTGCAGGTGATGACGTTGCCGTCGATGTTGATGGCGATCTGAGCGGGGAAGCTGCGGACCAGCTCGCCCTTGGGGCCCTTAACAGTGACGACATTGCCGTCGGCGACGGTGACAGTCACGCCTGCGGGGATGGTAATAGGCATTCTACCTACTCGAGACATTACGATACCCTCCTTACCAGACGAACGCCAGGACCTCACCGCCGACGTGAGCCTTGCGGGCCGCTTTGTCGGTCATGACGCCCTTGGAAGTGGACACAATAGCGATGCCCAGGCCGTTGAACACCTTGGGCATCTCCTCGGCACCGGCGTACTGGCGCAGGCCGGGCTTGGACACGCGGCGCAGGCCGGTGATGGCCTTCTCGGTGCCGTTATACTTCAGGGTGATGCGGATGATGCCCTGGGTCCCATCGTCGATGAGCTGGTAGTTCTTGATATAACCTTCCTCCAGCAGGATCTTGGCGATGGACTTCTTCATGTTGGAAGCGGGGACATCAACAGTGGTATGCTTGGCGCTGTTCGCGTTGCGAATGCGGGTGAGCATATCAGCAATGGGATCTGTGATGTGCATAAACTGACCTCCTAAAAAATAATTCACCGCAATTACAGGCGGAAAGCACTGAAAAACACCGGCAGGGGAGGGGCGAGAGCGGGCTTTCTGTGCGCAGGGGCGCACGCACGCTCTGTCCGGCACCGAAGTCGGTATCATCCAGGGTTCCCAAACGTAACCCGGTGAAAAGAAAAAGGTTACAGGGAGTTCGACCGGGTTGGACTGTATCTCCGCTGTTTGCGGCGCCAGGGTATCGCAGAGCGGGGCCCGTGAGCGGGCCTGTCCTCCTTGACGCTTGACGCCGATATATAATCTAACAGATTTCCGGAAAAAAAGCAACAGGAAATTGGGGAAATTCGGGCAAAATTTTGGACAATCATCGGAGAAATTTTCCGCTCTCTCCTCTCCAAAACCACCAAAAGCCGTTTCCACGCCTCCGTGCGTGCCGTAATTTGCCGGAATCTGCCGGATTTTTGAAGGTGATAGCCGCAAGTGTGTTGGCATTTTGACCCTGCCTCCCTCAGAGAGTGGTCAAAACGCATTGTCACCAGCACACCTTGCTGACACATCAAAAACCAGTGCGGCCGGAGCCACACTGGTTTTTTCATGCTCAGAGCTCCTTACCAGGAGGCCTTCTTCACGCCGGGAATCTCGCCCTTGTAGGCCAGCTCACGGAAGCAGATACGGCACACGCCATAATTGCGCAGATACGCATGGGGGCGGCCGCAGATCTTGCAGCGGTTGTAGCGGCGAGTGGAGAACTTCGGCTCTCTCTGCTGCTTCAGCTTCATAGACAGTTTAGCCATGTCAGTATCTCCTCTCTCTTACTTCGCAAACGGAGCGCCCAGCTGGCTCAGCAGCTCGCGGCCCTCCTCGTCGGTCTTGGCGGTGGTCACGAAGGCGATGTTCATGCCGCGGATCTTGTCGATCTTGTCGTACTCGATCTCGGGGAAGATCAGCTGCTCCTTGATGCCCAGGGAGTAGTTGCCGCGGCCGTCGAAGCCGTCGGGGTTGATGCCGCGGAAGTCACGCACGCGGGGGAGCGCGATGTTGAACAGGCGGTCCACAAACTCCCACATGCGGTCCTGGCGCAGAGTCACCTTCACGCCGATGGGCATGCCCTCGCGCAGCTTGAAGTTGGCGATGGACTTCTTGGCCTTGGTGATGACGGGCTTCTGGCCGGTGATGGCAGCCACGTCGGCCACGACGGCCTCCAGAACCTTGGCGTTCTCCTTGGCCTCGCCCACGCCCACGTTCACGATGATCTTCTCCAGACGGGGAATCTCCATGACGCTCTTGTAGCCGAACTTGCTCATCAGAGCAGGAGCGACTTCCTTCTTGTACTTATCCTTCAAAGTAGGCATAGTCTACGCTCCTTTCTCAGATTCGCTCCGCGCCGCACTTCTTGCACACGCGGACGTTCTTCATCTTGCCGTTGACCTCAACCTTCTTGTGGGCCACACGGGTGGGCTTGTCACACTTGGGGCACACCAGCATCACCTTGGACACGTAGATGGGGCACTCCTTCTGGATGATGCCGCCCTCGTCGCCCTGACGGCGGGGCTTGGTGTGGCAGGAGCACACGTTCACGCCCTTGACCACGACCTTGCCGGAGGCGGGCATGGCGGTGAGGACCTCACCCACGGTGCCCTTGTCCTTGCCGGAGAGCACGACGACCTTGTCGCCCTGCTTGACATACAGATTGTTCATTCCTGGGTACCTCCTTAAATCACTTCAGGAGCCAGGGACAGGATTCTCAGATAGTCCTTGTCACGCAGCTCACGAGCCACCGGCCCAAAGATACGGGTGCCCTGGGGGGTCTTGTCTTCCTTGATGATGACGGCGGCGTTCTCGTCGAAGCGGACGTAGGAGCCGTCGCCGCGGCGCACGCCCCGGACGGAGCGGACGATGACGGCCTTGACCACGTCGCCCTTCTTCACGCTGCCGCCGGGAGCGGCCTTGCGGACGGAGGCGACCACAACATCACCGATGTTGCCGTACTTGCGGCGGGAGCCGCCCAGCACGCGGATGGTCTTGAGCATCTTGGCGCCGGTATTGTCTGCAACCTTCAGATAGGATTCTTCCTGGATCATATCGGCACCTCCTTACTTGGCCTTCTCGACGATCTCGACCAGTCTCCAGCGCTTGTCCTTGGACAGGGGACGGGTCTCCATCACGCGGACGCGATCACCCTCATGGGCCTGATTCAGCTCGTCATGGGCCTTGAGCTTGTAGGTCCGCTTGACGATCTTCTTGTACAGGGGGTGAGCCACATGTTCGGCAATGGCCACCACGATGGTCTTGTCCATTTTATCAGAAACCACCAGGCCGACTCTGGTTTTACGGGAAGAAGTTCTTTCCATTGTCAGTTCCTCCTATTGCTCAGCGGCCGGCGGAAGCGATCTGCTTCTCACGGATAATGGTCTTCACGCGGGCGATGTCCTTCTTGACATCGGCAATCTTGCCGGGGTTGGTCAGCTGATTGGTGGCGTTCTGAAAGCGCAGTTGGAACAGCTCTTTCTTCAGCTCAACCAGCTTGGTCTCCAGCTCCGCAGGAGTCATGCCGCGAACTTCAGTAGCCTTCATTACGCCTCAACCTCCTCTTCAGCTTTGGTCACGACCTTGGTCTTGATGGGCAGCTTGTGGGCAGCCAGACGCAGGGCCTCACGGGCGACCTCCTCGCTCACGCCGCCGATCTCGAACATCACGCGGCCGGGCTTGACCACGGCCACCCAGTACTCAGGGGAGCCCTTGCCCTTACCCATGCGGGTCTCGGCGGGCTGCTGGGTCACGGGCTTGTCGGGGAAGATCTTGATCCAGACCTTACCGCCGCGCTTGGTGTAACGGGTCATGGCCACACGGGCAGCCTCGATCTGACGGGAGGTGATCCATGCCGGCTCCTGGGCCTGAAGGCCGAATTCGCCATAGTTGACGACGTTGCCGCGGGTAGCCTTGCCGGTCATACGACCGCGCATCTGCTTGCGGTACTTAACTCTCTTAGGCAGCAGCATTACTGAGCTCCTCCTTCCTTGCGAGGTGCGCCGCCCTGACGGCGGTCGTTGTTGCGGTTGAAGCTGCGGCGATCGCCGTCACGGCGCTCACCACGGCGGCCGCCGCGGCGGGGACGGTCACTGCGCTCACGGTAGGGCTTGGACAGGTCCAGAGTCCGGGGGGTGGTGCGCAGGGTCTGCTGCAGAACCTCGCCGTTGTACACCCACACCTTGATGCCGATGCGGCCGTAGGTGGTGGCGGCCTCCGCGAAGCCGTACTCGATGTCGGCGCGCAGGGTCTGCAGGGGGATGGTGCCCTCGTGATAGCTCTCGCTGCGGGCAATCTCAGCGCCGTTCAGACGGCCGGCCAGGGTCACCTTGATGCCCTTGGCGCCGGAACGCATGGCACGGGAGATGGCGTTCTTCATGGCGCGGCGGAAGGAGGTGCGCTTCTCGATCTGCTGGGCGATGTTCTCGGCCACCAACTGAGCGGTGCGGTCAACCTCGTTGCGCTTGACCTCGACGATGTTCAGCACGACGTTCTTGCCGCCGATGAGCTTGGAGACCTCAGCCTTCAGGCGCTCGATCTCGCTGGCGTCCTTGCCCAGAATCATGCCGGGACGGGCGCAGTGGACATAGATGGTGACCTTGTCGTTGTTGCGCTCAATCTCGATCTTGGGCACGCCGGTGGCAAACATCTGCTTCTTCAGGAACTTGCGGATCTTCTGATCCTCGACGATCAGGTCGCCGACCTTCTCCTCACTGGCATACCAGCGGGAATCCCAGTCCTTAATGACACCCACGCGGAAGCCGTGGGGATTCACTTTCTGTCCCATAGATATGCCTCCTTATTCTTTCTCGGTCACCACGACGGTGATGTGAGAAGTTCTCTTGTTGATGCGGTAGCCGCGGCCGTGGGCGCGGGGACGCATCCGCTTCATGGTCATGCCGGCGTCGGCCCAGGCGGCCTTGACCACCAGCTTGTCGCCGTTCATGCCATGGTTGTTCTCAGCATTGGCAGCAGCGCTCTTGACCAGCTTCAGCAGGTACTCAGAAGCGGCCTTGGGGGTGTGCTGCAGGATGGCGGTGGCCAACTCCACGTCCTTGCCGCGAATCAGCTCGCAGACCACGTTCACCTTCCGGGGGGAGATGCGCGCGAAGGACAGATATGCTTTTGCTTCACTCATGTTGCCGTCCTCCTTACTTGGTCTTGCCACCGCTGTGGCCCTTGAACGTGCGGGTGGGAGCGAACTCACCCAGCTTGTGGCCGACCATGTCCTCGGTCACGTACACGGGGATGAACTTCTTGCCGTTGTACACGTTGAAGGTGTGGGAGACGAAGGAGGGGAAGATGGTGGAGCTGCGGCTCCAGGTCTTCAGAACCTTCTTCTCGCCCTTGGCGTTCATCTCATCGACCCTCTTCAGCAGCTCGGGGGCGCAGAAGGGGCCTTTCTTCACAGATCTGCTCATTCTAACTGGCCTCCTTACTTAGAATTGCGATGGCGAACGATGAAGCGCTCGCTGCGGTTCTTCTTGCTGCGGGTCTTATAACCCAGAGCGGGCTTGCCCCAGGGAGTGACAGGACCGCTGCGGCCGATGGGGGCGCGGCCCTCACCACCACCGTGAGGATGATCGTTGGGGTTCATGACGGAGCCGCGGACGGTGGGACGGATGCCCATGTGACGCTTGCGGCCGGCCTTGCCGATGTGGATGTTGCCGTGGTCCTCGTTGCCGATGCCGCCGATGCAGGCGCGGCAGTCCAGCTTGATCAGGCGATACTCGCCGCTGGGCAGACGGATCTGGGCATAGCCGTTCTCCTTGGCCATCAGCTGAGCCTGCTCGCCGGCAGCGCGCACCAGCTGAGCGCCGTGGTTCTTGTGCATCTCGATGCAGGAGATGACGGTGCCCACGGGGATGTTGGCCAGAGGCAGGCAGTTGCCGGGCTTGATGTCGGCGCCGGCGCCGGACTCCACCACGTCGCCCGCCTTCAGGCCGGACTGAGCGATGATATAGCTCTTGGTGCCGTCCTCATACTGGATCAGGGCGATATAAGCGGTGCGGTTGGGATCGTACTCCAGGCGCAGGACCTGAGCCACGCCGGCCTTGTCGCGCTTGAAGTCGATGATGCGGTAAATCTTCTTGCCGCCGCCGCCGTGGTGGCGGACGGTGATGCGGCCGGTGTTGTTGCGGCCGGCGGCCTTGTTGAGCTTCACGGTGAGGCTGCGCTCGGGCTTGGCCTTCTTGTCGATGCCGTCGAAGCCGGACACGGTCATGTGACGACGAGCCGGAGTCGTGGGCTTAAAAGTCTTAATAGCCATTCTGCGTTACCTCCCCTTAGACCATTTCTTCGAAGAGCTCGATGGTCTTGGAGTCCTCAGTCAGCGTCACGACGGCCTTCTTCCAGTCGGGGCGCTTGCCGGGACGGCCGGCGCCCATGCGCTTCTTCTTGCCGTCGTAGTTGATGGTGTTGACCTTTGCGACCTTGACCTCAAAGATCTTCTCGACCGCCTTGGCGATCTCGTTCTTGGTGGCCCGCTTATCCACCACGAAGGTGTACTTGCGCTCAGCGGTGGCGGCCATAGAAGCCTCGGTAACGACGGGCTTCCTGATGATATCGTAAGCAGTCATTACTGGTAGACCTCCTCAATGGTGGCCAGGGCGGCCTTATCGACCACCAGGCTCTTGGCGTTGACGATGTCATACACGCTCAGGATGTTGGCGGGCGTGGTGATGACACCGGGGATGTTGCGGCTGGAGAGCACGACGTTCTGCTTCACGCCGTCGGTGACCACCACGCTCTTGCCGGCCTGCAGGGCGTCCAGCAGGGCGACCATGCTCTTGGTCTTGATCTCGGGCAGATCCAGGCCGTCGATGACCATGACCTTGCCGTTGGCGGCCTTGTCGCTGAGCACGCTCTTGAGCGCCAGGCGGCGCAGCTTCTTGTTGAGCGTGTAGCGATAGGAGCGCGGCTTGGGCGCGAACACCACGCCGCCGTGGGTCCACTGGGGGCTGCGGGTGCTGCCCTGACGGGCGCGGCCGGTGCCCTTCTGTCTCCAGGGCTTCTTGCCGCCGCCGGAAACCTCCGCACGGGTCAGAGCGGACTGCGTGCCCTGCCGGCAGTTGGCCAGATGATTCTTGACCACTGCGTGAACGGCGGCCTCGTTCGGCTCGATGCCGAAGATCGCCTCGTTCAGCTCGATCTCACCGGTCTTCACGCCGGCGACATCATAAACATTAGCCTTAGGCATTGAAATCTCTCCTTCCCTCTATTAGCGGTTACGCGCAGAGGCCTTCTGCGGGTTGCGGCCGGAAGCCTTCTGCGGGTTGAGGCTGATGGCGGTAGCGGCCTGCTTCGCCTTGACGACCTTGGTGGTGGCCTTCAGCACGACGATGCCGCCCTTGGGGCCGGGCACCGCGCCGCGCACGGCGATCAGATTGACCTCGGGATCAACCTTGACAATCTCCAGGTTCCGGATGGTGACCTGCTCGCTGCCCATCTGGCCGGCGCCGATCTTGCCCTTGCGGATACGGGAGGGGGTGGAGGTGGAGCCCATGGAGCCGGCGTGACGGTGCACAGGGCCGCCGCCGTGGGTCATGGGGGTGCGGTGGGCGCCGTGGCGCTTGATGACGCCGGCGTAGCCCTTGCCCTTGCTGATGGCGGTGGCGTCGATGTGCTCGCCCTCGGCGAAGACATCGGCCTTGAGCACGTCGCCCACGTCCAGCTTGTCAGCGTCGGTGAACTGGACCTCCTTGAGGACCTTCAGGTTCTCGTCGGTGGCCTTCAGCAGATGGCCCTTCTGAGCCTTGGTGAGATGCTTTTCCTTGGTGGACTGATAGCCCAGCTGAACGGCCTCGTAGCCGTCCTTCTCCTCGGTCTTCTTCTGCACGACGGTGCAGGGGCCGGCCTCAATGACAGTGACCGGAACGACCTTGCCCTCAGCGTTGAAGATCTGGGTCATGCCGACCTTCTTGCCGATGATTGCCTTTTTGTTGGCCATGTTGGATGTTTCCTCCTTATAAGGTTATTGGTTGACCCGCGCCATTGGTCTGCACGGTGCCAACTTGACCCTCCCGACTCGTGAGGCGCCGGGATACGGGTGAACATAGGGATGCCTGCGCCCATGCACAGGACTTTGCGGAATCCGCTTCCTCTGATTACAGCTTGATCTGGATGTCCACGCCAGCGGGGAGCTGGAGGGTGGTCAGGGCCTCAACGGTCTTGGCGCTGGGGTTCTGGATGTCGATCAGGCGCTTGTGGGTGCGGCGCTCGAACTGCTCCCGGCTGTCCTTGTACTTGTGGGTCGCACGCAGGATGGTGACGATCTCCTTCTTGGTGGGCAGGGGGATGGGGCCGGACACGCTGGCGCCGGTGCGCTTGGCGGTCTCGACGATGCGCTCGGCGCTCTGGTCGATGAGCTGATGATCATACGCCTTCAGGCGGATGCGGATGGATTCGTTAGCCATGGTGTGTTCCTCCTAAATTTCGTACATTGGTCGTACATGAACCGAACCGCTGCGGGGCTGCGCTCTGTGTGGACTCTGTTTTATCCACCTTGCCGCGTGTATCACGCCACTCCACAAGGAAAGCCGACAAACGTCGGCTGCCCGCTGCGCGCACCTGGCCCACAGCATTGAAAACACAGCCGCCCGAATCCGGTTCGGACATACTCCACGGAAGTTACCGGACCACGTCCGCAATCTCCCGCTTCATCGCATTGTGTGCATTCACACACCATGTCAGGATACTACACTCCGCTTTTTTTGTCAAGCAGAACTTCGCATTTTTTTCAAATTTTTCTGCTTTTTCCCGGGCTTCCATCGGAAAAGCTCCTTTCGGGAAGCCCTCCATGTGGAAAAGCCTGTGGAAATCGCAGAATAACCCTCCCTTGGCCGCGAAAACGGGACCCTCCGCTGCCGGACGGCCCCGCATAACGGTTCAAATCGGCGTTTTACAGCCTTCTCAGACGCTGTACCGTGTCCGTGAACCAGGAGGGCAGCGGTGCCTCCACCTCCATGGCCACGCCGGTGGAGGGGTGGACGAAGCGCAGCCGAGCCGCGTGGAGGCACTGGCCCGCCAGCCCCGGCACCGGCTTCTTGCTGCCGTAGACCGTGTCCCCCAGCAGGGGGCGGCCGATGTGGGCCATGTGGACCCGAATCTGATGGGTGCGGCCCGTCTCCAGAGCGCACTCCACCCAGGTGTGGCCGGAAAAGCGCTCCACCACCCGCCAATGGGTCACCGCCCGCTTGCCGCCGCTGACCACCGCCATGCGCTTGCGCTCCCGGGGGTGGCGGGCAATGGGGGCATCCACGGTGCCGGAGTCCTCCCGAAGCCCCCCCACCACAATGGCCTCGTAGGTGCGCGAGAGGCTGTGGTCCTCCAGCTGACGGGCCAGCGCCACATGGGCGGCGTCGTTCTTGGCGACGATGAGCAGGCCGCTGGTGTCCCGGTCAATCCGGTGGACAATGCCCGGGCGCAGCACGCCGTTGATTCCGGAGAGTGATTTTCCGCAGTGATACAACAGAGCGTTGACCAACGTGCCGCTGCTGTGGCCCGCCGCCGGGTGGACCACCATGCCCACGGGCTTGTTCACCACCACCACGTCCTCGTCCTCGTAGACGATGTCCAGGGGAATCGGCTCCGGCCGGGCGTCCAGGGGCTCCGGGTCGGGCAGCGCCACCACCAGAACCTGCCCCGGCGTGAGGCGGTCCTTCTTTTTTAAAGGTAGGCCGCCGCTGGTGACCAGCCCCTGCTCCAGCAGGCGCTGGGCGGCGGAGCGGGTGAGGCCCTCCACGCTGCGGCTGAGAAACTGGTCCGCCCGCTCGCCGGAGGTCCCGGCGGTGAGGACGTGCTCGGTCATGCCTCGCCCTCCAGCCGCTCCCAGAAGAAGCCCACATAGACAGCCATCAGGATGCCGCCCACCACCACGCAGCAGTCGGCCACATTGAACACGGCGAAGTTGACAAAGAGCACCTGAATCATGTCGGTGACATAGTGGAAGAAGAACCGGTCGATGAGATTCCCCACGGCCCCGGCCAGAATGAGGGTCAGAATCCACTTGCCGAAGGGGTGGGCAAAGGGCCGATTGCGCAGCAGCATGACCACCATGGCCACGCTGGCCGACAGAGAGACAAGGGTCAGAAAGCCCGTGCGCCCGCTGAGGCTGGAGAAGGCCATGCCGGTGTTCTGCACATAGGTCAGGCCCAGCACGCCGGGCAGCAGGGTGAGCTGCTCGCCCAGGGCCAGGGAGGAGCGGATGGCCAGCTTGGTGAGCTGGTCCAGGGCCACCAGAGCGGCGGCGGCGAGAAAGTAAAGCATAGGGGGCGGTTTCCTCTCTTTTGGGGGGTCGTCCTAATAGCAATCCTCAAAATTCTTTGCATCCTGCTATCGTGAATCAATGCCGGCTCCGGCAGTTTCTCAGCCCTTGCGCCGGTCGCTGAGGTAGTAGGGCTTCATCAGGCTCTTCTGCTCCGTGGAGTCCTTCTGACGGGAGGCGGCTCCGGCCTCAGAGAAGGCGTGGCGGCCCCGGCGGCTGCGCTTCTTCTCCTCCTGGGCCACGGTGAACACCACTCTGCGCTCCTGCTCCTCGGCTTTGGGCGCTTTTTTGCCGTTCTTCTGGGGATTGGAGGCGGTTTTCTGATCCTTTTGTTCCTTCTTGGGGGCGCTCTTCTGAGCGCTCCGGTCTTTCTGAGCGCCCTTCTGCGGCGCGGCGGGCCTGGACTGGCTCTGCTGGGCGGCCTCGGCCTGTTTGGCACCCTTTTTTTTGCGCTTTTTCCGGCTGGAGGAGGACTTTTCCTCCTTGGGCGGCTCCGCCGCGGCCTGTTTGGCCGGACGGCGCTCCTGCACCTCTCCGCCGCGGGAGAACAGCCGGGCGGTGGCGTCCTGTCTGGGCAGCTGCTTCACCGGGCGGTCCAGGTCCAGCAGGTCGCTCTTGCGCACAAAGGCCTCCTTCAGCTCCACCTGGGGCAGCAGGGACACGTCGCTCAGGGAGGGGATGACCTTCCGCTCTGGCCGCCGGTAGGCCGTCCGATGGAGAAAGTCCTCCGGGTCATAGCTGCGCTCGCTATGCTGCTCCCGGAGCGCGCGCTCCTCCTTGGTGGGCAGCAGGTCGGGGATGGGCACCACGCCCACAGCGCTCTTTTTGCCGTCCTTCCGGGCCGCGGGCTTCGGCTCCGGCCTGGGCGCACCCGCTCCGGGCTCTTTGGGCTGGGGGGTGCTCTTCTGAGGGGCCGTGGGCTTCGGCTCCGGCTTGGGCGCACCCACCCCGGGCTCTTTGGGCTGGGCGGCGCTCTTCTGAGGGGCCTCCGGCTGGGCCGCTTCGGCCTGCGCCTTCTGCTGCTCCCGGCGCTTCTTCGCGCGCTCCCGGGCGGCAGCGCGGGCCTCCTCGTCCTCGGCGTTGCGGACCTTGCCGTGCTTGTCCCGGGCGGGTGCCTCGAAGTTTTCCATGGGCCAGGGGTGGTCCTCCACCTCCGGCACCGGCTTTTTGATGAGCTTTTCGATGTCCTTGAGCAGGGGCAGCTCCTGGAAGTCGCACAGGGCGATGGCGATGCCCTCCCGTCCGGCCCGGCCCGTCCGGCCGATGCGGTGGACGTAAGTCTCGCTCACCTCGGGGAGGTTGTAGTTCACCACGCAGGCCAAATCCTCGATGTCCAGGCCCCGGGCGGCGATGTCGGTTGCCACCAACACCTGAATTTTGCCTTCTTTAAAGGAGGAGAGTGCCTGCTGCCGGGCGGTCTGGCTCTTGTTGCCGTGGATGGCGCAGGCGCTGACGCCGGCCTTCTCCAAATCCCGGGCCACCTTGTTGGCCCCGTGCTTGGTGCGGGTAAACACCAGCACGGAGGGCAGCTGCTTCTCCCGCAGCAGGTGCACCAGCAGCCGGGTCTTGTTGTTCCGGTCCACCTTGTACACGGTCTGGTCGATGGCGTCCACGGTGGTGTTCACCGGGTCCACGGCCACCCGCACGGGGCGGTGGAGCAGGCGCTCCACCAGCTCGGTGATTTCGCGGGGCATGGTAGCGGAGAAGAACAGGGTCTGCTTGCGCCTGGGCAGCCAGGTGAGAATCTTCTTCACGTCGTGGATGAAGCCCATGTCCAGCATGCGGTCGGCCTCATCCAGCACAAAAATCTCCAGCCGGGACAAATCCAGCAGCTTCTGCTGGTACAGGTCCGCCAGACGGCCCGGGGTCGCCACCAAAATGTCGGCACCCTGCCGCAGGGCCTCCACCTGGGGATTCTGCCCTACGCCGCCGAAGATGACCACGCTGCGCAGGGGCAGGTTGACGCCGTAGGCCTCAAAGCACTCCTGATTCTGAATCGCCAGCTCCCGGGTGGGGGTGAGCACCAGCGCCCGGATGGGCCGGCCCTGTACGCTGCGCTCGTGGAGTCTCTGCAAAATGGGAGCGGCAAAGGCGCAGGTCTTGCCTGTGCCGGTGCGGGCGATGCCCAGCACGTCCCGGCCCTCCAGCGCCGGGCGGATGGCCCCCGCCTGGATGGCGGTGGGCTCGGTGTAGCCCTGTTCCTCCAGGGCCTTGACTATGGGGTCAATGAGTTGACAGTCTTTGAAATTCAAGCAATAACACCCTTATCGTTGAAAAATTGTTGGTTGGGCAGACTTTCAGCGGAAAATGAGGACGCCGCTGCCCAGGACGCCGTTGAGAAGCATGAGCCAGAACCACCCGCTGCGCAGACAGGCCCGGCGCTTATCCCGGGCGGACAGGCGCAGCGGTCCGCCCTCCAGTTGGAAGCTGCCCCGCCTGGTTGCCAGAAACACCACCGCCACAGCGGCGCTCAGACACAGGAAGAGCGTGTAGAGCAGGGAAAAAAATTCGCTGCCCAGGGCGTTGTTCAGCACCGTCATGCCGTTCACGCACATATGCAGGAGAATGGTGTCCCGAATGGAGCCGGTCAGGAGCACCACCACGGCGAAGAGCATCCCCAGTCCGAAGGCGTAGAGCATCTGGAACAGGTTCATGTGGTACAGGGCGAAGGCCAGCGCGGAGAGGACAATGGCCGACACGTCCCCCAAAACGCGCAGCCGGTCCAGCAGCAGCCTGCGGAAAAGCAGCTCCTCGCACACCGGAGGCAGCAGCACCATGAAAACCACCTGATTCCACAGAGGGGTGCTGTTGTCCTGCTGTGCCACCCGGTTCAGAGCGCTCATGCCCACGCCCTTTTCCATCAGCGCAATCAGCCCCAGGGTCGTCAGATTGAGCAGATAGCACAATCCCAGAGTGAGCATCATCGTAAAGAGAAATTCCCACAGCCCCAATCGGTCCACCGGCAGCTTCTCCGAGCGGGGGAACCGGCGCAGCAGCACCAGGAACAGCAGCGTCGGGGGCACATAGCTGGCGAAGGCGTTGATCAGGGAATTCCTCAGGGTCATCCAGGCCGGGTCGAGGATTTGTCCGGGAAGCAGCCAGCGCTCCAGCATCAGGATTGCAAGGATGGTGCACTTGCTCAGCGGATAGAGCAGCAGAACCGCCCAGGCATAGCGGTTGTAGCAGCCGCGCAGCTCCCGGCGGGACATGGTGTCCACCTGATAGCGCTCCATCTCCTTCACCTCCCCTCCACGGGGGCTCCCCCGCATGGTGTCAGCGCTATTATATCAGCTTTGCGCCCAATTGACAACGAAAAAATACAGACTGCGCCTGTATGTCTTCCCTTTGCCCACGCCCGGCGCGCCCGCGCGCCCGCAGACGGCGCCGCGGACGTGAAATGTGCTTCGCTGCCGCGAAGAAAAAAAGGGAGAAACGCGCCCGTTTTTGCTATCACACAAAAAAACGGGTGTTTTCGCCCCGGATTGTGTCAGTATTCTTCCTTGCCAGCGGCCCGGTCCTGCCGTATAATAGAGCGGCATCCCCAAAAAAACGATACGGGAACTCACAGGAAGCGAGGCTGGCTAAATATGAATTATGCGGAAGAATCCCTGCGCCTGCACTACCAGTGGCGGGGCAAGCTGGAAACCGTGCCCAAGATGGCCGTCAAGGACAAGGATGCCCTGAGTCTGGCCTACACCCCCGGTGTGGCGGAGCCCTGCCGGGTCATTCAGCGCGACCCGTCCCAGAGCTACGAGCTCACCGGCCGCTGGAACACGGTGGCGGTGGTCACAGACGGCACCGCCGTGCTGGGCCTGGGCGACATCGGCCCGGAGGCGGGCATGCCCGTCATGGAGGGCAAGTGCGTGCTCTTCAAGGCCTTCGGCGGCGTGGACGCGGTGCCCCTGTGCGTGAAGAGCAAGGACGTGGACGAGATTGTCAACACCGTCGCCCTGCTGGAGGGCAGCTTCGGCGGCGTGAACCTGGAGGACATCGCCGCCCCCCGCTGCTTTGAAATCGAGGAGAAGCTGAAAAAGCGCTGCTCCATCCCCATCTTCCACGACGACCAGCACGGCACCGCCGTGGTGGTGCTGGCGGCCCTGACCAACGCCCTGAAGCTGGTGGGCAAGGACATCACCAAAATCCGCGTGGTCACCTGCGGCGCGGGCGCGGCGGGCATCGCCATCATTCGCCTGCTCATCGCCCGGGGCCTCACAGACGTTATCATGTGCGACCGCCGGGGCGCCATCTACGAGGGCCGCGGCGGCCTCAACCCCGCCAAGGAGAAAATTGCCGCCATCACCAACCGGAACCGGGAGTCCGGCTCCCTGGCGGAGATGCTGGAGGGCGCGGATGTGTTCATCGGCGTCAGCGCCGCCAACATGGTCACCGAGGACATGGTCCGCTCCATGGCCCCCAACGCCATCCTCTTCCCCATGGCCAACCCGGACCCGGAGATTCTGCCCCAGAAGGCCCTGGCCGCCGGCGCCGCCGTGGTGGGCACCGGGCGCAGCGACTTCCCCAACCAGATCAACAACGTTCTGGCCTTCCCCGGCATCTTCCGGGGCACCTTCGATGTGCGCGCCAGCGACATCAACGACGCCATGAAGCTGGCCGCCGCCGACGCCCTGGCCTCCCTGGTGCCCCAGGAAAAGCTCTCTCCCGAGTTCATCCTGCCCTACGCCTTCGACCCGGCGGTGCGTCCGGCGGTGGCAAAGGCCGTGGCCGAGGCCGCCCGGCACAGCGGCGTGGCCAGAATCTGAGCGCAGCTTTCAAAATCTTTACCCCTTTAAACCATAAAATCTCTCCGGGCGCTTGACACGCACCCGGAGGATTTTTATAATAGGGACAGACTATCTCCCAGGAAAGGGCATATTCCCTGCAAATTCTCCGGGAAGAAAGAAGGAACTGACTATGGCAGAACGCATCACCGGCCACACTCAACTGCTGGGCTTCTTCGGCTCCCCCGCCGCCCACTCCAGCTCTCCCGCCATGCACAACGAGGCCTTTGCCCAGCTGGGCCTGGATTACGCCTATCTGGCCTTTGACATCGACCTGAGCCGCATCGAGGACGCGGTGAAGGCCCTCAAAACCTTCCGCATGAAGGGCGCCAACGTGTCCATGCCCTGCAAGAACGCGGTCATGAAGTATCTGGACGAAATCGACCCCGCCGCCCGGCTGTGCGAGGCCGTGAACACCATCGTGGTGCTGCCCGACGGACGCCTCAAGGGCTATTCCACCGACGGCGAGGGCTATATGACCTCCCTGAGCGACCGGGGCATCGACATCATCGGCAAGAAGATGACCCTGGTGGGCTGCGGCGGCGCCGGCAAGGCCATCGCCGTGCAAGCCGCTCTGGACGGCGTGAAGGAAATCAGCATCTTCAACGTCCGGGACAGCTTCTGGGACCGCTGTGAGAAGGCCGTGGCGGACATCACCGCCGAGACCGACTGCACGGTGAAGCTCTTCGAGCTCAACACCGCCGACCCCGCCGCCATGCAGGTGCTCAAGGACGAAATCGCCGACTCCGCCCTGCTGGCCAACTCCACCGGCGTGGGCATGGGCAAGCTCAAGGGCATGACCTACATCCCCGACAAGAGCTATCTGCGCCCCGACCTCATCGTCACCGACACGATTTACTCCCCCGCCAAGACCGCCTTGCTGGAAATGGCCGAGGAGGTGGGCTGCACCACCGTCAACGGCCTGGGCATGCTCTTCTTCCAGGGCGCGGCGGCCTTCAAGCTGTGGATGGGTCAGGATATGCCCATTGAGCACATGAAGAAGTACATCGGGCTGTAAATCATGCACAATTGGCAGAAAGGGAACGGGAATCGTTCTATTGTTCAGTAGTGCAGGACAAAACAGAGCAAAACCGGCGGTCCGCTCCACTGGGGAACGGACCGCCGGTTATTTTTCTTTTGTTGTTCTGCCTCAGTGCCCGCGGCCTGCTCAGTGAATCTCAATCCGACGGGTGGGCGGCACGGTGGGCTGCTCCTTGGGCAGGTTCAGCTTCAGCACGCCGTTCTCGTAGGCGGCGGTGATGGCTGCCGCGTCGATGCCGGTCACGTCAAAGCTGCGCTGGAAGGAGCCGTAGCGGCGCTCCCGGCGGAGGTAGGTGCCCTTCTCATCCTTGTCCTCGCTCTGCTCCTGATGGGTGGCGGAGATGGTCAGGATGTTGTCCTTCAGGTCCAGGTTGATGTCCTCCTTGTTGAAGCCGGGCAGGTCGGCCTCCAGCAGGTAGCTCTCGCCCTTGTCCTGGATGTCCGTCCGGAAGGCGGGCAGGCTGGCGTTGCTGCTGCCGAAGAAGTCCCGGGCGAAGTTGTCAAAGCTCCGATACAGATCTCTGTCGGTGTGCTCAAAAGGAATCATGCCAAACATAGTAAACGCTCCTTTATTTTGAATTGGATTAAATTTGAAGAATTTAGCAAATCAGTTTGAATAGTGCTAAGTGAACCAGCCCATCAAACCCGATCTCCTTTCCGAAAAGGGGAGGAACCCGACGCCATTTGCGTCATTTTTTCGTTCCGTTTATCTCTTCCCTTTTTCTGACGATACTATACCGCGAATTTATGAACAAATCTCGCAAATAATGTGAACAAACTGTGAATATTAGCATTCTCATAATTAGAGTGCTAATTCCAGCAGAGAAAAAGGCTCTGTCCCGGGGAGAGGGACAGAGCCTTTCTTCCTTAGCGGTTCTTCTTGGAGTGGATGCTCTTCATGCGCAGGTCGTTGGAGAGGATGCGCTTGCGCAGGCGCAGGTGCAGAGGCGTGACCTCCAGCAGCTCGTCGTCGGCCAGGAACTCCAGGCACTGCTCCAGGCTCAGCTGACGGGGCGGGATGAGCCGCAGAGCGTCGTCGGAGCCGGAGGCGCGGGTGTTGGTCAGCTGCTTCTTCTTGCACACGTTGACGGTGACATCCTCGTTCTTGGGGTTCATGCCGATAATCATGCCCTCGTAGACATCCACACCGGCGCCGATGAACAGCACGCCCCGCTGCTGGGCGTTGTAGAGGCCGTAGGTGATGCTCACGCCGGTCTCGTAGGAGATGAGGGAGCCGGTGCTGCGCCGCTCCAGCTCGCCCTTGAAGGGAGCGTAGGAGTCAAACACAGAGGCCATGATGCCCTCGCCCCGGGTGGCGGTGAGGAAGTCGTTCCGATAGCCGAACAGGCCCCGGGAGGGGATGATGAAGTTCATCTTCATGCGCTCGCCCACGGGATTCATGTCCAGCAAATCGCCCTTCCGGGCGCCCATCTGCTCGATGACGCTGCCCACGCAGTCGCCGGGCACGTCGATGACCAGCCGCTCCATGGGCTCGCACTTCACCCCGTCGATGGTGCGCAGGAGCACGCGGGGAGGAGAGACCTGGAACTCGTAGCCCTCCCGGCGCATGGTCTCGATGAGAATGGACAGGTGCATCTCGCCGCGGCCGGCCACGTTGAAGGAGTCGGTGGAGTCCTCCACGTCCGTCACCCGGAGGGACACGTCCTTCAGGGTCTCCCGGTAGAGGCGGTCGCGAATCTGCCGGGAGGTGACGAACTTGCCGTCCTTGCCCGCGTAGGGGGAGTCGTTGACGGAGAAGGTCATCTCCATGGTGGGGGCGCTGACCTTGACGAACTCCAGAGGCTCAATGCACTCGGGCACGCAGACGGTGTCGCCGATGGTCACGTCGCCGATGCCGGACAGGGCGATGATGTTGCCCGCCTCGGCCAGAGCACAGGGCACACGGGAGAGGCCGATGTACTCGAACAGGGCGCTGGCCTTGAACTTTTTGGAGACATTGTCAGGGTCGTGGAAGTTGCAGACCTGAATCTCCTGATTCTGCTTCAGGGTGCCCCGCTCCACCCGGCCAATGGCGATGCGGCCCACGAACTCGTTGTAGTCGATGGAGGAGACCAGCATCTGGAAGGGGGCGTCCAGGTCCACCTCCGGGGCGGGGATGTAGTCCAGAATGGTGTCAAAAAGGGGCTTGAGGTTGGTGCCCAGGGTGTCCGGGTCCGCGGAGCAGATGCCCTGCCGGGCGGCGCAGAAGAGGAAGGGGGAGTCCAGCTGCTCGTCGGTGGCGTCCAGGTCCATCAGCAGCTCCAGGGTCTCGTCGATGACCTCGTGGACCCGCTGGTCGGGCCGGTCGATTTTGTTCACCACGACGATGACCCGGTGACCCATCTCCAGGGCCCGGGAGAGGACGAAGCGGGTCTGGGGCATGGGGCCCTCGGCGGCGTCCACCAGCAGGATGACGCCGTTGACCATCTTCAGGATGCGCTCCACCTCGCCGCCGAAGTCGGCGTGGCCCGGGGTGTCCACAATGTTGATTTTCACGCCGTTGTAGGACACGGCGGTGTTCTTGGCCAGGATGGTGATGCCCCGCTCGCGCTCCAGGTCGCCGGAGTCCATGACCCGCTCCACCACCTCCTGGTTCTCCCGGTACACGCCGCTCTGCTGGAGCAGGGCGTCCACCAGGGTGGTCTTGCCGTGGTCAACGTGGGCAATGATGGCTACATTTCTCAGCTTGCTCTGTTGCATACTCGCACCTTTCCTTAAAAAACGGGAAGAAATCCCGGATAATCACAATCTCACACCCTGACATTATATACCTTGTGGGGGAAAGTGCAACTGCTTTAAAGGAGGGATTGACAAAATCGGCATTTTCGGTTAAACTAAGCTGGTTGAAGCGGAGCGTTTTTGCCATTTTTCCCATGGGGGCGTGGAGAGCGCTTCCCTGAAGCGGCACCGATGCGGCCCTTGCCGGGTCGGCCGCGCCATTTGCGCCAGTAGCTCAGTTGGATAGAGCGTCCGCCTCCTAAGCGGAAGGCCGGGGGTCCGAGTCCCTTCTGGCGCGCGTCATGAAAGATGGCCGGAGCTCCTTCGCGGAGGCTCCGGCCTCTTTTTCTGTTCCCATCACCACCGCACTGATTGAAAGGATGGTATTATGTCTGCACCCTCTCTCTGGCGCACCATGAGCGCCGAGCTGCCGGTGATTTCCGTTCTCGGTGAGCTCTCCGCCGCCTTCGAGGAGGGCAAGCCCGGCGTGCTCTCCCTGCGCGTGCAGGGAAAGCTGCCCGAGGGGAAGCTGATTCTGGTGGCCGCCAGCGCCCCCCACAGCCGCTACTGGTATCAGAACGTGGAGACGGACGGCTCTCTGATTCGTGCGGAGATGGACAGCTTCTCCTACGCCTGGAGCGCCTGCGGGGACAAGGACTGGAAGCTGTCCCTGGGCCGCATCACCCCCGAGGGCGTGGTTCTCTACACGCTGGAGCGCCGGGGCGATGTGGATTACGTCAAGAATCTGGACAGCTACTTCTGCGACGACCGCCGCCGCTGGCTGGCCCCCGCGGGCCGCTTCCGCCGGGACCAGGTGGACTACGAGGTCCTGCCCCACTACACGGAGCGCAGATACCAGCTCTCCCTGCTGGTGGAGCGCCGGGAGAGCCGCTGGGCCTCCCAGCTGTCCTGCCACCTGTCCGGGTGCGACTGGGACGCGGACGCTCTGAGCGTCACCATCCGCTGCCCCAAGGGGATGGAGCAGCCCGAGGGCGTGTCCCTGCGCCAAAAATCCCAGGCCCCGGAGCTGTTCTTCCCCGGCCAGGCGGTGGACTCCTTTGAGCGCAGCCGCGAAATCCGCGCCCGCATCCCCCTCACGGCCCTCTCTCCGCTCACCGGGCACCACACCCTGGTGTGCGTGAAGGAGCGGGAGGAGAACTGTCTGTTCTGGTGTCCGGTCCACCTTGCCGGCGCGGAGCTGGCCCGGAAGCTGGCCGACACCTGGGAATACTACCCCCTGGACAGCGGCGTGGGCGGCGGACTCTATCTGCTCACGGATGATTGCCTCCAGGTGGTGCTGGAGCGCAGCGTGGAGCTGCCCGGCGCCCAGCGGAAGGAGCTGCGCTCCCTGGACGAGTTCCTGGAGGGCGCCGAGCCCCTGGAATCCTACGGCGTCACCGGCCTGAGCGAGGGCGGCGAGGGCTGGCAGTGGAAGCTGCGCCTGCCGGGCATTGATTTGTCCGGGATGGACGAGATTCGGCTGGGTCTGGAACGCCAGGGCACCTCGCAGCGGCTCTTCTGCCCCACCCGGGCGGAGCGGCTGGACCACGGCACCCTGATTCACGCGGACCTGACCCCCCTGGCAGAGAGTCTGGAGAGCTGTCTGGCCACAGACTGGTTCCCGGTGCTGGCCCTGCGTCAGGTGAACGATTTCTGGTATCTGCCGGTCACCGACCCCGTCCACACCCTCTACCGCTCCCAGGTGAAGCCCTCCAAGTTCAGCGTGGCCGTTGACCTGGCCCGCAGCCCCATCGGTCAGACCTCCTTCGCCGGGCGCACGGTGGAGGTGTGCCTCCACTGGGCCTCCAAGTACGGGCGGCGCATGTGCCTGCGCGTGGCGGACCAGTGCCTGCGGCATGTGGGCTCCTTCGTCTGCCGGGCCGTGGACGGCACCCTCCGCTTCGGAACGCTGAACATCCACGTCCAGTGCCCCCAGGTGGAGGGCAAGTGGGTGGGCCTGGTCATCACCCACCGCTACCGGCTGGAGGAGGACCGTCAGGACTACGAGTTCCCCCTGAGCAGCGTGAAGAAAACCAAGGGCGGCACCGAGTTCACCGCCTCCGTCTCCCTGAAAAAGCTGGCCTTCAAGCCCCTGTATTGGGACATCCGGGCGGTCATTGAGATGGACGGGCTGCGCTTCTGGATTCCCGTGCGCTGCCCCATCCGCAGCACGAAGAAAAAGGACATCATGGCCCACTACGGCCTTCGGGGCCTGTTCTTCGGGGAGAGCGTGGTGCTGGACAAGGACTACCAGCTCTTCCTCTACCGCACCCAGGGCAACCGCTTCGCCCTGGTGTGCCAGGAGCGCAGCCCCTTCAGCGGCTTCGGCTTCCGGCTCAAGGAGCGCGTGGCCTTCCTGCTCTACTATCTGCTGCGGCCCCGGCTGAGCCACGACAACATCCTGCTGGTCTACGAGAAGTACTGCTGCATGGCCCAGGACAACGGCTTCTACTTCTTCAAGTACTGCATGGACAACGACCTGGAGAAGAAGCTCAAGCGGAAGATTTACTTCGTCATCGACCGCTCCGCCGTGGACTACCAGGCGAACCTGCTGCCCTACAAGGACCACGTCATTCAGTTCATGAGCCTGAAGCACATGGTCTACCTGCTCTCCTGCCGTCTGATGGTCTCCAGCGACTCCAAGGCCCACGCCTACGCCTGGCGCTGCAAGGAGAGCATCATCCAGCCCTACATTGAGAAGAACCGCCGCCTGGTCTTCCTCCAGCACGGCGTCATCGCCCTCAAGCGGGTGGACTTCTTCCGCTCCGGCACCAACGTGGTGGACCTCTTCGTCACCTCCAACGACCGGGAGCATGACATCATCGTGGAGGAGCTGGGCTACCAGCCCCAGGAGGTCATCATCACGGGCCTGACCCGCTGGGACGTGCTGGAGGACCGCTCCGGGGAGCTGGAGCGCCGCTCCATTCTGGTCATGCCCACCTGGCGCAACTGGCTGGAGGAGGTCAGCGACGAGACCTTCCGTCAGAGCGACTACTACCGCAACTATATGGAGCTGCTCAACTCCCAGCAGCTGGAGCAGTTTTTGGAGAAGCACGATTTGCAGCTGGACTTCTACATCCACCCCAAATTCCGGGAGTACCTGGGGAATTTCTCCATCTCCGGCCAGCGGGTGCGGCTGATTCCCTTCGGCTCGGAGCCTCTGAACCGGCTCATCATGCAGTGCAGCATGCTCGTCACCGACTACTCCTCCGTGTGCTGGGACGTGTACTATCAGGGTAAGCCGGTCATCTTCTACCAGTTCGACGTGGAGAAGTACAACGACGTGCAGGGCGCCTACATCGACCTGGAGACGGAGCTGTTCGGCGACCGGGCGGTGAACAACGAGGAGCTCTTCGCCCTGCTGGAGGAGGCCGCCGCCTCGGACTTCCGCCTCAAGGACAAGTACGCCGAAATGCGCCGGAGCATGTACAAGTACATCGACAAGAACAACAGCAAGCGGGTGTGCGAGGAGATTCGCAAGCGCAACTGGTGAGCCAAACACGCCTAAAAACGTCTGAAAACAACAAAAATCACACAAAAAGCAGGAAACCGACCCAAAACCGGGCCGACTTCCTGCTTTTTATTCTTACACGATGGGGGTGGGGTAGAGGCCCGCCTCCACCTTCTCCTTCAGGGCGGCCACCACGCCGGGGCGGTCCTCCTGATAGGTCACGCCGTACCACTTGTCAGCGCTGGAGAGCACCTTCACGTCCGCCCTGCCGCTGCGGAGCATCTCCGTGACGGTGAGGGGCAGGAAGAACTCGCACTTGATGGGGTTGGTCTTCAGCTCCTTGTCCAGGAAGGCGGGGAACTGCCGCTTGAGCTCCTGCACGAAGCTGGGCCGGTAGCACCACAGGTTCATGGACACCAGGGTGTCGGGGGCCAGGTCCGCCCAGGTCTTTCCGCCGTCGAAGGTGGTGTGGATGCCGCCGGGGTAGGTCTCAATCTGGGTGTTCTCAATCACGGCCACCAGGTTGCCCTGCTCGTCCATCTGGCACACGCCCCGGGCCACGCTGCCGTTCTCGGTGACGGTGTTCCTGAGCAGGTAGCCCACCATGGCGTAATGGCACTTGTCCGCCTCGTCCTCGGTGGTGGTCAGGTAGTCATAGGCCGCCTGATAGGCTTCGGGTCCGTAGTAGTCGTCGGAGTTGATGACCACAAAGGGGGCGTCCAGCACCTCCTCGGCGCACAGCACCGCGTGGCCGGTGCCCCAGGGCTTCACCCGGCCCTCCGGCACGGAGTAGCCCGCCGGGAGCATGTCCACCTGCTGGTAGGCGTAGCGCACGTCCATATACTTCGCCACGCGGCTGCCCACGGTCTCCCTGAAGGCCTCCTCGATCTCGTGCTTGATGATGAACACCACCGTCTCAAAGCCGGCCCGATGGGCGTCGTAGATGGAGTAGTCGATGATGAACTCCCCGCTGGGGCCCACCGGGTCCATCTGCTTGAGTCCGCCGTAACGGCTGCCCATACCCGCCGCGAGCACCACCAAAATCGGTTTTTTCATGTGTTGTCCTCCAATTGTATTTCATGTTTCCGGTCAATCGCTGAAAAGGAGGGCCTGTCCGCCGGGACAGATCTTCCGATTGCTAATTTTAACACAAATTTTTCGCTTTGACAACCAAGAATGTGATTTTCCTCATCTGTCCCTTTTTTGTTTCCCGATTTGGCAGCTTCCCTTGCTTTTTTATCCTGAGAGCGTTATAATTTCCCTACATCAACGCTCAGCGCACAAGGAGGAGCATCCCAATGAAGGAAGTCGCAGTCGAACAGGCCATCGGCATGGTTCTGTGCCACGATCTGACCGAAATCGTCCCCGGAGAGCGGAAGGGGCCTCGCTTCCGCAAGGGCCACATCGTCCGGGAGGAGGACATCCCCGCCCTGCTGGACATCGGCAAGAAGCACCTCTACGTCTGGGACCTGGAGGAGGGCTTTGTCCACGAGGACGAGGCCGCCCGCCGCATGGCCGCCGCCGCCGTGGGGCAGGGCGTGCGCCTCAGCGAACCCAAGGAGGGCAAAATCGACCTGCGCGCCGCCCGGGAGGGCTTATTGCGCATCAATCTGGAGGCTTTGTACCAGCTCAACGCCCTGGGGAACATCTGCTTCGCCACCATCCGCCGCAACAAGGTCGCCCACGAGGGCAAGCACCTGGGCGGCATGCGGGTCATCCCTCTGGTGGTGGAGGAGGAGCTGCTGGAGCGCTTCGAGGCCATTTGTCGCGAAAGCGGCCCGGTGGTGGAGGTGGTGCCCCTGAAGCGGGCGAAAATCGGCATCGTCACCACCGGCTCCGAGATTCAGGAGGGCCGCATCCAGGACGGCTTCGGGCCGGTTCTGCGCCGGAAGGCGGAGGAGCTGCACTGCACCGTCATGGGGCAGGTGTTCCCCGGCGACGACCCGGAGGCCATCACCCGGGCGATTCAGGACTTTCTCAAGGCCGGAGCGGATTTGGTGGAGGTCTCCGGCGGCATGAGCGTAGACCCGGACGACCGAACGCCTCTGGCCATCCGCAACTGCGGCGGCGAGGTGGTCACCTACGGCACGCCGGTGCTGCCCGGCGCCATGATGATGCTCAGCTATGTGGACGGGGTGCCCGTGGTGGGCCTGCCCGGCTGCGTCATGTTCCACCAGCGCACCGTCTACGACCTGGTGGTGCCCCGGATTCTGGCCGGGGAAAAGCTCACCGCCATGGACTTCGTCCAGCTGGCCCACGGCGGTCAGTGTCAGAACTGCCCGGTGTGCCACTGGCCCGACTGCGGCTTCGGAGGAAACTGAGATGGGAGCGCTGACCCACTTCAACGCCTCCGGCGAGGCCCACATGGTGGACGTGGGCGCCAAGGCGCAGACCCGCCGCGTCGCCGTGGCCGCGGGAACGATTTTCGTCAATCAGGCGGTTTTTGAGGCCGTGGAGCAGGGCACGGCCAAAAAGGGCGACGTGCTGGCGGTGGCCCGCATCGGGGGGATTCAGGCCGCCAAGCGCACCTTTGAGCTCATTCCCCTGTGTCATCTGGTGGGGCTGACCCACTGCTCCATCGACTTTAGCCTGAACCCCTCGGAGCGCTCCATCACCGCCACCTGCACCGCCAAAACCACCGGCCAGACGGGCGTGGAGATGGAGGCCCTCACCGGCGTCACCGCCGCCCTGCTCACCGTGTACGACATGTGCAAGGCCCTGGACCGGGGCATGCGCATCGAGGGGATTCACCTGCTCACCAAGGACGGGGGCAAAAGCGGCCTCTACCGCGCCCCTGAGGTCCAGAGCGAGAAAGGAGAAACGACATGAGGAACAAACTGCTTCGGGTTGCCCTGGGCACCTCCGCCGCCTTTGCGGCGGGCAGCCTGGGTCTGGGCAGCTACATCACCCGCATCCCCCGCCAGTCCCTCTCCGAGGCGATGGAGTGGCAGCGAAACCACTACGACATCAGCTGGCTGGACGCGGTGCCCCAGGAGCCCTACACCGTCCCCTCCTGGGACGGCTATGAGCTCCACGCCGTGCTCCTGCGCTGCGCCGACCCCGACAGCCGGCGCTGGGTCATCCTCACCCACGGCTACACCGACAACCGCTGGGGCTCCCTGAAATACGCCAAAATGTACCTGGATTGGGGCTGGAACTGCATCCTGTGGGACATGCGCGGCCACGGGGCCAACACCCCCGCCCGCTGCACCTATGGCATCACCGAGAGTCAGGACCTGGCCGAGCTCATCAAGGACACCCGCAAACGCTGGGGCGAGGACATCACCCTGGGCCTGCACGGGGAGTCCCTGGGCGCCGCCACCACCATCGCGGCCTTGCAGTACAGCCCGGAGGTGGACTTCGCCGTGGCCGACTGCCCCTTCGCGGACATCGTCAACGTGCTGGAGGGCCGCAGTCATCCCCTCGTGGTGCAGTGGTCCAGTCTGGGCGCAAGGCTGCGCTGCGGCCACTCCCTGACCGAAATGCGGCCCATCGATGCCCTGAAGCACAGCTGGGTGCCTCTGCTGCTCATCCACGGCGAGAAAGACAGCTTCATTTCCCCGGAAAACAGCCGCCGCCTCTATGAGGCCGCCCAGGGTGTCAAGGAGCTTCACATCATCGAGGGCGCGGAGCACGCCCAGAGCATCCTCACCGCCCCGGAGGAGTACCGGAGCATTGTCTCCCGCTTCCTCCGTCAGGTCACCGCCCCTGTGCCCACCGCTTGACAGAACGGCCCGCATCTGGTATACTCTCCTCAACCGTTATTTTTAGAAAACTATAACGCTATACAAAGGAGAGACTATCATGAAAAAGATTCTGTGCCTGCTGCTGAGCCTCGCCATGCCTCTGGCGCTGGCCGCCTGCGGAAGCTCCGCCACCCCTGCCGCGCCCGCCGCGGAGGAATCCGCCGCTGTGCCTGCTGGAGAGGTCTCCGCCGCCGCCACGGGCGAGCCGGTGGAGCTGACCGTCTTCGCCGCGGCCTCCATGACGGAAACGCTGGAAAAGCTGGCCGAGCGCTATCAGGAAATCGACCCGAACGTGACGCTGGTGTTCAACTTTGACTCCTCCGGCACCCTAAAGACCCAGATTCAGGAGGGCGCGGCGTGCGATTTGTTCATCTCCGCCGGTCAGAAGCAGATGAATCAGCTGGACGCGGCGGACACCACCGGCGACAACGAGGAGAATCTGGACCTTGTTGCCTCGGAGACCCGGAAGGACCTGCTGGAGAACAAGGTGACGCTGTGCGCGGCGGAGAACAGCGACAAGGGCATTGACAGCTTTGACGCGCTGGCCGCTGCCCTGAAGGATGGGGACGTGCTCCTGGCCATGGGCAACAGCGACGTGCCGGTGGGCCAGTACACCCAGAGGATTCTGACCTACTACGGGCTGGACGAGGCCGCACTGGCCGCCGCGGGCAAAATCACCTACGGCAGCAACGTCAAGGAGGTCACGACCCAGGTCAGCGAGGGCAGCGTGGACTGCGGCGTCATCTACTGCACCGACGCCTATTCCGCCGGTCTGACGGTGACGGACTACGCCACGCCGGAGATGTGCGGACAGGTCATCTACCCCGCCGCCGTGTTGAAGAACGCCGCCCATCCCGAGGAGGCTCAGGCCTTCCTGGACTTCCTGTCCACGCCGGAGGCCATGGCCGTCTTTGAGGAGGTCGGCTTCAGCGCTGTGGGGTGAGGGAACAGCCTCCGGCGGCCAAAGGGGGGCTTTGGAAAGCCCCCCTTTGGAAACCCCGAAACTTTTATGCTCCTGGCGGGTTAAACCGGGCGAAGCACAAAGCCATATGCCTTAAAACGAATAAAACCCTTTTCATCTACCCAAAAAGTATCCCCATTCTGACGCTTACGAGGCACTTTGTACCCTCGGCGGCTCTCACCGCTCAAAAGCCCGGCATCACGTTGGAGCCGCCGACGGGCGAAGCGATTAAAAATGTTTGATTGGTATCCTCTTTACAATTCTATCAGAATCGCCCTGTTCGCCACAGTCATCGTGTTCTTCACAGGGATTTTCTGCGCCTGTTATGTGGTGCGCCTGCCCCGGTGGCTCAAGGGTCTGCTGGATGTCGTTCTGACCCTGCCTCTGGTGCTGCCCCCCACCGTGGTGGGCTACTTTCTGCTGCTCCTGCTGGGCAATCGCCGCCCGCTGGGGCTGTTTTTGGCCCGTTGCGGCGTCAAATTCGTGATGAACTGGCCGGGAGGCGTCCTCGCCGCGGCGGTGGTGGCCTTTCCGCTGATGTACCGCACCGCCCGGGGCGCCTTCGAGAGCTTCGACGAGACGCTGGCCTGGTCCGGCCGGACTCTGGGCCTGTCCGACCTCTACATCTTCTGGCGCATCCAGATGCCCGCCTGTCGGCAGGGGATTCTGGCGGGGACGGTTCTTGCCTTCGCCCGGGCTCTGGGCGAGTACGGCGCCACCAGCATGCTCATCGGCTACACCCCGGGCCGCACGGCCACCATCAGCACCACCGTCTACCAGCTCTGGCGCACCAACGACGAGGCGGGCGCCTTTCGCTGGGTGCTCCTCAACCTGCTCATCTCCGCGGCGGTGCTGACGGCGGTGAACCTGCTGGAGCGCCGGGAGAGGAGGGGAAGGGCATGAGCGTACAGGTGGAGCTGCACAACCACTTTCCCAACTTCTCTCTGGATATGGACTTTACTCTGGAGCGGGGCGTGCTGGGCCTGCTGGGCCCCTCCGGCTGCGGCAAGAGCATGACCCTGCGCTGCATCTCCGGCGTGGAGCGCCCCGGGATGGGAAAAATCATCCTGGAGGGCCGGGTGCTGCTGGACACCCGGAAGCATATCTGCCTCCCGCCCCAGCGGCGGAGGGTGGGGCATCTGTTCCAAAGCTACGCTCTGTTCCCCAATATGACGGTAGAGCAGAACCTTTTGTGCGGAATTGGCCGAAAGCATCCCCAGCGGGAACAGAAGCTCGCCGCGCTGCTGGACCAGTTTCAGCTCACGCCGCTGCGCCAGCTCCGGCCCGCACAGCTCTCCGGCGGACAGCAGCAGCGCTGCGCCCTGGCCCGGTGTCTGGGCGCGGAGCCGGAGCTGCTGCTGCTGGACGAGCCCTTCTCCGCCCTGGACGCCCACCTGCGCACCCTGCTCCAGCTCCAGCTTCAGGAGCATCTGACGCAGTTCCGGCGCCCCTCCATCCTCGTCACCCACGACCGGGACGAGGCCTATCTGCTCTGCGACCAAATCGCGGTGATGGACCGGGGCAGGGTCCTCCTGCTGGGGGAGAAGGAGGAGGTGTTCCGACACCCCGGCTCTCCCACCGCCGCCCGGCTCACCGGCTGCAAAAATGTGGTTCCGGCCCTGAGCGCCGGGCCGCACAGCGTGTTCGTGCCCGGCTGGGGCGTGACCCTGACCACGGCGGAGCCGGTGCCGGAGGGCCTGAGCCACATCGGCGTGCGCGCCCACGACTTCCTCCCCGTCTCCGCGCCGGGGGAGAACTGCATCCCCCTCTCCGGCGGGCGGGTGACGGAGTACCCCTTTGAGTGGAACGCCCTGCTGGACACCCACGGCGGCGCACTCCTCCACTGGAAGGTCTCCAAGACCCATCTGGAGGGCCAGACGCGGCCCCAGGTGCCCGCGTTCCTGCACATTTCCCCGGAAAAGCTGCTGCTGCTCACAGAATGAAGCCGCAGACACAAAAACAGCGCTGAACAGCCTGTCGGGCCGATTCAGCGCTGTTTTTTGCCGTTTTATCCACAAATTTGCGCTGTTTTCGGCGGCGAACCCCGGAGGGTTCGGCCATGACGGGCGTTCAGGCCGCCGTCCTTTTACTCTGTCCCCCTTTGGACTGAGCCGTTGGGAACCAGACCACACATTCATCCCTTGACCAGTTTCCCGATTCTACCCGTCAGGAGCTTCGGGGTCAAGGGGCCCCCGGCCCCTTGCGGGTCCAGGGCAGCGCCCTGGCCGCCTGAGGCCGCTCCAACGACCCCTACAACGCCACGTCCAGCGCCATCATCAGGGTGAAGCCCAGGGCAAAGGCCAGCGTCGCCGCACCGGATCGCTCCCCGGCGTTCATCTCCGGCACCAGCTCCTCCACCACCACGCAGAGCATGGCCCCCGCGGCGAAGCTGAGCAGACAGGGCATCATGGGCCCCACCCAGGCCGCTGCCAGCAGGGTGAGCAGCGCCGCCGCCGGCTCCACCGCCCCGGAGAGCACCCCCCAGAGAAAGGAGCGAAGCCGCCCCATCCCCTCCGCCCGCAGGGGCATGGAGATGATGGCCCCCTCCGGGATGTTCTGCACGGCAATGCCCACGGACAGGGCCAGCGCCCCCGCCGCCGTGATGCCCGGACTGCCCCGGAGCAGCCCCGCGTAGATGACCCCCACGGCCATGCCCTCGGGCACGTTGTGCAGCGTCACCGCCAGCACCAGCATGGCGGTGCTCCGGGTGCTGAGGGCGGCGTCCGCCTCCAGGTCAGCCGGGTCGGCGATGGGGGGCACCAGTTCGTCCAGCGCCCGCAGAAACAGCACCCCCGCCCAGAAGCCCGCCGCGGCCGGGACAAAGGCCCATGCCCCCAGCGCACCCGACTGGGCGATGGCCGGCTCCAGCAGGCTCCAGATGGACGCGGCTACCATCACCCCGGCGGCAAAGCCCGCCATGGTGCGCCGCAGCAGTCCGTCCAGCGCCCGGCGCAGCAGCAGCACGCCCGCGGCACCCGCCCCCGTGCCCAGGAAGGGCAGCAGCACCCCCCGCAGCACCTCCACATTCCAGTTCATTCTCATCCTCTCCTCCCGCGTGTCTTCGACAGTCCCATCCTATGCCGGAGCGCCCCGGGAGGCGCCCGCTTCAGTCTGATTTCAGATTTGAGTGGTATGCTGGGACAAAATCGGAGAGAGTGGCCGGACAGCTTGCATTTTCACCCCTTTTCCCGTACAATAGGCGGAGAAGAATACGCCTCCCGGCGGAGGCGCGGAGGAGGAATAGAGCGTGCGGATTCTCATTGTGGAGGACGAGCGGCGGCTGGCCCGGACGCTGGGCGACCTGATGGAGACCCAAAATTACACGGTGGATTTGGCCTACGACGGCATTGAGGGGCTGGACAACGCCCTCTCGGGCATCTACGACGCGGTGATTTTGGACGTGATGCTGCCGGGCAAAACAGGCTTTGAAATCGTGCGGGCCATGCGCGCGGAGGGCCTCCGGACGCCGGTGCTCCTGCTCACCGCCCGGACGGAGCTGGATGACCGGGTCCACGGCCTGGACGCGGGCGCGGACTACTACCTGACCAAGCCCTTTCAGACCCAGGAGCTGCTGGCCTGCATCCGGGCCATCACCCGGCGGCAGAATCAGGCCCGGGACAACGCCCTGTCCTTTGGGGATTTGCGGCTGAATCTGGACTCCTGCCAGCTCTCCTGCGGCGGCAAGAGCCTGCGGCTGAGCAAAAAGGAGTTCGACATTCTGGTCAAGCTCCTCTCCAATGGCAGCAGCGTGGTGACCAAGGAGACGCTGCTCCTGTCCGTGTGGGGCTACGAGTCCAACGCCGAGGACAACAATGTGGAGGTGTACATCTCCCTGCTGCGGCGCAAGCTCCACCACCTGGGCAGCCGGGTCACCATCAAGACCCTGCGCCTGCTGGGCTACCAGCTGGAGGACCACCCGGCATAGCGGGAGCGGAAGGAAGGACGTTCAAAATGATACGAAAGCTGCGCTGGAAGTTCGTGCTGACCAATATGCTCATGGTCAGTCTGATTCTGACCGCCATCGCCGCGCTGGTGGTCACCGCCACCCGGAACACCCTTCGGGACAACAGCCTGTCCGTGCTCTACCGGGTAGCCCGGGAGGGCAGCAGCTTCAGCTGGCCCAGCCTCTACCAGGACAGCAGCGACAGCAATCTGCCCTACTTCAGCGTGCTGCTGGAGGCAGACGGCAGCGTGGTGCTGCTGGACAACCAATACGGCGCGGTGGAGGACACCCAACAGCTGCAAAGCATCGTCCGCAGCTGCGTGGAGCAGGACCAGAAGACCGGCGCGCTCAACGAGTACCGCCTGCGCTACCTGAAGCAATCCCTGGGCTTCGGCTGGCGCATCTACTTCGTGGACATCAGCCAGGAGTGGAGCATCCTGCGCGCTCTGCTCTACCGCCTGGGCCAGATTTTCGCCGGGACTCTGGTGGCCTTCTTCCTGCTGAGCCTGCTGCTCTCCCGCTGGGCCACCCGGCCGGTGGAGGAGAGCTGGAAGAAGCAGCGGCAGTTCGTCTCCGACGCCTCCCACGAGCTCAAAACCCCCCTGACGGTCATCCTCACCAATGTGGACCTGCTCAACCGCTACGGCGGCGGCCTGGGGGAGAAGGAGCAGCGCTGGGTGGACAACATCCAGGCCAGCTCCGGCCAGATGTCTGAGCTGGTGGAGGAGCTGCTGACCCTGGCCCGCTCCGACAACCAGTCCCCCAAGGCCCTGATTCAGGAGCGGGTGGACCTGAGCGAGCTGGTGGAGGAGACGGTGCTCCTCTTTGAGGCCCCGCTGCTGGAGGCGGACCGGCCCCTGACGGACGAAATCGCTCCGAACCTGCACGTCACCGGCGACGCGGCCAAGCTCCGCCGCCTGACGGAGATTCTGCTGGACAACGCCAAAAAGTACGCCCAGCCCCACACCACCGTGACCCTGCGTCTCCAGCCGGAGGGCGGAAAACGGGTGCGGCTGAGCGTGAACACCAAGGGTGAGCCCATCCCCAAAGACCAGCGCGAGCGCATTTTTGAGCGCTTTTACCGCTCCGACCGGGCCCGCAGCAGCGAGGGCTTCGGCCTGGGCCTGTCCATCGCCCGGAGCATCGCTCAGGAGCATCAGGGCAGGCTGTGGGTGGAGAGCGCCCCGGGGGAGGGAAACACCTTCTTCTTTTCCCTGCC
>CACZUK010000002.1 GCA_902784305.1 Oscillospiraceae bacterium | reverse complement strand
GTGTCCAGACTGACGTTGACGCCGTCCAGACCCGCGTCCCGAAGCCCCGGGGCAAAGCGCTCCAGCTCCACGGCGTTGGTGGTCAGCGTCACCTGTTCGATGCCGCTCAGCTGTTTCAGCGCCGCCACCAGCTCCAGACAGCCCCTCCGGACCAGCGGCTCCCCGCCCGTCACCTTGAGCTTCCGGATTCCCAGCTGCGCGGCGGTCTGGCTCAGGGTGACGAACTCCTCCAGCGTGAGGATTTCCCCCATGGGCAGCCATTGACAGCCCGCGGGCATGCAGTAGCGGCAGCGCAGATTGCACCGATCCGTGATGGACAGGCGCAGATAGTCAATTGTCCGTCCGTATCGGTCCTTCATCTCGAAGCCTCTCTATCTCATCCGCCAGCTTTGCGGCCTCAGGCAGAGGCTGCCCCGGCCAGCGGCACAGGTATTTGGGGTAGCTGCTGTGCTTGAAGCCCTCCAGCAGAATCACGTCTGCCTCCGGAAACGCCGCAATCAGGGCGGATTCATCGGGTTTTTCCCAGATTTTCGTCACCAGAAAGCGGTGGTTGGAGAAAACCGCCGTTCCGTAGGCACCCGCCTCCCGGTGGCGAAAGCTGTCCGTTCCGGGCACGTCCGGCTGAAAATCATGGCCGTCGTGCTTGATGGTGGCGACCCGGAGGCCACGGCGGACCAGCTCCGCCACCAGACGGGTCATCAACGTGGTTTTTCCACTGTTTTTATAGCCAGAAATGGCAAAAATAACCGGTTTCACAGCAGATACACCCACACTTCCTTCCCGGCGGGGAAACCCGTCGGCTGGGCGGGCAGCTCCAGCAGACAGTCGGCGTGGGCCATCGCGGACAGCGCCCCGGCGGCCTGATTGCCCTGGGCGAGACGGACCGCGTCCCCCTGAACGCAGCCCCGGAGGAACCGGCGCATCTTCGCGCCCTTGGGGTAGCCGTCCCGTAGCAGCTTTCTCTCCCGCTTCATCGTCAACCTGGGGTTTCCGGTCAGCCGGGCGAGCACGGGACGGGCCAACAGCTCAAAGTGGACCGCCGCGCCGAAGGGGTTCCCGGACAGGCAGAGCAGCAGCGTGGAGCCAAATCGGGCCGCCAGCGTCGGAGAGCCGGGCTTGACCGCCAGACGCCAAAACAGCCGCTCCGCGCCCAGCAGCTCCAGCGTGCGGTGGAGAATGTCCTTCTCCCCCACGGACACGCCGCCGATGGTCAGAATCAGTTCCGTGGATGGGGCCAGCCGCCGAATCTCCTCTGCCAGCGCCTCGGCGTCGTCTCCGCAGTGGAGGGAGGCCACGGGCGGGCAGTTCAGCTCCATCAGCCGGGAGGTGACGTAGAACCGGTTGGAATCGTAGATTTTTCCGGCGGTGAGCGGCGTTCCGGGCTGGAGCACTTCGTCCCCGGTGGAGATGACCGCGATGCGGGGGCGGCGCAGAACGCGCACCCGCTGCCGTCCGGCTCCGGCCAGGACGCTGACGGCGGCGCCGTTGAGTACGGTGCCCTTTTCCAGCAGAATGTCCCCTTTTTTGTAGTCTTCCCCAGCGGGACAGTAATTCTGATAGGGCAAAGAGGAGCTGTAAAGGAAAACTGCTTCAATGCCGTAATCGGTGTCCTCCTGACGGATAACCGTGTCCGCGCCCTTGGGAATGGGCGCGCCGGTCATAATACGCACCGCCTCGCCGGGGCCGACGGTGCCGTCGAACATGCCTCCGGCAAAGAGCTTCCCCACCACCCGAAGCCGTACCGGGTGCTCCGGGCTGGCGGAGGCGGTATCCGCGCCGCGAACGGCGTAACCGTCCAGCGGAGAGCGGGGAAACGGCGGCTGGTCCTGTTGGGCAACGCAGTCCTCACCCAGCAGCCGGCCCAGCGCTGCCAGCAGCTCCACCTCTTCTGTTTCCTGGATTGTCTGAACCTGCGCGCACAGCAGGTCCACTGCTTCTTCCATTTGCAGCATTGCTTTGCTCCCTGTCTCGTTCGCCGCGTGCACAGGCCACGGCAGCGTATTGGATGGATTGTTTGCGCTTTTGACAGAAAAAAGGCTGTATTCCGCGCAGAATACAGCCTTTCTCCATGTAAAGCGCATACACTTTGCAGCAGGAAAAAGTAGAAAATCTCCCTGCTGTCGGCGGGAAAAGGCTCCTTTTCAAAACGGAAGGTCCCGCCGTTTCCAGCGAGGCCCCGGCTGACGGCCATAGGCTCTGCCCTTAGGCCGCTTCGCTCGGAGTCTGGTTTCATTCAGTTTTCCGCTTCAGAGTGCGGTAGTCCTCCGGGGTGTTGATGTTCACCGCCGCCTGACTGCGCTCTGGCAGGGGGAGCTCCACATAGCCAAAGGCCCTGAGGAAATCATACATCCTCAGCTCCCCTTTTGCAAGCCTCTTTTCCAGCTCTGGCAGGGCGGATTTGGGGTAAATCCCCAAAAGAGGCTGAATTCGTCCATCGACGCTGACCAGGAGCACGCCGCCCTGCCAGGCGGAGACAAGCTGCTGCACCGTTTCCCGGTCCAGCAGAGGCGTGTCACAGGCGGTGACAAACACGGCCTCCTCCCCGCACGCGCGCAGAACCGAGGCGATGCCGCCCATGGGACCGCAGTTGGGCCAGCGGTCCGGAACCATGGGAAGCTGAGCCGCTTCGTAGGGCTCCGGACGGTCCACAGACAGATACACCTTGGGCAGCTCCGCCAGCGCGTCCAGCAGATGGGACAGGAAGGGCCGCCCCTCATAGGGAAGAAACAGCTTCTTCTCCCCCGACATGCGCCGATTTTGTCCTCCGGTGAGGATGCAGCCCGCAATCATCCGCGGCTGGGGGTGCGAAGCGCCATGCGCAGGAACATCAGCAGCACATAGCCCACAATCATCGTGGTGACGTAGGTCTGGATGCCGCCCAGCTGGCTCACCATGGCGGACAGGCCCTCGTTGCCCGCGTTGGCCAGGAAGCCCGCCGCCTTATTGGTCGCCACAATGCCGATGCACATGGGGAAGGTCAGGCCCGCGTAGCCGGGGGCGAAGGGGAAGGAGAAAAAGTCGGGCAGCTTCACGAGAATGAACAGCAGAGAACCCAGCACGCAGGCGTACAGGAAGTAAACCAGGGCGGGAGCGGGGTTTTCCAGCACATTCAGCACACTGACCACGCACAGGCTGCACGGCGCCAGCAGCACCGCCATGGTGTGGTAAACTGGGGGCTTGACCTCCACGGTGGTGAGCCGCCAGAGCATGACGGGCAGCAGAATCAGGTAGATTGCGATGCCGTAGTAGGTGATGACGGTGAGCACCGGCTTGGCGTTCATTGCGCCGCCGGTTACGCAGCTGACCATGATGCCGTTGTAGGTCACGAACCAGCTGGGCATGGTGGTGTTGACATCCCGCTTGGCGATGACGTTGCGGTAGGTGAACACCAGAATGTGACAGGCGTGAATGGCGACCGCCACGCACCACATGCCCTTGCCCAGGGCGGGAACGTAGTCGAAGTAGTAGCTGCCCAGAATCATCATCACCATGGTGAAGCCCGCGTAGAGGCTGCACGGGATGGTGTTGGAGTACTCCTTGGCGCAGGTTTGGGGGTATTTGACGATTTTTACGATGTAGAGCAGCAGAACAATCGTCGCCGCCCACATGGAAAGGTGGCGCACCCAGGCAAAGCCCATGCCCGCGTAGACATTGCCCAGAGTCAGGGCGCCGACGAAGGTGGGCAGGACGGGTACGGGCATTCTCTCTAATCTTTCAAGCATGGGATTCCTCTCATTTCTCATGGGGGCGCCGCTGACAAGGACTTTTCCCTGTCAGTGACGCCAGACGGGTCAATCCTGATAGAAGAACTCGAAATTGTCCTTCATATGGAAGAAATCGGAGTAATCAATGTCAAAAACGGGCTTCTTCACCTTGGTGATGTCAATCTTCCGGGCGATGAGCTGCTGGAGCACGCCGCTGTAGGCCAAATCGTTCTGGAGAATGGCACCGGTGATTTTGCCGTCCTTGTGGACGATTTTCTTGTAGGTGTCCTTCGTCTCCTGAATCTCCACCTGATAGCTGTCGTCCTCGGGATTGGCGTTGCCCAGGCTCATGGTGGGCAGGCCCAGGAAGTTCATGGTGGACTTGCTGGCGAAGAAGTCGGTCATCTGCCGGGGCACGCCCGCCATGTTGCTGGCCGCCACAATGCCCTCCTTGACCGCAACGGGCCAGATGGGACTCAGGCCGCTGACGTCGCCCGCGCCGTAGATGTCCGGGTCGCTGGTCTTGCCGGTCTCGTCGAAGACCAGGCCGAAGCGGCTGAGCTCAATGCCGGAATCCTGCAAGAACTCCACATTGGAGCGCACACCCGCGGTCATGACCAGGAAGTCACAGGGCAGATGGGTGCCGTCGGTGAGGACGCACTCGACGATGTTGTCGTTCTCGTCCCGGATGGCCTCGCTCATGCCCACGCCGTAGTGCTGCTCCACGCCGCGCGCGGCCAGCATGTCGATGTAGGTCTGGGCGGCGCGCTGGTCCAGCTGCCGGTTCAGCAGCCAGCCGGCGAAATCCACCAGCGTGACCTTCACGCCCAGCTCCAGGAAGCCCACGGTGCAGTCGATGCCCACCAGGCCGGAGCCCATGACGATGATGTTCTTGCAGGTCTTGGCGACCTCCTTGAGCTTGTCGATGTCCTCAATGTTCCGGAAGCCCACCATGTTCTTGGAGCCGAGCAGGTTCTTAATCATGGGCGGGTAGAAGGTGTGGGAGCCGGTGGCGATGAGGAGCTTGTCGTAGGAGACCTCCTCTCCCCCGTCCAGCACGACCACATGGTCGGCGGGGCGCACGCCGGTGCAGTCCCGGCCCTTCATCCAGTTGACCCTGTACGTCTCCTCGAAGCCCGCGCCGGCAAAGTTCAGCCGCTCCGGGGTGCGCTTGCCGCTGAGGTATTCGTGGAGGATGCAGCGGGAATAAATGCTCTTGTCCCGGGAAATGAGCACGATTTCGCACTCCGGGTCCAGCCGCCGCAGCTCCCGCACGCCGTTGACGCCGGCGGCGGAGGAACCAATGACAACGTATTTCATTTATTTGACCTCCTCCAGCGTGATGGCGTGCATGGGGCACTTCTCCACGCACATGGGGTTGGGGGTCTTGCCGTCCGCGCTGCGGTGGACGCACATGTTGCACTTCATGATCTCCTTCTTGTGGATGGAGTCATACTTCAAAATGCCGTAGGGGCAGGCCATGATGCACATGTAGCAGCTGGCGCACTGCTCCTTGTCGTAGGTGACAAAGCCGGTCTCCAAATCCTTCTTCATGGCGCCGGTCATGCAGGTCAGCGCGCATTCGGGGCGGTCGCAGTGGCGGCAGAAGATGGGGGCGGGCTGGGTCTCGGAGTCGATGACCACCCGGTTCCGGGCATCGCCGCTCTCCGTCTCGTGGCTGACCACGCAGGCCGTCACGCAGGTCAGGCAGCCGATGCAGCGGCTGCGGTCAATTCTGATTCGATACATAGCAGCCTCCTCTCAGAGCTTTTCGAAGCGGACGGGCGCGCCCTTGTAGTTGGGCTCTCTGGAGTACTTGTCGTAGCTGGACGGGGTCAGCTTGTTGCACTCGATGTAATGAATCGGCGCGTAAAGCTCGCCGGGACGGACGTTGTCGGTGATTTTGACGGAGAACACCGCGTCCTGCCCGTTGATGGAATAGACCCGAATCCTGTCCATGTGGTGGATGTCGTGCTCCTTGGCCACTTCGGTGTTCATGAAGAGGTAGGGCGTCTTCAGGGACACATCCTCCACGAACTTGACCTCCTTGGTGCGGCTCTGGGTGTGCCACTGGCCCACGCTGCCGCGGCCGGTGTTGAACACATAGGGGAACTCGGCGCTGGTGGGCAGCGGGTTGTCCATGACCTCCTCAAAGATGAAGTTGGCCTTGCCGTCGGCGGTGAAGAACTTCCCGTCGGCGTACAGGCGGCGCTGCTCGTCAGCAAACTCGGCTTCTCTGCCCTCGGGATAGGGCCACTGGATGCCGTGGGAGTTTTCCAGCATCTCCCAGGTGACGCCGGTGAAGTCCTCGGGCATGCCGCGGCTGGCCTCGCGCATCAGGTTGAAGCAGGACTTCACGTCCTCCCAGCCCTTCAGCGCGTCGCCCATGCCCAGGGCCTTGCCCACGCCCAGGATGCACTCGTAGTCGGAGATGTCGTTCTCCTCCCGCTTGAGCACGGGCCGCATGGCGGACAGACGGCGCTCCAGGTTGATGTAGGTGCCCGCCTTCTTGATGCCCGGCACCACCGGGAAGAAGACCGTGCAGTCCTCGGCGCTCTCGATGGTGTCATAAATGTCCTGCACCACGAACAGCTCCAGCTTCTTGGCGGCGCTGGCGAAGGTCTCGTTGTTGGTCCAGCTGTGGCGGGGGTTGGTGCAGAGAATCCACAGGCCCTTCACCTTGCCGGCGTTGATGTCCTCGATGATTTTGTTGTAGGGGTCTGTGGGGCGCTCGGCCAGCATGGACTCGTCCACGCCGAAGACCTCGGCCAGACGCTTGCGCCGGGCGGGATTAGTGAACTCGCCTCCGCCGGTGAGCATGGTGGTGTTGGAGAACACCCGGCTGCCCATGGCGTTGCACTGGCCGGTGATGGAGTTGGGGCCCGTGCCGGGCTTGCCGATGTTGCCGGTGAGCAGGCCCAGGTCGATGATGGCCTGAGCGGTGCGCACCGCCTCGTAGCCCTGATTGACGCCCATGGTCCACCAGAAGGAGACCTTCTTGCCGTTGTGGATGTGGCCCGCCAGCTCCAGAATCTGCTCCTCGCTCAGGCCGGTGCCGCGGACGGCGCGCTCCAGCGTGTAGGACTTCACGCCCTCCCTGAACTTGTCAAAGTCGTTGGTGTGCTCCTCGATGAACTTGTGGTCAATCCAGTCCTTTTCAATCAGGATGTTGGCGAGGGTGTACAGGAGCAGCAGGTCGCTGCGCCAGTTCAGGCCGTACCAGTAGTCGGCGTTCATGGCCGTCTCGGAGCGGCGGGGGTCCAGCACGATGATTTTCCGCCCGGGCACCTTGTTGTTGCGCACCCGACCCCAGAGAATCGGATGGGCCACGACCGGGTTGGCGCCGATGAAGATGATGGTGTCGGAAATCTCCAAATCGTTCAGGGTGAAGCCCGGCGCGTCGAAGCCGTAGCTGCCCTTGTGGGCCACGGCGGCGGAGGCCATGCACAGACGGGTGTTGCCGTCCACATTGGTGTGGAGGTAGTTGCGCATGACGTGGCCGAAGATGGCGAACTCCTCCATGGTCAGCTGACCGGTGGAGATGCCCGCGACGCTCTCCCGGCCGTACTTGGCCTGAATCTCCTTGAGCTTGTCGGCCACATACTGGAAGCCCTCGTCCCAGCTCACCTGCTTGAAGCTGCCGTCCGCCTGCCGAATCTTGGGCGTGTTGTTGGGCTTGACCGTGGTCTGCTGCTTGCTCAGGCTCAGGCCCTTGATGCAGCTGAAGCCGTCGTTGACCGGATAGCCCTTGGTGGGCACGGTCTTGACAATCTGGTTGGTCTCGGTGTCCACATAGAAGTCCAGATTGCAGTCCAGCGCGCAGAAATTGCAGGTCGATTGTACCTTTTTAATCAATCCGTCCACCCCGCTTTGTCGGTGAAGTGAATACCGTTCCAGTACACGCACTTCTTCATGATGGTCTCGGGCATCAGCTCAACGCCGTCCAGCGCCCACTTCTTGTACTCCTCGAAGCCCACCCGGTCGATGATGTAGCCGATGTGCTCCTTGCGGGCGGGGGCGTCGGGAGAGATGTACTTCTCCACGAACTTGTAGGTGTTGACGATGATTTTGATGATGTTGTCCGCGTCGGCCCAGACCAGCCAGTCCTGACCCAGACGGGGATTTTTCTTGCCGGTACGGCCCATAATGGTGAGCTTGTAGTACTTTTTCTTGCTCCGGGTCCAGGCGCGGGTGGGACACTTGGTCACGCACACGCCGCAGCCCACGCACTTTTCGGCGTCCCGGACCACCTTGTAGTTCTCCATGCGCAGCGCGTTGACGCTCAGGCTCTTGCAGCCCTTGATGCACGCCTTGCAGCTGATGCAGCGGGTGGGGTCGTACTGGGGGATGGTCTGGCCGATGATGCCGAAGTCGTGCATGCGCACCTTGGCGCAGTCGTTGGAGCAGCCGGTGCAGGCGACCTTGAAGTGCAGGTCGTTGGGGAAGATGGCCTTGTCGATGCGCCGGGCCAGCTCAGAGGTGTTGTAGTTGGCGAAGGGGCAGACATTGTTGCCGATGCAGGCGCAGATGTTCCGGGTGCCGGAGGAGGCATAGCCGGTGTTGGGGTCGGTCTGGTTGGTGCCCACCAGGTCGATGATGGGCTGGAGCTTCTTGTTGATTTCGGGGATGTCCTGGAGGCGGATGCCCTCAATCTCGAAGCCCTGGCGGGTGGTCAGGTGGACCTTGCCGTTGCCGTAGGTCTCGGCAATCTCCTGCACCATGCCCAGCACCTTCGCGTCCAGGTAGCCGCCGGGCACCCGGATGCGGGAGGCGCCGATGCCCCGCACCTTGGACACGCGGAAGGCGTTCTTTTTCAACGCCTTGGTGTTGATATCCAATGACATAACGCGCTTCCTCCTTCTTTAGTCAAGCAGTTTTTTGCCTTCGGTGTAGTTGAACACCGGGCCGTCCAGGCAGATGTAGGTGGAGCCCACCTTGCAGTGGCCGCACTTGCCCAGTCCGCAGCACATCTTGCGCTCGTGGGACACCCAAATCTGTTCCTCTTTGACGCCCAGCTTCAGGATTTCCATGACCACGAACTTAATCATAATGGGAGGGCCGACCGCGATGAAGGAGGCGTTCTCCACGTTCTCAAACTTCAGGTCGGGGATGTACTTGGTCACCATGCCCACGGGACCCTCGTAGCCCTCCGGGGCGCGGTCCACGGTCTGAATGACGTTGATACGGTCCTTCCAGAAGGCGAAATCGTCCCGGAACAGCACCGCGGTGGGGTCCTTGAAGCCCGCAATCAGGGTGGTGCTCACGTTGTCCTCGGGATGCTGGGCGAAGTAGTCCACCACGCCCTTGGTGGGGCTCAGGCCGGTGCCGCCGGCGATGACCACCAGCTCCTTGCCCTTGTACTCCTCGATGTCAAAGCCGTTGCCGTAGGGGCCGCGGATGAAAATCTGGTCGCCCACGTAGTTCTCAAAAATCTCGTTCGTGACCTTGCCCACCTTGCGGATGGTGAAGTCCACGGTGCCCTCGCCGATGCCGGAGACGGAGATGGGGGCCTCGCCGTACTTGGGCAGGGAGAGCTCAAAGAACTGGCCGGGCTTCACGGGGCCCTCGTAGTCCATGCGGAAGGTGTACTCCAGCTCCGTGTGCTTAATGACCTCACGAATGGTAGACAGATGAGGAATGTATTCGTTTTTCATCCTTCTTCCTCCTCCTTTGCCAGACGATTCACAAGATTGGAATAGGAAATGTACTCGGGGCAGATGTCGTCGCAGCGGCCGCAGCCCACGCACATGGGATAGCCGAAGCGCTTCTCAAAGTCGTAGATTTTGTGCATTACCTTGAAGCGCATCTGGTCGCCCTGGGTCTTGCGGAACTTGATGCCGCCCGCAATTTCGTCGAAGCCCTCCACCTGACAGGAGGCCCACACGCGGCGGCGCTCGCCCGCTCTGGGGTTGTCCTGGTAGAAGATGTCCTGCATGGTGAAGCAGGTGCAGGTGGGGCAGGCGAAGTTGCAGCGTCCGCAGCCGATGCACCGGGCGCCGTACTCCTGCCAAATCTCCTTGGTGAAGCTCTCGTTGGACAGCTTTTTGGGCAGGGTCACCTTCTCCTCGTTCTCGGTGACGAAGTCGGGGGTCACGTCAGCGGCGGCGGCGTCAGCGGCAAAGCCGACCAGCGCCTCGTCCCTGATGTCCACATAGACCTTGTCCCCGTCCAGCTTCAGGTATGCGTTATAGGCGTCGGTGGTGTTCGTGCCCATGCTCACGCAGAAGCCGGAGGCGCAGGTGGCCGGGCAGCCCATCAGGATGAACTTCGCCTTCTCCCGCACCCGGTTGTAGTAGAAGTCGGGGTTTCCGTTGTGCAGATAAATCTGGTCCAGGCGCTTCACCGCGTGCAGGTCGCAGGAGCGCAGGAAGATGAGAATCTCCTTCTCCGGGCCCTTGGGGAGAATGGTCTGGTCCTCGGTGTAGTAGAACAGCGTCTCATTGATGGCAATGAGCACCTCTTTGAAGGAATAATCGGACTTCTCCGCCCACTCGATCTCGTCCAGGGAGGCGGGCTTGCCGTAGCGGATGATGTCCGTGTCGGAAAAACACCCCTCCCCTTTCATCAGCATGGGTGCGTACACCTCATACTGTTCGGTCCAGCGGCGGAACTGCGCGTCCGCCTGGGCCCTGGTCATTTGGTATCCCATGTTACGCTCCTTTCCTTTTCGTTACGATGGCAAGGCAAAACTTCCTTGTTAGCATTTTATCAATTGCCGACAAAAAAATCTGTAACGTAGCTCACATTTTTAGATTCTTTTACAAAAGTTACCTTATGCTAACTGACGAAATTTGGCAGAAAAGCGGCGCAAACAGTGAAGAAATACGCCTGATTCTCCGGATAAACGAAAAATCAGGCGCGAAAAAGTGCGGATTCTGTTGTATACAAGAGGAGACGGCACCGGAGTGACAATTCGACTGCCTTCGGCCTCAGCTCTGCACCGGAGGCGGCAGAATACCGTCGTGGTAGAGCCGGACGATGCCCTCCGGGTCGATGACGGTGATGCGCTTTCCCTGTACTGAGATGAGCCGGGAGCGCACCAAGGCGCTGCGCAGCCGGGAGGTGGTCTCCCGGGGCACGCCCAGCATGTCCGCCAGAAAGCTGACAGAGAGCTCCATGTCGATTTCCACGCCGTCCGGGCGCTGAATCCCGAAGTCCCGGGAGAGCTTCCAGAGCTTCGCGGCCAGCTTGCGCTCCATGTACATGCTGCTGACGGTGTTCTTGAGCTGGTGCTCCAGACGCCAGAGTTTGCGCTCCTGCGCCGCCACCAGGGCGCGGACGAGCTCGAAATCCGAGCGCATGCACCGGGCGACCACCTCGGAGGGGACGGAAAAAATCTGACTCTCCTCCATCATCTCGCAGTAGCTGGCACAGACGCTGGGGTTGAGGGTGTTCTGGTTGAGCAGTTCTCCCCTGCCGCACACAAAGTGAACCTTCCGCTGCCCGGAGGGCGTCACGGTGTAGATGCAGGATTTGCCGCTGAGCTGAAAGTGCAGCGTCTGCATCAGGTCGCCGGGCTGAAAGAGCAGGCGGCGCTTGGAGAAGCGGCGCACCTGACCATGGTCCCACAGGGTCTGGGTGGTCTCAGGGCGCAGCAGCTGGAAGAATGGGAGCGCTGTCAGCTGATTATCATTCATTTTGATTGATTCCTTCGTAGGTTCGATAAAAATGAAGTGTTCGTTGGGGTAAAAGAAAACCGTCGTGGAGAAACCACGGCGGTCTATGACCCAGCGGGGATTCGAACCCCGGACCGTCACCTTAAAAGGGTGCTGCTCTGCCAGCTGAGCTACTGGGTCATATGGTTGGATTGTTCAGAGCTGGGATGGCGGGATTCGAACCCACGGATGAAGGAGTCAAAGTCCTTTGCCTTACCGCTTGGCGACATCCCATCGAAAAAAGAGAGCCAGAGCGGAAGGGATGCAACCGTCTGGCTGTCAAGGAAAAGGGTGGATAGACGGATTCGAACCGTCGGCCTCCAGAGCCACAATCTGGCGCTCTAACCAACTGAGCTATACCCACCATATCAATTGTCCCAGCTCTCAGCCAGCCGGAAAAACACGGCTGGAGGGATTCGAACCCCCGGCCCACTGCTTAGAAGGCAGTTGCTCTATCCTACTGAGCTACAGCCGCATATGAAGCTGGAATGGAGCGGGTGATGGGAATCGAACCCACGCGACCAGCTTGGAAGGCTGGGATTCTACCATTGAACTACACCCGCGAATCACTCGCTGCCAGCCACAGTATCATATCACGCGCAAAGCCGTTTGTCAACACTTTTTTCTGAGCTTTGTAAATTTTTGCCGATTCCCCTCCCGACGGCCGTGTGAGACGGCGTTTTTGTGGGCAGACAGCCTGGATTCTGTTGCGGTTTTCCGCAATTCCGTGGGAAACAGGCGGAAACGGCGGGAGAACGCTCTGCTTGTCCCCTGCACAGGCAGCGGACAGGCCCGTTCAGGAGATTTCTGTCGCAGAGCAACCTTTTTGGGAAAAGACTATGGAAAGCCGTCGGGACTCGTGCTATAATGATTCACAGTCAAAGTGTTTACAATCTGTTGTTCTGATGACGGCTGAACGCGGGAGGCACACGCGGCCCTTCCGCCGTCCCCATCAGAGAAGAAACAGGAGAGTAGAAACGGAGGAGTTGTACAGATGCGCACCAAAAGAGCCCTGAGCGTTTCCTTATGCGTGCTGATTGCCCTGAGCCTGCTGATGCCCTTTCCCGCCAGCGCGGAACAGACGGAGCAGAAGACGGTTCGCGTCGGCTGGTACGAGTCGGCCTTTCACAGCACTGACCAGTTTGGACGCCGCTCCGGCTATGGCTACGAGTATCAACAGCGTGTAGCCACCTACACCGGCTGGCGCTACGAATACGTGGAGGGCAGCTGGTCGGAGCTCTTCGAGAAGCTGATGGCGGGCGAAATCGACCTGCTCAGTGACGTTTCCTACACCGAGGAGCGCGCGAAAGGGATTCTGTACTCCGCCGAGGCCATGGGCTCTGAGGACTACTACGTCTTCATCGCTCCGGACAACACGGAAATCCAGCCAGACGACTTCTCCACCCTGAACGGCAAGCGGGTGGGCGTCAACAAGAGCAGCATTCAGGAGCAGCTCTTCCTCGACTGGGCGGAGAGCCACGACGTGCACCCAGAGGTGGTGGAGTCCACCGAAAAGTCCCCGGTGATGATGGACATGCTCTCCCGGGGCGAGTTTGACGCCTTGGTGACGCTGGACACCTATGGAACCAGTGCGGATGTGGTGCCGGTGTGCAAGGTGGGCTCCGCCGTCTCCTACTTTGGCATCAGCAAGAGCCGTCCCGACCTGAAGCAGGAGCTGGACATGGCCATGAACCGGATTCTGGAGGAGAACCGGGATTTCAACCAGCAAATGGCGGAAAAGTACAACAAGGCCGGCTCCGTCAACAGCTTCCTGTCCGCCGAGGAGAAGGAGTGGCTGGACGCACACGGCACCATCCGCGTGGGGTATCGGGACGGATTCCTCCCGTTCTGCACCCAGGAGGAGAACACGCAGCAGCTCACCGGTACGCTGTCCGACTATCTGGAGTTTGCTGAAACCTGTGAGAAAAACGCGCAGCTGAGCTTTGAGACCGTTGCCTATCCCTCCACCGGGGACGCGCTGCGCGCCCTGACGAATGGCGAGGTGGACTGCGTGTTTCCGGTCAACCTCAGCGCCTATGACGGCGAGCAGCTGGGCGTGATTCTCTCGGACCCCGTCGTCAGCACGGGTATGTACGCGATTGTTCGGACTGCGGACCAGCAGGGCCTCTCCCAGGACCAAAACAGGACGGTTTCTGTCCTGAAAAACCATCCCAGCCATGAGACCTTTTTGAAGGACAACTTTCCCAACTGGACGATTCTGCAATGTGACAGCGTGGCGGACTGCTTCAAGGCGGTTTCCGACTCAGACGCGGACTGCACCCTGGTGAGCAGCTACCGCATTAACCGAGTCAGCGAGCACCTGAACCGCTACCACCTCACCGCCCTGTCCACCGGCCAGATTATGGATATGTCCTTCGCGGTGAATCGGAAGGACGACTGCCTGTTCTCCATCCTCAACAAGGTCACGCGCCTGCTGCCCGAGGAGACGCTGAACGCCTCCCTGACCGGCTATGCCTTCACCGGGGAGCGAGTGACCTTCGGCGCTTTCATTCAGGACAATCTGCCCACGGTGGTGGCCTCCATTGCTGTGATTGCCGTGCTGCTCCTGCTGCTGGTGCTGCGCAGCGTGCGCGCGGAGGCAAAGGTGGCCGAGGGCAAGGCCATCATCTCCGCCGCGGAGCGGGACCCCCTGACGGGCCTCTACAACCGCTCCTTCTTCATCGTCTACGGCAACCGGCGGCGGCAGGAGCAGCCGGGCAGGCCGATGGACGCCATTGCGCTGAACATCGAGCGCTTCCACACCCTCAACACCCTCAAGGGCCGGGATTTCTGCGACGGGCTGCTCCGGACGCTGGCCGACGAGCTGAAGGCCTGCGCCTTTGAGACCGGCGGCATCGCCGGACGGGAGGGCAGCGACCACTTTGACCTGTTGTGTCCCCATCCCGAGGACTACGGCGCCCTGCTGGAGCGCTTTCAGGGGCGCATCAACCAGAGCACCGGCAGCTCCGACATCCATCTGCGCATGGGCGTCATGCCCTGGCAGGCGGATTTGAGCCTGGACCAGATGCTGGCCTGCGCCTGGTCCGCCAGCAGCGCGGTGCGCCGGGATTTTCAGACCCGCTTCATGGTCTACAGTGAGGAGCTGCGGCAGCGGGAGGAGTACAACCAGCGTCTGGAAAATGACCTGGAGCGCGCCCTGGAGCAGCACGAGCTGGAGGTGTACTACCAGCCCAAATTTGACATCCGGCCGGACCAGCCCAGGCTTTGCAGCGCCGAGGCGCTGGTGCGCTGGCGGCATCCCGAGCTGGGCATGATTCCCCCGGGAGCCTTCATCCCCCTGTTTGAGCGCAATGGACAAATCAGCGCGGTGGACCGGTTCGTGTGGGCACAGGCCGCCCGTCAGATTGCCCTGTGGCGCAGAGACTGCGGCGTGACCCTGCCCGTGTCCGTGAATCTGTCCCGGGTGGATGTGTTTGACCCGGAGCTTGCCAACACGCTGGACGCGATTGTCATCAAAAACGGGCTGGCCCGTCAGGATTTGACGCTGGAGGTCACGGAATCCGCCTACACCGAGAACGCCGAGCAGCTGATTCAGGTCATTGGGGAGCTGCGCAACCGGGGCTACCGCATCGAAATGGACGATTTCGGGTCCGGCTACTCCTCCCTGAACATGCTCTCCTCCATCCCCGTGGACGTGCTGAAGATGGACATCGGCTTTATCCGCAACATTGAGCGCGATGAGAAGGATTTGCGCCTGGTGGAGCTGATTGTGGACATCGCCGGCTATCTCAAGGTGCCGGTGATTGCCGAGGGCGTGGAGGTCGAGAGCCAGCTGAAGCTGCTCAAGAACGCGGGCTGCGATTTGGTGCAGGGCTATTACTTCTCCCGGCCCCTGCCCGCGGCGGAGTTTGAGCAGAAGATTCTCAAGGTTGAGAGAACAGTGTAACCGTGAACTTTGTCTGGTCGGCGGCGCAGGTGCGCAAAATGGAGCGGAACCGGACCGGAAGCTGGAAACGCCGATGGAACGGCTCAGCCGCAGACGCCCCGGGCGCGCCGGGCAGGCGTGAGCGCCGCGGAAACCTGCATCAAATCGCTTTTCGGGGTGGAAACACGGAGAATCCTATGCTATACTAAAGATACACATTCGACGCATCTGCCCCACTGGAACGATACAGACAGAAATCCAAAAAGGAACCCTGGCACAGGGAAACGCCGCCGCAGCGGCGCGGTGCCCTGTTGAAGAAGCGGAGGCCGGACTATGGACAGAAAAAGCGGATTCAACCATCAGGAGGTCATCAAAAACATCGGCGTGGAAAGCATTCTGGCCTCGTTGCTGGTCTTTCTGCTCACGGTTTCGGCCACCTGCGTCGGCGGCTGGAGGCTCTACTCCTCCACCAAGGAGAGCATCGAGCTCAAGGGCAGGGTCAACGTGGTGGAGTCGGCCAAGGAGCTGGACAACTACATTCTGGTGCGAAAGAGCACCGTTATGCTGGCTGCCTATGTGGTGGACGAGATGATTCGGGACGGCAAAGACAATCAGGAGATTCTGGACTACCTGACCGCGCAGTCCACGAGCATCAAAAAGGCCATTGACGAAGATTATACCGGCCTGTATGGCTGGATTAAGGGCGAATACTGCGACGGCGTCGGATGGGTGCCCGATGCGGACTATCGGCCCACCGAACGCCCGTGGTATCAGGAGACCATGGCGGACAAGAGTGAAATCACCTTTGTGACGCCCTATCTGGACGACCAGACCGGGGGCATCATTACGACCCTGGCCAGAAGGCTCTCGGACGGGGAAAGCGTCGTCGCCCTGGACGTTCCGCTGACCTGGATTCAGGCGATCACGGAGCGCATCACCCAGCAGAACCCCGGCAGCTGCGGAATCGTGCTGGACAAGTCGGGAAAGGTGATTGCCCATTCCGACGAGGCGGAGCTGGGCAAGAACTACCGGGAGGAGAAGAATACGCTGGGCGCGGCTCTGGCGAAGCGCCTCTACAACGGGAGTGAGAACCTGTTTGAGCTGAACTTCCGGGGTCAGAAATACATTGTGTTTGTTGAGCAGATTGAGGGGGGCTGGCAGGCCGTCTCCCTGATTGACACCGACGCCTTTTACGGGCCGCTGAGGCTCATTCTGCTGCTGGCCGTGCTGCTGGCCGTGCTGGAAGCCGCGGTGTTCCTCGCCATCCTCTACAATCAGAGCGAAAAGAATCTGGCCATCGCTTCGGCGCGGGAGGCACAGCTGGTCAACCGGGCGAAAACGACGTTTTTGAGCAATATGAGCCATGAGATTCGCACGCCGATGAACGCCATCATCGGCCTGAACAGCCTGACGCTGCGGGATGAAAGCCTCTCCCCTCACACCCGGGAAAATCTGCAAAAAATTGGTGCCAGCGCCAGCCACCTGATGACCTTAATCAACGATATTCTGGATATGAGCCGCATTGAATCCGGGCGCATGGAGCTGAAGGAGGAGCGTTTTTCCCTGACAGAGGTGCTGGAGCAGGTCTCCATCATCATCAACGGACAGTGTGACGACAAGGGGCTGCTCTTCCGCTCCGGCAGCGTGGGACCGCTGGAGGAGTTCTATCTGGGGGACGACCTGAAGCTCAAGCAGGTACTCATCAACATTCTGGGCAATGCTGTGAAGTTTACCAATCCTCCCGGCGAGGTGTCCTTCACCGTGGAGCAAAGCCCTGTCTCGGAGGACTGCGCCCGGCTGCGCTTCACCATGGCGGACACGGGAATCGGAATGGACGCGGCCTTCCTTCCCAAGCTGTTTGAGTCCTTCACCCAGGAGGACGGCAGCACCACGAACGAATACGGGGGCAGCGGTCTGGGCATGGCCATCACCAAGAGCATTGTGGATATGATGGGCGGCGAGATTGAAGTCCAGAGTGAAAAGGGCGTCGGCTCCACCTTTGTGGTCACCGTGCCCCTCAAGCGCGCCCCGGGAGAACAGACGCTCACCGCCGGGGAAGACGCGCAGCCGTCGGAGGAGCCGGTCTCCCTGGTGGGGCGGCACATCCTGATTGCGGAGGATCAGGAGATGAACGCGGAAATTCTCTCTGAGATTCTGGAGCTGGAGGATATGACCTCGGAATGGGCGCAGAACGGCCGGCAGGCAGTCGAGCTGTTCGAGCAGAGCGAAGCGGGCCATTTTGACGCCATTCTGATGGATATGCGCATGCCTGTGATGGACGGTCTTGCCGCGTCCCGGGCCATCCGGGGTCTGAGCCGGCCGGACGCCGCGAAGATACCCATCATCGCGCTGACCGCCAACGCCTTTGAGGAGGATGTGAACGCCTGCCTTCAGGCGGGCATGAACGCGCATCTGTCCAAGCCTGTGGACATTGATTTGCTGAAGGATACGCTGGTAAGTATCCTGTGCGCACATTCGTAACGGTTTATGAACTGCGAAAAGCAGCCGTTTGAGCGGACCGGATGGGATGCGCGCGGCGCTTGATTGCTAGGGGGATTTCTCACGCGGAAGCTTGACCGAGGCTGTCGGATGTTGTAAAATGATGGAAAAGTGAAAAGGGGTGTGAACAGATATGACCAAAGATAGCTTCCCTCCATCCAGAATCCTGAGCACTTCTGTCCTGCTCCGTCAGATGGCGGAATCGGATCGCTACAAAAGACGCTTCTGCTTCATCCTCGGTTCCGGTGCGTCCGTGGAATCCGGAATTCCCACCGGCAATCAACTGGAGATGCGGTGGATGAACTGTATCATGGGGGAAGCCGATGACCGGGGCACCCTCAAAATGAATCCGGAGGAATCCCGCAGGAGCGGAAAAGTCCTTGAGCAGGACGAGCTGCTCCGCCACCCCTTTGAGGAGATTGAACAGGCGTGGAAGAAGGCCAAGGCTGACAACACCAGCATTGACAGCAAATACTACTTTGACATCTACACTCTGCGCTTCTACCCCGACCCCACCCTCGGCTACCGCTATATGGAGCGCATCATGGAGAATATCGACCCCAGTGTGGGCTATCAGACCCTTGCGCTGCTGTTGACAGAGAAGGACTTTCGGCACAATCTGGTTATCACCACAAACTTTGACTCCCTCGTGGAGGATGCACTCTTCCTCTACACCGACAAAAAGCCGCTGGTGGTCAGCCACGAGTCTCTGGCCGGGTTTATTCAGCCCGATGTCCAGCGGCCCATTGTTGCAAAGGTTCACAGAGGGCTGTTCTTCGCCCCGCTGAATACGCAGGATGACACCTCCAAGCTCGACCCCAAGTGGGAGGAGGCTTTGCAGGGGCTGTTCCGCATTTACACGCCCATTGTCATCGGCTACGGCGGCGGCGATGAGAGCCTGATGTGCTTTCTGAAAAAGATCGAGACAAAAATGCCCAACGGCATCTACTGGTGCTACCGGGGAGAACTGCCGGACGACAGGGTTCTGGAGCTGGTGCAGAACAAGAAGGGCTATCTGGTGGAAATCAGCGGCTTTGACGATTTGATGCTCTCCATCGGCGAAGCCCGCTACGGAGAGGCGATTATCCCCTCCGCCACAGAGAAGCGGATGGAGGATCGTTTGGCCCAGAGAATCAAGATTTACAACGAACAGTGGGGGAAACTGAGGCCGAACCCGGTTGTGGACGCTCTGAACGAGGCGGAGCGAAAGTCCATGGAGAAACGGGAAGAGGAGAAAAAGCTGACTCCGTGGGACTATATCCGTCAGGCCAAGGAGAAAGGAAAGCAGAAGGATTACAGCGGTGCGGTTGAACTGCTCAACAAGGGGCTGGAACGCTATCCGGAGGATGCGGACTTGTTCTTTGAGCGGGGGTACTGGTATGGTGAATGGGGAAAGCCGGAGCAAGCTGTTCTCGATTATAATAAAGCCATTGCGCTCAAGCCGGATGACGCGATAGCATACAACAACCGCGGAAACTGCTTCTCTGACATGGGAGAACACGACAAAGAGCTGGCCGATTACGACAAAGCAATTGAGCTCAAGCCGGATTACGCGGTGGCGTACTACAACCGTGGAAGCTGCTTCTCTGACATGGGAGAACACGACAAAGCGCTGGCCGATTACGACAAAGCAATTGAGCTCAAGCCGGATTACGCGAATGCGTACTGCAACCGCGGAAGCTGCTTCTCCGACATGGGAGAACACGACAAAGCGCTGGCTGATTTTGACAAGGCCATTGAGCTCAAGCCGGATCTTGCGGAAGCGTACTACAACCGCGGAAGCTGCTTCTCTAACATGGGAGAACACGACAAAGCGCTGGCCGATTACGACAAAGCAATTGAGCTCAAGCCGGATTACGCGGTGGCGTACTACAACCGTGGAAACTACTTCTCTGACATGGGAGAACACGACAAAGCGCTGGCCGATTACGACAAAGCAATTGAGCTCAAGCCGGATTACGCGTTTGCTTACAACAACCGCGGCAATACGCTGCGTCATCTGAAGCGCTATTCAGAAGCCATTGAGTCTATCACCAAGTCCATCTCCCTGAAGCCAGACAACAAACTTGCCTACCTCAATCGCGCAGCCGCCTACCGCGCCATCGGTAAAACCGACCTCGCCGAGCAGGACGAGAAGACCGCCGCCGGTCTCCCGGATTTGGACTGAGCGGGGCTGTGGTAAACCCGGCATTTTGACCGATTTCACGCAGCTAAGACGTTATTCCCGCGCTTTGCAAAAGCGGTCTGTACATGGAACTAAGCGGAGGCAGCCTTCGACAAGCTGCCTCCGCCTCGTTTTGTCCCGGAGGGCCGGGTGGTTCGCTAAGGATGACTCATTTGAACGCGCTGAGTGAGGAGAGAAACCGCGGCGAGCAGCCCCCCTCCCCTGCCCGTCGCTTCTCCAGAGCGGAAAGAGGGCTTAGGGGCGGCGCAACCCCCTCCCCTGCCCGCTGGCCTCTGAACCGGCAGCCATCGTTTCAGGAACATAAAAATCTCCGCTTTTACTTGCAAAACGAAATATTTTGTGGTACACTTTGTTAAAAATAGATGTGTGTACCTGGACAATGCCCCGGTGCCCGGTTGGACCAGCATACCGCTGCCTCAAAAAGCCAGGAAGGGAGTGCCCACCGCCATGGGAAGAAATCTGGAAGATTTTATCATCAGAAACTACAAAAAAGCCATAGATTACCACGAGATTCAGGCTTTCTATCAGCCGGTCATCCGCACCTCCTCCAGGCAGCTGTGCAGCTTTGAGGCCCTGGCGCGGTGGATTGACCCGGAAATCGGCATGATTTATCCAGATGAGTTCATCCCGGTGCTGGAAAAGGCGGGGCTGATTCATCTGCTGGACGCGGCCATTCTCCGGCAGGTCTGCGCCCGGCTTCGCAGCTGCATCACCAAAGGTGAGACGCCCATTCCGGTCTCCGTCAACCTCTCCCGCCTGGACTTCACGCTGTGCGACATCTTTACCGTTGCGGACGACATCGTCAGCGATTACCAGATTCCCCACGACTTCGTCTATTTTGAAATCACGGAGAGCGTGATGGCGGAACAGAAGGAGCTGCTGACGGGAATCGTGAATCAGTTCCGCTCCGCGGGCTATCAGATTTGGATGGACGACTTCGGCAGCGCCTACTCCTCCCTGAACGCCCTCAAGGAGTTCTCCTTTGACGAGCTCAAGCTGGATATGAGCTTTCTGCGGCCCTTCAATCTGCGCTCCAGACGCATCGTGACCGCCGTGGTGAAGATGGCAAAGGACATCTACATCCACACCCTGGCCGAGGGCGTGGAGACCGAGGAGCAGTACGCCTATTTGCGGGACATCGGCTGTGAAAAGGTACAGGGCTATTACTTCGGCAAGCCCATGCCCTATGACCAGGCCCTGGACAATCTGCGGGAAAAGGGAATCCGCATCGAGCCGCCCCAGGACCGGCAGTTCTACGACGACATCGGCGGCATCAACTTCCTCAGCGCGGTTCCGTTTATGACCCGGGAGGAGAACGACTCCCTGACCACTGCGCGGCAGCTCAACAGCATCCCGCTGACCCTGGCCGAGTTTACTGCCGGGGAGTTCCGGGTTCTGTTTTACAACTCCGCCTTCGAGGAAATCGCGCAGAGCGCCGCGCTCTTCCACGGCGTGTTTACACAGGAGGCGCTCTGCCAGCCGCAGCCCCTGAACCTGCTTCCGCGGAAAATCAGGAACCTGATGGACTCCGTCAGAGTGGACGGGGACGGCAGAATGCTCTTCACCATCAACGAGCAGTACTACGAGATTCAGGCGCGCTGCATGACCCGGACGAAGGATAAGTTCTGCGTCCTCATCCGCATCACCAATCTGACCAAGGACACGCAGTCGGAGAAAACGACCCAGCTGGACGCCAATGTCCGGCAGATTTACGGATTTTTTGAGCGCGTCACCCTTCTGAACTACGCCGAGGACACCATCCGGCCCCTGTACACGGATACGCGGGAGGATTTGCTCTCCAACCGCCGCGGCATCAAGAAGCTGGTGGAGGAATACGCCCGGCAGTACATCTATCCCGAGGACAAAAACCGCTTCGTCCGCGCCTTTGACCCCGATCGGGCCACGGCGCATCTGCGGGAGAGCGGCAGCATCAGCTTCTCCGAGGTGTATCGGACCAGCGTCCGGCACGGTCAGTACGCCTGGAAGGAATACACCCTGCTGAAAATCGACGAGGCCAACTATTTTATGCTGGTTCGGAACATCCACGCCATCGCAAAGAGCTTCATCGCCAGCAACGCAGTGACGACCTCCGGGGACGGGCCCTACGCTCCGGCGCAGCTTTGGAGCAATCTGGTGCGCTCCCCCCTGTTCCGCGTGTTCTGGAAAGACGATCAGCGCCGGTTCCTGGGCGCGAGCCAGGGCTTTCTGGACTTTTACGGCTTCTCCTCCGCGGAGGAGATCGTCGGCCGGACCGACGAGGAGCTGGGCTGGCATGTCCACCCGGACCTGTACAAAAACGACGAATACCAGGTGATTCACGAGGGCACGGTCTTCCGGAACATCCCCGGCAACTGCATCAGCAACGGAGAGAACAAGGAGATTCTGGCCAGCAAAACACCCCTCTACGATGTCAATGGAGAGATTACGGGACTTCTGGGCTCCTTTGTGGACAAGGAGTCTCTGGGCATGAACGAAGAGGGCGAGGAGTCCTCCCGGCGGGAGCTGCTCACCGGACTGCTCAATTCCCGCGGCATTTCGGAGTCCGCCGACGCCTTGCAGGATGAGTATCATCTGCGGGGGACGGATTTCGTGCGCATCCACATCGGCATCAACGATTTCAACGCAATCAACGCGCAGTACGGCTTCGATTTTGGCGACAAGGTGCTCAACGCCTTTGGCCGCGCGCTGCAGCAGGGCTTCGGACACAGAAGCGCCGTCGGCCGCTACGCCGGACGCAAGTTCACCGTGCTTCAGCAGATTGAGAGCAAGGAAGAGGCGCAAAAGCTCCGCGATAAGGCCAGGGACATCGGCAAGGCGCTCCGGGAGGTGGACGGCAGGCCCATCACCCTGTACCTGTCCGTGGGCTATGCGCGCTATTCCGAGTTTCTGGACCTGGAGGAGCAGATCAAGAACGCGGAAATGCGCCTGCACGCGGACTACGACCAGACCATCTCCGCGGAGAACCGAATCGAGCACGCGTCGGAGATTTTCTACCTGTTTGACGACCTGCCCGTGCCCTATTCCGTCTATCATGTGACCTACGCGGAGCACAGCGGGCTCTATGACGCGGTTTTCTTCTACGTCAACCACAAGTATGAAGAGTTTGCCGAGCTGCCGACGAAATCCCTGGTGGGCCACACCGTCAGAGAGCTGTTTCCCTACCTCGGGAATGAATGGTATCAGGATGTCAAGCGCGCCGCCCTGGACGGAAAAACGGTGGAGGGCGAGTTTGACAATCCGCTCAACGGCAAGCACTACCACTTCTCCGCCCGCCAGATCATCTATCCCGGATACTGCGCCGTCACCTGTGTGGAAATGCCCGCAATCAACACGCGAAAGCATATTCTGATTGCCGATGACATCGAGAGCAACCGCGAAATCCTGGGGAACCTGCTCCAGGATGAGTACGATATTTTCTACGCCTCGGACGGCGCCGAGGTCATGGAAATGCTCCGCAAGCACAGAAACGAAATCGCGCTGCTGATTCTCGATTTGTACATGCCGAACATGACAGGCCGGGACGTGATGGCTCAGATGCAGGCGGATGAGGAGCTGATGTCGGTTCCCGTCATCGTCCTGACCGTTGACCAGGACGCGGAGCTGGAATGTCTGAAAATGGGCGCGATGGATTTCATTCCCAAGCCCTATCCCGACATTGAAATCGTCAAGGCCAGAATCGCAAAATGCATTGAGCTGTCTGTCAACCGCGATTTGATTCGGCGCACACAGCGCGACAAGCTGACGGGCCTGTTCCATCACAATTATTTCATCCGCTATGTGAGCCGCTATGACCAATACGAGAAGGGAACCGCCTTCGACGCCGTTGTCTGCGATGTCAATCAGTTCTCCGCGGTCAACACCCAGCACGGCAGGCGGTTCGGCGACCAGGTGCTGAAGAGCATCGGCGGCGGAATCAAAAATCTGATTCGCAAAACCGGCGGCATCGGGTGCAGAAAAGCGGGCGATACGTTTTGGTTCTACTGTCCCCATCAGAGCGACCACGAGCAGCTGATGCGGGAGTTTTTGGCCGATGTGTATGCCGGGGACCAGCTGGCCGGCCAATTCAGCGTCAGAATCGGAATCTATCCCAACGCGCAGCAGGAGCCGGAAATCGAAACGCGGTTTGAGCGCGCGCAGTACGCGGCGGACAGCGTGAAAAATCAGCCGAACAATCCCATTGGATACTGGCGATAGAGCCAATGCCCCCTCCGCTCCGGGTAGGCGGCAGTCCCGCGCCGGAGTGAGTGCAATCCCCCAAAACAAGGCCCCCTCCCCTGCCCGGATGAGCGGACGGGAGAGGGGGCTGATTTTGCCTGAGAGCTTGCTGACTTGTCTTACGTTACGGCGACCTTAATCTTCTCTTCTTTGCCGTTGAGCGCGCAGACGTACAGCGTGCAGGTGCCCTTGCCCCTGGGAGTGAGGGTGATGCCTTTGATTCTGATGATTCTACGGTGATGCTCGTCCAGTATTGATCGGACAGCTTGGGGCGGCGGGCGCGCTTTGCGTGGCCTTGGTGATGGTGCAGGCGCCTTTCTTCAGCGTCATCTTGAAGTCCGCGCTGTCATGGTGTAGATTGATAAAAACTCTTCTCTTATTCTTGCAAAAGGCAGTGAGTTATGGAATAATGGAGGAGAAATGGACAAAAAGCTGCGGGATAGGAGAAAGCAAAATGAAAAACAAGCTGAGACGGCTGGTCGCGCTGCTGCTGACGCTGGGGATGGTCTGCGGGGCGCTGTGCCCGGTTCAAGCGGCGGAGCTGTCCGGGCAGGCGGCGGAAACGCTTTGTGACCAGAGCGAGGAATCCGCGGTGGAACCGGATGAGTCCCGTGACCAGCGCGAGGAGTCCGCGGCGGAGCCAGACGCGTCACAGGACCAGAGCCAGGAATCCGCGCCGGAGCCGGATGAGCCCCAGGACCAGAGCGAGGAGTCCGCGGCGGAGCCGGATGAGCCCCTGGACCAGAGTGAGGAGTCCGCAGCGGAGCCGGATGAGTCCCGTGACCAGCGCGAGGAGTCCGCAGCAGAGCCAGACGCGTCCCAGGACCAGAGCCAGGAATCCGCGCCGGAGCCGGATGAGTCCCGTGACCAGAGTGAAGAGTCCACAGCGGAGCCGGACACATCCCCAGACCAGAGCGAGGAGCCCGCGCCCCTTGCCCCGGCCGCGGCTTATGACGTGAGCGCGCCCCATGTGGTGATTGAGCAGATTTACGGCAGCAAAGGCGAATCTGAGCTGCTTTCCCACGACTTTATTGAACTTTACAACCCCACAGAGGACGCGGTGAACCTGTCCGGCTGGTCTGTGCAGTACCGCGCCGCGGGGGATTCTGGGGCGTGGCAGAAGCTGAATTTGAGCGGCACGATTCCCGCCCACTGCTCCTTTCTGATTCGCTGCGCGGCCAGCGGCGCCTCCGTGGACGAGCAGCGCACGCTGGAGCGCTTTGACGCTCAGTGGGACATCCCGCTGAACAACAAGGGGCTGTCCGTGGTGCTGCTGTCCACGGCAGAGCTGCTCGCGCCGGAGTCCGTTGTCTTCGACAACGCCGCCCACGCCCCGGTCGTGAATGGCTATGTGGACATGCTCAGCGTGGCAGGCGGGAGCAAGGCCAGTCAGATTCCCGCCGTGTACGAGGGGCAGGTTCACGACTGGCAGTCGAAAAAGAATGCCGTGATTCGCAAGCACTTCCGGGACACGGACGACAACAAGGCCGACACCGAGAAGGCCGATTACAGCGCCGCGGATGTCTCCGCGCTCCTCCCCCGCTGCTCCGCGGACGGGGTGTGGGGCATACCCACGGACAGGCTCCGAAAGGTCCGGAGCCGGGTGCCCCGCTTCACGGAGGTCTACTGCACGCCGGAGAGCGCCGCCGCCCTGTCCGCCGCTGTGGAGGAGGCCGACGCGGCCCTTGAGCGTGAGGAGTCCGACCCGGACGTGCTGAACGCGCTGACCGCAGCGCTGGAGGCGGCGGTCAGCGGCCTGGTGTACCGGCACGACGAAACCATCGCCCAGGTCTATCTGACCACCGACGACGGCAGCGGCACGTCCTACGGCGCGGCTCTGACCAAGGAGCAGGGCTATGTGAGCGCCGCCGCCGTGGCGGTGGATGTGGACGGCGCCGTTCAGGTTCAGGACGCCGCCGCCCAGGTGAAAATCCACGGCAACTCCACCGCAAAGAAGGAGAAGAAGCCCTACAACCTGAAGCTTTCCGCAAAGGCCGGACTCTTCGGCATGGACAAGTCGAAGAAATGGTGCCTGCTGGCGGATTACTTCGACCCGACCCTCCTGCGCAACAGCGTGGCCTTTGAGCTGTGCCGGGCGCTGGGATTTCCCGCCGCGGATTACCGGCGCGTGGAGGTCTGGATGGACGGGCAGTATCGCGGCGTGTACCTGCTCACCCAGAAGGTGGAGGACGTGGTGGACGTGGGCGAGGACGGCTTCCTGATTGAGATGGACGTGGAACGGCGCCAGGAGGAGGATGAATTCTATTTCAGGACCCAATCCGGCTATTTCTACCGGATTCGGGAGCCGGAGAGCCAGCAGGGTGCCGACGACGCCGCCGCGCGGATGAATCAGGTGGAGGCCGCGCTCGCGGACGGCTCCAAGGCGGCGGTGGAAGCCCTCGTGGATGTGGAATCCTTCGCGGATTACTACGTGATCAACGAGTTCGTGAAGAATCCGGACTTCCGCAAGCTGTCCGTCTACTTCCACTGGCGGGACGGAAGGCTCCGCGCCGGGCCGGAGTGGGACAACGACCTGAGCTTAGGGCTGTTCACGGGCAGGAAGCTGAGCAGCAGGGGGTCCCTGGTGGAGAGCTGTCACTACTTTTCCAGGCTTATCCATCAGAAGTGGTTCCGGCGGCTGGTGGCGAAGCGCTACGCGGTGCTCGCTCCGGCGGCGCGCGCACTCTTTGCGGACGGCGGCTGGTTGGACCAGCAGGCGGCGCAGTATTCCGAGGCCATCGCACGCAACTTTGCCGTTTGGCCCTACATCTCCGAGACGGCGGCGGAGAAGGCCGCCTACGAGCCGAATCTGGCCTATCTGAAGGGCTGGATGACCCAGCGCGCCGCCTGGTTTGATGACTACAGCAAGAGCCTGGGCACGGAAATCGTCCAGGAGGACGGCGCGTGGTACTACTACGCCGACGGCGAGCGCTGCGCGGCCGGGCTGCTGCTCTATGCCGGGGATTACTACTTTGCCGGACCGGGCGGGCGGATTCTGACCGGCAGCGTGGAGGTGACGGACAGCAACGGTCTGCCGCTGCCCCCCGGAACCTACACCTTCGCGGAGCAGGCCGACCCGGCCAGGGGCGTGAAGCCAGGCGCCATGCTGAACGTGCCGATTCAGTACGAGGCCGTTCACCAGCCCGGCCGGGCGCCCACCTGCATCATGCCGGGGATGCGGGAGTGCTGGCTGGTGGAGCGCACCGGCAAGCTCTACGCCGATGCGGCGTGTACGAAGGAGATTATTAGCGCGTGGATTTCGGAGACGGGGCACCATTGGACCGGGGGCACGGCGGTAAAGCTGGCCACCGAGGAGGAAGACGGCTTCTGGGAGGAGACCTGCTCCGGGTGCGGCAAGACCCGGCAGACGCCGATTCCCAGGCTTGTGCTCACGCCGCCGGAGGCGGTACGGGGGCTGGTGTACTCCGGCCGGGCGCAGGTGCTGGTCACAGCGGGCAGCGCTTCCCGCGGCGCGCTGGTGTACAGTCTGAGCAAAAACGGTGCGTACAGCGCACAGGTGCCCACTGCCACTGACGCGGGGCAGTATCGTGTGTGGTACAAGCTCGACGGCGACAGCCGCTATGCCGGAATCCCACCGCGGGAGCTGCGTGTGGACATCGAACGAGCCGTGCAGAAAACGCCTGCCGCGCCGGTGCTGAAGAAAGCGGGGCTCACGGAGCTGCGCGTGAAGGCCGTGGCTGGACAGGAGTACAGCATCGACGGCGGCAAGACCTGGCAACGCGACGGACGCTTCACAGAGCTGCACCCCTCCACCCGTTACAGCGTGGTGACACGGCGGCGGGAGGATTGCAACCACAGGGCCTCCGGCGCGTCCGCGGCAGGGGTGTTCCAGACCATGACCAAAGCGGCTATTGAGCTCAACAGCGCGCTGACCTTCACCCAGAGCGGCAGCGCACTGCGGCTACGCTGGGGCGCGGTGACGGGCGCGGACCGCTATGAGGTCTGGGTGCAGGACGGCAGCACACCCTTCGGCAGCAAGCCGACGCGGACGGTGAAGAAGAGCGGGCCGTGCAGCGTGAGCATCACCAGACTCAACGGCAAAAAACTGAAGCTTTCCGGCGACTGGCGGGCCGTCGTCAAAGCCAAACGCGGCAAGAAGACGCTGGCGGTGAGCCTCCAGGTTTACGCCGTGGGACGCAGGAATCCAAACTACACCAACGCCCGGCGCATTGAACTGAAAACCACATCTCTGAGCCTGAAAATGGGCAAAAAGAGCAAAATACGCACAAAAACTGTGCGGATTAGCCCCAAGAAGCGGCTGTTCTCCAAAACCCTCGTCCGGGAGTTCCGCTATGTCAGCGGCGACGAGACGGTGGCGACGGTGGACGAGAAGGGCCGGGTCACCGGCGTGGCACCGGGGCGGTGCCGGGTGTACGTTTACGCCCGGAATGGGCTTGCCAGATGGGTCAGCGTTCAGGTGAAATAGGCGAACGGGCACAGCGATTTGCGGCAGTTTGCGCCCATCAAAACCGGCCCACCGGAGGACGACTTCGGTGGGCCGGAGTTTGTTATTTCCCGCGAACCTCTGCTGTTTCCGGGCGGCAAGACGCTATAGCAATCCTCAAAATTCTTTGCATCTTGCGATAAGGGGCCTGATGGAAAAGGACGGGAACCCCTCACAACCAGGCACAGTCCGCGGGCGAAGTGCTTCCAAAGGAATGGAACATTCAAAGGCCGCAGTGAAGCGCCGAACGTTCCGCGCTGCGAACGGTGTCAATCCTTTTCGGGATTTCTGTCCTCGCGGCGGGATAGAAGCGCTGTCCAGGCGTTTTCAAATCAAAGGAATCACTGATGAAGCCGACGAGAGTGTATGACGAGAAGATTGGTCAAAATGGGGTTCCCGCAATCAAACGATTCAAAAGCATTGACACAGAGCCTTCGGGATTGTATAATACAACAATAGCAACAGGTGATGTCTCCGGTGTCGTGCGCTCAGCGCGCAGCCGGTCTTTTCTAAGACGTAGAGTTGCTTTTAGCTAACTATCGGGGACGTGTTCCCGTTTTCACAGGAGTCAATCCATGTTTTTAGAGCTGCGTCAAATCAAAAAGTCCTTCGGACAGGGGGAAAACCGGGTGGAGGTGCTCCACGGCATCGACCTGAAGATTGCACAGGGGGAGTTCTGCGTCCTGCTGGGGCCCTCCGGCTCGGGAAAGTCCACGCTGCTGAACATCATCGGCGGCATCGACAGCGCTGACAGCGGAGAGCTGCTGCTGGACGGTCAGCGCCTCTCCCGGATGAAGGAGCGCAGGCTCACCGCCTACCGCCGGGAGCATCTGGGCTATGTGTTTCAGATGTACAATCTGATTCCCAACCTCACGGTGCGGGAGAACATCGAGGTGGGGGCCTATCTGAGCCGCCATCCCCTGGATGTGAATGAGCTGCTGCACACCCTGGGGCTGTGGGAGCACCGGGGCAAGCTGCCCAATCAGCTCTCCGGCGGACAGCAGCAGCGCACCGCCATCGGCCGGGCGGTGGTGAAGCGGCCGGACATCCTGCTGTGCGACGAGCCCACCGGCGCGCTGGACTACCAGACCTCCAAGGAGATTCTGGCCCTCATCGAGGAGGTCAACCGGCGCTGGGGGAATACGGTGCTGATGGTGACGCACAACGACGCCATTCGTCACATGGCCCACCGCGTGGTGCGCCTCCGGGACGGGCGCATCTGGGACGAGCAGGTCAACGAGCGGCGTCTGAGCGCGGAGGAGCTGGAATGGTAAGGGAATCACTGATTCAATCTGACAAGAGTGAATTGCGAGGATATTTTTCGCCAGATTGTGGCCAGATTTCGCAGGAGAAGTGCCCCGAACGGGGTAAATCCTTGTCGGATTTCAAGAAAGCTGGACGCGATATGACGGAAAAGAGCCCGCAATGCACCGAAGTCAGAATGCGTCAGGGGTTCCCAAAAAATCCCCTGCGCCGCCGCCTGCTCCGGGAGCTGCGGGAAGGTTTCGGCAAGTATCTGGTCATTTTCCTGCTGATGACCATGACCATTGGACTGGTTTCCGGCTTTCTGGTGGCGGACAACAGCATGATTACCGCCTACAACGAGAGCTTTCAGCGCTATCGGGTGGAGGACGGCCACTTTCGCCTGAAACGCGCCCTGAACAAGGCGCAGCGAAAGGCGCTGGAGGGCTTCGGGATTCAGGTCTATGACCTGCTCTACGCGGACCGGAGCCTGACCAACGGCTCCACCCTCCGGGTCTTCGCCCAGCGGCAGGAGGTCAACCTGGCCTGTCTGATGGAGGGCCGCTTTCCGGAGCGTTCCGGCGAAGTCGCCATTGACCGGATGTACGCGGACAACAACGGCATTGCCGTTGGCGACGTGCTCAGCGACGGCGCACGGAGCTGGACGGTCTGCGGCACCGTGGCCCTGTCCGATTACAGCGCCCTGTTCTCCGACAACAGCGACACCATGTTCGACGCGGTGAAGTTCGGCGTGGCGGTGGTGTGCGCGGAGGATTTTGCGTCCTTTGGCCGGGACAGCCTGAGCTATTGCTACGCCTGGCGCTATGACGCGCCCCCCGAGGAGGAAGAGCAGGCAGAAAAGCGCTCCGAGGACCTGATGAAGCAGATGCTCACCGAGGTGCGGCTGGAGGAGTTCGTCCCCCGGCATCAGAATCAGGCCATCCGCTTCACCGGGGACGACATGGGCAGCGACCGCTCCATGATGCTGGTGCTGCTCTACCTGATGATTGCCATTCTCGCCTTTGTGTTCACGATTCTCACGGACAGCACCATCACCCGGGAGGCGGGCGTCATCGGCACGCTGCGCGCCAGCGGCTACACCCGTTGGGAGCTGGTGCGCCACTACATGACCCTGCCCATGGCGGTGACGCTGGTGGGCGCGGCGGTGGGCAACGCGCTGGGCTACACGGTGCTCAAGGACGTGTGCGCGGATTTGTACTACAGCAGCTACAGCCTGCCCACCTATGTCACGCTCTGGAACGCGGAGGCCTTTGTGCTCACCACGCTGGTGCCGCTGGGCCTGATGGCGGCGGTGAACCTGCTGCTGCTCCTGCGGCGGCTGCGGCTCTCTCCCCTACGCTTTCTGCGCCGGGAGCTGCGGAGCAAACGCCGGGGCAGAGCCGTCCCGCTGAGCGAAAAACTTCCCTTTTTCTTCCGGTTCTGGCTGCGGATTCTCTTCCAGAACGCCAGCGGCTACGCTATGCTGCTGGTGGGCATCGCCTTCGCCAACCTCCTGCTGCTCTTCGGTCTGGGCCTGCCCCAGTGTCTGGAGCACTATGAGGCCTCCATTCAGGAAAACCTGCTCAGCCCCTACCAGTACATTCTGAATATGCCGCTCAAAGCCATGGACGAGGGGCACAAGCTGGAGAGCGCCCTGACCATGCTCCAGTTTCGCCGGGGCGTGGAGACGGAGCACGAGGAGGCGGAAAAGTTCACCGCCTACACCCTGAAAACCCTGGGCGACGTGGCCCGGGAGGAGGACGTGATGGTCTACGGCGTGGAGCCGGACAGCCGCTTTCTCCCCATTCGCTGCGCCTCCGGAGAGGCGTATCTGTCCTCCGCCTATGCGGACAAGTTCCAGCTCGCCGCCGGGGACAGCATCACGCTCCGGGAGCCCTTTGAGGAACAACGCTACACCTTCCGCGTGGCGGGCGTGGTGGACTACCTGGGCGCACTGGCGGTGTTTCTGAACCGCGAGGAGGCAAACACCCTCTTTGACCTGGGCCGGGGCTATTTCAGCGGCTATTTCTCCGATGTGCCGCTGGAGGATCTGGACAAGCGCTATGTCGGCTCAGTCATCGACTGGAACGCCCTCACCAAGGTGACCCGTCAGCTGGAGGTGTCCATGGGCAGTATGATGTATCTGGTGGACGGCTTCGCGGTCATCATCTACCTGGTGCTGCTCTACCTGCTCTCCAAGCTGATTCTGGAGCGCAGCGCCCTGTCCATCTCCCTGACCAAAATCCTGGGCTATTCCAACGGCGAAATCGCCCGGCTGTATCTGCTGGCCACTTCGGTGATGGTGGTGCTCAGCCTGCTCATCACGCTGCCGCTGGTGTACCATTCGCTGCTCATCATCTTCCGCAAGGTGCTCATGGCCCAGATGAGCGGCTGGATTCCCCTCGTGCTGGATGATTCCGTTTTCGTGACCATTTTTGCCCTGGGTCTGGGGTCCTACGGGGTGGTCGCGGCGCTGGAGTATCGAAGAATCTGCGCCATCCCCATGGATGAGGCGCTTAAAAACGTGGAGTAAAGGAGCCAGAATGAAGAAACGAATTACGTTCCAATCCGCACTCTCCCTGCTGCTGTGCGCCGCGCTGGTATGTGCCCCGCTCTCCGGCTGTCAGTGGGAACAGGGAAAGCCGGAGACGGTCCCTCCCGCCCCTGTTCCCGTCGCTGAGGAGCCTGCGCCCCCCGCTCCCCTGACCGCGCCGGACGAGGACGAGCCGGATAAAGAGGAGACTGTCTATGTGCAGGCTCAGGCGGACGGCGCCCCGAAGAAAGTGACGGTGGAGGTGCGTCTGCGCAATCCCGGCGACGGAAAGCCCGTCCGGGACCGCTCCAATCTGACCAGCATCCGCAGCACCAAGGGAGATGAGGAATTCACCCAGACCGGAGACGCGCTGGTCTGGGAGAATCACGGCGAGGACATCTCCTACAAGGGGGACAGCGCCCAGCCTCTGCCCGTGCGCGTGCGCGTGAGCGCGGAGCTGGACGGAAAAACGCTCCCGCCCGGTCAGCTGGCGGGCCAGAGCGGCCATCTGAAGCTGCGCTTTGACTATGAAAACCTCACCGAACAGACGGTGACGGTGCAGCCGAAGAAAAAGAAGGATAAGAAGAAAAAGGACAAGAAAAAGAAAGAAACTGAGCCGAAAGCCAAAGAATACACGGTCAAAGTCCCCTTTGTGGCCATGACCGTCCTGTTTCTCAGCGAGGACGTTTTCTCCAACGTCCAGGTGACCAACGGCGAGTGCATCCGGACGGACGACCAGGCCATTGTGGTGGGCTATGCCTGTCCGGGTCTGGCGGAGAGCCTGCGGCTGGCGGACTTCGAGGCCACCGAGGAGCTGGACGTGCCGGAGTATGTGGAGCTGGAGGCGGACGTGACCGACTTCGAGCTGGACTTCACCGCCACCATCCTGACGCCGGAGCTGGCGGGCAAGCTGGAGACGGACACGCTGGACGATTTGGACGAGCTGGCCCAGGGTCTGGATGACCTGGCCGAAGCCTCCGACAAGCTCTCTGACGGCGCTGGCAAGCTGTCCAGCGGCCTGAGGAAGTTCCAAAAGTATTTGAAAAAGTACACAAAAGCGGTTCACACAGTGCGGAAAGGCAGCGTTCAGCTGAGAAAGGGTCTGAAAAGCCTGAACGCCGGGACACAGGCGCTCAAGGAGCAGATGGAGCAGCTGGAAAAGCAGCTGCCCCAGCCGGACGAGGGGAGCGATTCTCTGAACGCGCAGGAGCAGACCCCTGCCGCGCTGCTTCAGGAGGCAAAGAAGGTTCTGGACAAGCTGGGCAGCTTCGCGCAGGGCGTGGAAAGCTACTGTCAGGAGGTTGAGGATGCAAAGGGCAGCGCCCTGACCTCTCTGGAGGGCATCGACTGGGCCGGTCTGGAGGCTTGCGCCGCGCAGACCGCGCAGCAGCAGGTGCGGGAGGCGTGCGCGTCGGCTCTGGGAGAGCTGAACCTGACGGACGAGCAGAAGGAGGCTCTGACCCGAAAGCTCACGGGATGCATTGACCTCACCGGAGTGAGCGCCGACGCGCAGGAGAAGGCCGGACAGGCACAGTCCGCGCTGGAGGGGATTTCCGACGCCTCCGACCTTGTTCAGGGGGCGCAGTCTCTGAACACCGCCGCGGAGGAGCTGCAAGGTATCGTCACACAGATGGAGCCTTACGTCCAATCCCTGCCCGCGCTGAAGGAGCTGGCCGCCTCTGCCCTCGCCTATGCTCAGGGCGTGAAGCAGCTCAGCGACGGCGCCGGAGCCCTTGCGGGCGCCCTCAGGCAGCTGGACAGCGCCGGGAGCAAGCTGAACACCGGTTTTTCCTCTGCCGTGAAGGGTGCCGAAAAGCTGGCGGATGCCCTGAACGAGTTTGACGAGGAGGGCATTGAAGAGCTTACCGACAAGGACGTGGGCGAGCTGGCCCTGCGGCTGCGGGCTGTTCGGCAGGTCGGAAAGGCGTATCAGAGCTTTACCGGTCTGGAAGAGGGGCGCAGCGGAGCCGTGCGGTTCGTGATTGAAACGGAGGAGATTCGGGAAAAGGACTGAGGGCTGCTGCCCGGAATCCCCCTTTGCCTTGGGGGAATCCTTTGAGAAAAAAGCGGCAAAAGGTTGACAACCACCGATAGAATCGGTACAATGACAGGGTCATGAGGCAACCATGGGGCCACGGCTGAGCAGCGGGAGCCATCCCTTTGCGCATATGCATTTTTCGGGCCGTGCGCTGCCGCAATTCGCCGGAACCGGCCTCCCCTGACTCAGCTTCTGACCCTCCGCAGAGACGCTAAGGCCGTCCGGCAGGCACCGGGCGGCCTTTGATATGCCGACATCCCCAGAGGATGCCGCTTTACGACTGACAAATGGAATGAGGTATCAATGTGCAATCAGAAAATCAAACCGGATTCCGATGTGCCTGTCCGGACAAACCCAAGCTGAGCTTTGCCCCTGTCACCGAGAGCAGCCTTCCGCTGCTGCGCCGGTACTACAGCGCGTGCTCCTATCGGCTTTGCGAATACTCCTCGCTCATGAAGCTCATGCTGCGCGATACCATGCCCTCAGAGTGGGCAGAGGCGGCGGGCTGTCTGCTGGTGCGAAGCAAGTATCAGGACCGGTTTTATTATGAAATGCCCGTGCCCGGCCCGGCAGGTGACGTGGACGCGGCACTGGAGCAAATCGAGCGCTATTGTGCGGAGAAGGGCGAAAAGCTGTCCTTTTTTGTTATTCCCATGGAGGAATCCGCCCGGCTGCTCGCCCGCTACCCGCGCTTTCATGTGACCAGCCTGCGCGCCTGGTCCGATTACCTGTACCGGGCGGAGGATTTGCGCCGCTTTTCGGGACGGAGGTATTCCGGACGGCGCAATCATGTGAATAAGTTCCGAAAGCTCTATCCCGGCGCGGTGTTTCGGCCTCTGGGAAAGGGGGACGCGGAGCTGGTGGAGCAGTTCTGGCGCGACTTCGACGAGCAGTTCACCAAAGCCTCTGAGGAAGCCCTGGACGAGCTGCGCAGCGCAAAAAAGGCGCTTCGTCTGGCCGGAGAGCAGGACTACTGCACCGGCGGCATCGAGCTGGACGGCAAGCTGCTCTCGGTGTCCATGGCTGAGCGCTGCGGGGATACCCTGCACATCCAGATTGAAAAGGCCCTCTACAGCTATGAGGGGGTTTACCCTGCCACCGTGCAGGGATTTGTACAGTGCTTCGCCGGAGACGGCGTGAGCTGGGTCAATCGGGAGGACGACTGCAACGACAAAGGCCTGCGCACCTCGAAGCTGCAATATCTTCCCGCTGAACTGCTGAAAAAGCTGTGCTTTAACGTTGAAAATGAGCTGTACGACCTGGACTGCGTCCCCACGCTCCACACGAAACGGCTGTGCCTCTCCGCCCTGACCGATGCGGACCGGGACGCCTACAACGCGCTGTGTCTGGACGACGAGCGAAACCGGTTCTGGGGCTACGACTATCGGGAGGACTGGAAGGGGGAGTCGCTGTCGGACTACTTCCTCGACACGGTCAGGCAGGATTTTGCCCGAAAGGTCGCGGTCAACTTTGCCGTTCGGCTGGACGGCGTGTGCATCGGTGAGCTGGTGTTTTACCGCTTCGATGGACGCGGAGGCGCTGAGCTGGGCTGCCGCATCGCGCCGGAATACGCCCACCATGGATACGGCACGGAGGCCTTTGCCTGTGCCGCAGATTGGGGGCTCTATGGGCTTCGGCTCTCCCGCGTGGTCGCCCGGTGCTACAAGGAGAATGAAGCGTCCCGGCGGATGCTCGCGGCCTGTATGCGTCCGGCCGGAGAGGATAAGACCTTCTACTATTATCAAAAGGAGGTCTGACCCCCTTCCCTGCCCCGGACACACGACAATTGCGCATCAGAAAAGGGCTGTCCCAGACGGGGCAGCCCTTGTTCACTGTTATTTTCTTTTTATGCCGCTTTTTGGCGGATGGCTCCGAAATGTGTCTTAAGCGTCACATTGAAGGGACTTTCCAACACCGTGCCGTAGTATTCTGATGGAATCAGCGCTCTGTCATCCTTCGCGGGATTCGGTGTGCCTTCCGCACTGAGAATATGAACTCCATCCTCCGCATACCGGGAGAATTCCAGATGGTCGTCAAATATCTGACAAACCGTGCAGGTCAGGGTATCCTCGCCTCCGGCGCTGCTGAAGTAGCCCACATAGCCCGCGTTGAGATAGGTGAAATGAATGGTTTCCTTGGAGTAGTGCGAGGTGACACGCTCCTCCTCCTCAGGCCGGGGAATCAGCAGCCAGTCGCCTGGGGCGCGGAACACACAGCTGCCGCCCAGGTAGCTGTCCCAGCCCCGGGAATGGTTGTGACCATAGAGATACACCAGGTTCAGCTCCTCTGACTCCCGGTTGATGACCTTAAACAGCTCCGCGGCATAGAGGTTGTCCCCCGTTCCCTGGAGCTCGCTGCTGCGTCCGGAAAAGTGCAGCGGAACGTGTCCGGCCAGGAAGATGGGCCGTGTTTCCCCCTCCTCCTTTAAGGCATCCAGGCATTTTTCCAGCTCCAGCGCCCCCTGCTGCACCTCTTTTTTCAGACCGCGCCTGCCCTGCCGCCAGGGGTAATCCTTCTCTGTGTTCAGAACATAGACCAGGTAGTCCGAATACTCATGGAGCCCGGATGTGCTGATGTCATCGGTGAGCTCGTCGTGGTTCCCCTGTTCAAAAATCAGATTCTCAATGGGCAGATCCGGGTCATGGGCCTGAACAATGGACTTGATTTTCTCAATCGACTGATGGGGGTCCGCGTTGTAGTTGTTGTGCCCGTTTTCCGTGGTATAGTCACCGCAGAAAAGGATGTTGTCCGGCTTGAGCTGCGCCGCATAGATCGCGTCCAGTATGCCGGAGAGGGTTTCCGGAGGGTCCTTCCAGCCGTCTCTGTGCTGGTAATCGGAACAGAAGACCAGCACGGAGCCCTGCTTTGCCTGCTGTATCGGACGCTTCTCCCGGGGCGCGCCCTCCTTCTCACCCTCCCCGACGGGGTTGCCATGCCGCACGAAGGGAGGTATTGGAGCGAGCTCCGGCTCAGAGGCCGCTTCGACGGAGCTCACGGCGCTCTCAACACTCACGGAGGAGGCTGACGAGTCCGGATGCGGCTGCGCTGTACATCCGCACAGACAGAACAGCACCGCCATCATCAGGGACAAAGTTCTGCGATAATTCCTGTTTTTCTTCATAAATCTGCTCCTGATTGTGGGACCTGCGGATACGGCCAGAATCACTTCTGTCCATATCCGCGGGCGTTTTGCTTCTGCGCTCTGACTGCGCTGCTCAGCTGAGTTCCTTGTGTACGCCGCGCCGGATGTTCTTCGTGTCCCGGCTGTATTCCGGCGTCTGAATCCGGTACTCCGCAGCATCCACATCCACCCGTTTGCGTGGGCAGACAGGGAATCGGGCAGATGTATGCAGCCCCCCACACAGGAAGACACGCTCCGGGCCGCTGAGTCCGGAAACACAGTGGCGATGAGAAAAAGTCGTCATGCTCCGAATCTTCTAAAGAATAACAGTATAACACAAAATTGCACAACTGTAAATATCTTTCCTTCAAGCCGAGGCCAAACGATTCACTTTTCCAGTGCTTTCGCTGCCCGGAGGGCAGATTGCTTCTGCACAGCTCCCAAGAGAAGCATACTGGGCCAATCCCTGGCGCACTTGACGACACCGCCTTCTAAACGGAACGTTTTCATCCTGACAGAATGTGAAACAGACAACAATCTCAATGATTTCAGACAATCAAAGCGACGAGCCATGCTGCCTGAAGATTTGCAGCATGGCTCGTTTTCTGCACTACAGGATGACAACAGTCGGAGCGTTCGCGTCGAGGTGCGCCTGCGCGGCAGAACGCCCGCAGTCCCGCCGCCTGTGTCACAGTGTTTTGTAATAGGGACAGATATTCTCAAAATGTCCGTCTTTTGTCCGAAAACCGCCCCTTATTGTTCCAAGCTGGATGAATCCAAGCCGCTCGTACAAGTGCCGGGCATGCACATTGCTTTCCACGACGGCATTGAACTGAAGAATGGAGAAGCCCAGCCTTCCCGCCTGCTCCAGACAGTCCAGAACCAGCTGTTCTCCCAGGTGCCTGCCCCGGCAGGCCGCGGAAACGGCAAAGCTGGCGTTGCAGATGTGGCCGCAGCGGCCCACATTGTTGGGATGGAGGATGTACAGCCCCACGATTGCGCCCCTGTCCTCTGCCACGCCCACATAGCTCTGCGCGGCAAAAAACGCTGCCCCGCTGACTGAATCAAGACACTCCTCCTGGGGAAAGGCAATCCCTTCTTCGACGACTTCGTTCCAGATGGAGCGCATTTCGTCTAAATCTTTGCTCGTATAGGCTCGAATTTTCATAGCGCGGTATCCTGTCCCTTTCAAAGATTGCTGCCCCCAATATACGCCCTTCCCGCAGGGAAAACAAGCCTGAAAAAACCCGCCTGCTCAGGAAGCGGGAAGGGCTCAGAAACCAGCATCATGACCGATTGTTTCCCTTTGCCGCTGATGGCTGGGCGCGCTTCCGGACAGTGCCGCGGCAATCAAAAATGCCCGGTGCGCAGATGGTCCCCCACAAAAACGCGGGACGCCCTGCGCGCCGGGCAGCTGTGTTTTCGTCAATTGCGCTCACGCCTCTGACTCGTTCAGAAGAAAGCTCACCGGAACTCTGGAGCAAAGCGCTTTTAGCAGCAGCTCCTCAAATGCCTCCTGAAGATTTTCCTCAGATTTCAGATGCTCCGCTGTGTGGGCTGGATGCTCGATAAATCTTTCATTGCCTTTCATGTAACTGCCTCCGTTTTTCCTGGGAACGATGGGAGGGGACCCCCAAAATACGAAACAAACAAACGACTTGTGTTATCATCCGAAACTGTCCAAAGCGAAAAAGAAAGCCGGATATTATCGCTTATCTGGCCTCTTTTGTAAGTGGTTTTATTTTAGCACAATTCTTCCGTTTGTCAAGAAAAACATCTGCAAATACCCGTGGAATAGGCAACATATCTAACATATTGTGTGGATATGCCGCGTTTAAATTTTTTCTTTTTCTCCGGCTGACCGAAAGCGGCGGCTGCCCTCTCCCCCGCCGCTGCAAAAGAAAAAAACGCTGATTGACTCAGCGTTTTTTTGAAGGCTGTTCCGATGGCTGAGGCCGCGGCGGCTCAGACCGTTTCCGCTTCCCGCCCGTCCAGCCGGTGAAAGGTCCCCTGCTCCAGATGCAGGCGGTAGTCGCAGATGGACAGCGCCGCACGGCGGTGGGTCACAATCAGGCAGGTCAGCTCCTGGCCCCTGTCCCGCAGGTCCTCCAGATGGGAGAGCAGCAGGGCCTCCGTCTGCTCATCCAACGCGCTGGTGGCCTCGTCCAGAAGCAGAATCGGCGCGCGGCTCAGCAGCGCCCGGGCGACCGCCACCCGCTGGGCTTGGCCCTCAGAAAGGCCCACGCCCCGCTCACCGATGACCGTGTCCAGACCATCCTCCAGCTGCTCCACCAGCTCATCAATGCACGCCACCCGGGCGGCGTCCATAATCTCCTCGTCCGTGGTGCCCTGAGAGAACATGGAGAAGTTCTCCCGCAGCGTGCCGGAGAAGAGCGTGTTGCCCTGGGGTACATAGGTGAACAGAGGTCTGGTCCGGCGGGAGGCCGGTTCGGTGTGGTCCGCGAAGCGGAAGTTCAGGCTGCCCCCGGTGGGATGGTAGATGCCCAGCAGGAGCTGGAACAGGGTGCTCTTTCCGCCGCCGGACGCTCCGGTCAGCGCCACAAAGGAGCCGGGACGAATGGTGAGCTCGGCGTTTTCCAGCACATTGTCGCTCTCCCGGCCATAGGAAAAGGTGAGGTGCTCCGCGTGGATGTCCCTCAGGCTCTCATACAGCTCCCGCCCGGAGATGTTGGGGGCCTCCTCCTCGTCCGGCAGGTCCAGCAGCTCCTTGAGCCGCTCGGCGGAGGTGACGGTATAGAGCGCCTGCGCCGCCAGCTCGGCAGCCTCGCCGATGGGGGCCTGAATCTCCCCCACCAGCCGGATGATTGCCGCCAATGAGCCATAGGTCAGCACGCCGCGGTAGATGCCCCAGCCGCCCCAGAGCATGCAGAACAGCCAGGAGACGTGATAGAGCGTGCCGATGCCCAGATTCACCTTGGCGGAGAAGGCGGTCTGTTCCATCACCGTGTCATAGTAATGCTCCTGACGGCCCCGGAGCTTGTCCACCATCCTGGCCTCGCTGCCGCTGGCCTTCACCAGGCGCAGATTTTGCAGCGTCTCCTGGAGCATTGCCTGAATGCTGCCCTCCAGCTTGCGCACGTTCGCCTGCCGCCGCTTCATGGGATGCCGCAGCACCGCCAGCATCCACGCACCAATGACGCCCAGGGCCACCAGCGCAAAGGCAAAGCGCCAGTCCATGGAAATCAGAATGGCCGCGGCGCCGAAGAAGCCCACCAGCATGGACACCAGCTTGGGCAGGACCCCGACGATGCCGTTGCGCACCAGACTCACGTCCCCCTGAACGCGGCTGACCAGCTCACCGCTGTGGTAGCTCTCCATGCCGGCGTACTGCTTGTCCAGAATCTGGGTCAGGGTCTGGGCACAGAGGTGGTTGTACAGCTTCGCCTCCGTGCGCCGCTTCAGGAGCCGGTGACCATAGGCGTTCATCAGCTCCAGCACCGCCACGCTCACCAGCAGGATGCCGTACAGCCGCAGCGGCGCCCACTCCCGACCGGTGGCCGCGTCGATGAGTTCCCTGGTGCACAGGGTCGTCCCCAGAGAGCACAGCGCGTTGACGGCGTCTGTCAGACAGATGCCGGCCACCCCCAGACGGGCCGGTCTGGACCAGCGCACGATGTCTCCCAGGGCAGGGCTGACAAAGACTTTTTTCAGTTTGTCCCGGAACATGGCCTTCCCCCCTGTCCTGTTCCGCTCGCGTTTCCCGCCGCGGGCAGCGCAGCAATCTGACGCGCCCACAGACAGGAGGGAGGGGGTCTCCCCCCCTCCCGATTCAAAACTTAGTCACCGTAGGAAACCAGCTTTTCATGGCAGCCAGTGCCCTTTTTTCTGGTCCAAACCTCGTCACAAGCATCATCATCGCTGGCCGCGACAACCTGCTGACGATAGCTGAAATTGACCTTCTCGGCTACGGGAGTCTCGTACTCCTTCTTCTCCATATCCATTGAGAGTCCTCCTTTCTTCAGACAGTTCTATGTCTTCCCCTGTCGGAGGGGGAAACATCATTCAGGAATTTCGTTCAATCCCTCCGCCACCATCCTCTGCACCCGTTTGCAGTAGACGGGGTTGCAGTGGGCAGCGGACCCGTTCTGCTCGTGGGCGGCGGGACACACCACGCAGATGGGCGCGTAGACGCAACTGCCGCACTCCGAGGGGATGATGACCTCCTGCACACCGGTGTGGACCACCTGCCACGCCGCGGCAAAGCCGGTCTCCAGGGGCCTGGCCCGGACGCTTCTCAGATTCGTGCAGCCGTACATGGTGCCGGTCCAGTCGATTTCAAACATGCTGCGCCCGGCCGCGCACCGGACCCCTTTTCGGGGGTCGGAGGCGGTGCTGGGGCTGGGCAGCTCCCGCTCGTCCACCGGGGTCAGCGCAATGCCCTGATGGGCGCGCTTGCGCTTGTAGAGGTGGATGTACAGGTCCAGGGAGGCGTCCATGCTCTCGCCCGGCTGCCGTCCCGTCTCCTCTCTGGGGTCAAAGAGCCCGAAATTGATGTTGTAGGGCAGGCCCAGCTCCTCCGCCCGGTCCAGCAGGGCGTCCGCGTCCCGCTCCATGAACTGGCTGGGGGTGATGGCGATGGTGAGGGGCAGCTGGGCGCGGTTGGCCCGGTTCACGTTCTCCCACACCCGTTGGAACATCCGCCGTCCGGTGACGCGCTGGTAGGCGTCCTCATCGGAGCCGTAGAGCGTGACCTGAATCTCACAGGGCGGGTGCTTTTGGAAAAACGCCGTCCGCGCCTCGTCCAGCAGGACGCCGTTGGTCAGCACCATCACCTCCACGCCGCGGCTCTGGAGGTGCAGATACAGCTCGTCGAAGCCGGGATAGGTCAGGCACTCCCCGCCCGTGAGCCGGGCTTTGCGCATGCCCGCGTCAATGGCCTGGTCCATCAGGACTTTCCAGACCTCCGGCTCCAGGAGCCTCGCGCCGCCCATCTGCTCCCGGGTCAGGTGGACGTAGCACATCCTGCAATCCAGGTTGCAAAGGGGCGTCAGCTCAAAGGTGCCTGTAAAGGGAATCCCCTTTTCTCTGGCTTTGAAATCAAAATAGCGCATGATGCGCCGATGATACTGCCATTCCGGCACGCCCTCCGCACGCAATTGAGCCATCAGCTGGGCCAGACTGCGGGGCATCTGTTCTTGCGGCATATCAGTTCCCCTTGTTCTTGTGAAAATCCGGCCAGACCTTCCGAATCAGCTTCCCCGGAAGCCAACGGAGGCTGCTCCAGGCGAACCAGAGGCGGCGGCGCACTGTACTGTGCATCCACTTTACACCCCAGCAGCGCTGCTCCTCCGTGTCCAGACGGATGGTTTTGCCGTTCCGGCAGATGGAGATCACCAGCCCCGGCACGTCCTCCCGGCTGACGGGGTGGTCCGGCCGGGGGCTGTTGTCCCCCCAGGTCTGGACCTGGTCGCCCATGACCCGGTAGACCCGGTGAACCACCCAGGCCCCGTCCCCAAAGCGGCGGAAGAGGACGATGTCCCCCTCCAGAGGCTCCCGGCGCAGGGGCACGATGGTGGTGGGGTCCACCTTGTAGCGGATGACGGGCAGCATGCTGGTGCCCATCAGGGGGATGGTGACAGGGATGTTCGCGCCCCGCTGCACCAGCTCCAACCACTGCTCCACCGAGAGGACGATGGAGGACTGCTCCGCCTGGCTCATCCCTCGGTCAGACCGATTTCCGCGAAGGTCTTGAGGATGTTGTCCAAATCCTGAGCGGCCACGTCCCGTTCCACCTTGTACTGGTTCAGCAGCAGCTCCAGCAGGTCCTCCCGGCTGCACTCGCGCCCGGACAGCTCCCGCAGCAGGGTGGCGGAGACCTCGTTGAGCACCACAGAGCCGGCAAAGGCCGCGATGTTCTCTCCGGTGGGCAGCGCCAGATAATCGGTGTCAATCTGTACGATTTCAAATCCGGGCTTCAGTCTCATCTTGATTTCCTCCTCACATTCTTCAATCTGCTCCGGATTCCGGAACAGAATCTCATAGCTTTTCAGGGCGGATTGCTCATCACCATCGCTGTAGAGCCGGTAGATGGGCACCCGGGCAATCAACCGGCGCAGGCCGGAGAGTGCCTTTGCCGCCAGGGGCGTGTCCCACATGGGAATCAACAGCTGACCGGCCAGGAAGGACCGGGCCTCCCGGTCCGTCATCCGGCGCAGCTTCACACAGCTGCCCCGGCGCACCTCCACAATGGCCCGCAGCGGCGCGGCGGCGTTGACAAACACCCGCTCCTTGCCGTCCCAGGGCACACCCCGGACGATGCCGGAGGCGGGGTCCACGGCGGGCCGGTCCCCGGAGAGCATCCGGGCACCGAGCAGCTTCACCCATTGCGCGGCGCGGGTGGATTTCCCAGCGCCGGAGGGGCCGGAAAAGGCCACCGCCTCCCCCTCCACACACACACAGGCAGCGTGTAGAATCATGACGCCCAGACGAATCAGGGCACACTCCGCCGCCGCCTGGAGCAGCAGCGCGTAGGAGCCCTCCTGCGCCCCCGCCGTGTGGAAGCGGGCAAGCATCCCGTCGGGGGAGAGCCAGAGCCAGCCGTGAAAGCGGCTGTCCTGAAACAGCCAGCCCGCTGACAGCTCCTCCCTGCGCCAGACGTGCATCATCTCATGCTCCGCCATCAGCCGCCAGCCGGTCAAATCCACTGGCTCGTCTGTCCGCTCCACCCGGAGCAGCGGCTCTGCCGCATTCTGCGTCCGGAAGGGCTGCCAGCTCTCCGGCGCGGCGTCCATACTGACGCTCAGAGGGCCGATTTGATAGCAAAGCATGGCAGCAGCCTCCTTCCGTTGCTTGTTCCGGGCTCACAGCCCCCATTCATCGTAGGTGTCGTTCCGTCTCCCAATCGTATGGCGGATACGAATCAGACTGCGCAGCTTTCCCACCGCCTTGTGCTCCGAAATGAGGAGAACATAGCGCTTCAGCCAGGCCAGAGGCAGCAGCCAGGGCCGGTTGTACAGGAATCCGAATTTTCTCGTCTTGTGCAGCGCCAGATAGCCCGGAAACAGCAGCAGCTGCAGCTGCTTCAGCAAACCGGGAAGGCCGTCGCTCCGTGCGGCGTTGACGAAATCGTTGCCCTTGTTCTCCTCGTTGGCGTAGCCGAAGATGCCGTTTCGGAAGATGGTGTCTGTGGCCCGTTCCACAAATTCCCGGTTCAGCTCCAGATTCTCCGGCGCGCAATGGGTGTCAAACCACACGTCGCAGAGGTTCATCACCGTCAGGGTGAATCGCCACAGCCCCAGCCCTTCCATTTCCCTGCGGATGTAGGCCCAGTCCAGGGGAATCTTCTGGGCCACAAAAGCCAGATCCAGAAATTGCCGGAATCCCACACCGGAGGTACGAAAGTGCTTTCTCAGGTGCAGGAGCAGATAAATCATGTGGAAATTCCAGTCCAGCTTTCCATCCTCGACGCTGTCCCAGCAGCGGTGGAGATAGTCCGCAATGGCGTCATCCTCCCGGTGGGTGGAGAAAATGAGGGCTCTGTGGAGCTCAAAGGTCACGGTCTCCTTGCGGTAGGCCCAGACGCCCTTGCCCTTTTCGATGCGCTCAAAGCCCGCCTTCGTCAGAGGGTCGTGGAGGGACGCGAGCCGGTCCGCCGGAACCACCAGGTCCACATCGCTGACGGAGCGCAGCATCGGATTGGTGTAGAGCGCGCCGATTAAGTCGCCCTTGACGAAGAAATAGTCCACTCCGCTGCGCCGGAGGACCTCCTCCATCTGCCTCACAAGCACCTGTCTGTGCCGGTAGCGGACGATGGAGGCCAGATACTCCGTGTGAAACTCCGAAAAGAAGGGCTCCGGAATCTGTTTGCCGAGCTGGCAGTACACAATGCCGTTGAGCCTGTGCTTCTCTCCACACCGGAACAGAGCGGACCAGGCGCAATCCTGCGTTTGCGCGACTGTCTTTCTCTGGTGTAAAAAATCACCCAATACGGTCAATAACAACGCCTGTTCTCGGTTCATAGTCTCGTTCTTCCATCCTTCAATTTCAAGCGGGCATGGGGCGGAAAGCAGCCATCGCACCCCTGCCGCGGTATGATTCGCAGATTCAGGCGCTTACACCCTTTGAACAGGCATTATAACACAACCTCAGACGCTTTTCAAGAAAAGAATTGCGTTTTACGGGGGCGAAGCATTTTTTTCAAAGTTTGTACCGCAAAAACCGGCCTGAGTGGGCAGACTGTGGCTCCTTTTGAACTCCCCATAGACAGACTGAGTGCGAGGACGAAAGTCGGTCGTCTCCTCATGTGACTTTCCCACGGCTTCGCTCTTCCAAAGCACGAAAGAATCGAGCATTCGAGGCAATCATACCATCCCCTGCATCTTGCTCGCCTTTTTATTCCTGTTTGCAGACCGCAAAGCTGGTGTCGGAGCGAAAAGGCAAAAACCGCCCGGCGCGCAGGGCGTCCCGGGTCAGGAGAACTGACACAGGAGGTCCGCACGCCGGGCAGTGTTCCCCGGAGCTCAGAGGTTGTTATGATTTGAGCGCGGCCTTCATTGCCTTTTTGTTTTGATACATCGCCGCGTCCGCACGTTTCAAAACGCTTTCCACGCGCTCCCCCGTGCCCGGCTCACAGACCGCGTAGCCCACCGCCGCCGTCACGCGCTCCCAGGGCGGCCGGACGGTGTCGGCAAGATTGCGCTGAAATTGGTCCGAAATCGTCTGAATCAGTGCCGAGCGCTCCTGATAATCGCTGTTTTCGAGGATGACGATGAACTCATCCCCGCCCACCCGGTATACCGGAGAGTGCTGGAAGACCCGGCAAATCATCTGGCAGAGGGTCTTGATGCTGATGTCGCCCTTCTCATGGCCGTAGGTGTCGTTGATGCCCTTCAGGCCGTTCAGGTCAATCATGATGAGGCCGTAGGGCTGCGGGCTCTCGTTGAGCCGCTGGACCTCGATGTCATAGGCGCGCTTGTTGCGGACCTTGGTCAGCGCGTCAATGTTCGCCGCGCGGTCCATCTGCTCGGCGTGTTCGCGGGCGGAGATGAGGTCGTTGGAGGTCCGCTTCAGGTTGGTGATGTAGCCGTCGATGTCCGCCTCCATCTGAACCATGGAGGCAGCCAGGGTGCCGATTTCGTCGCGCCCGGAAATGTGCAGGCTGGAAAACACCTTTTTGTTGTGCCGGTACTGCGCCGCCGCCGAGGAGAGGGTGTTGATGGGCCTGACGATGTAGTGATTCACCAGCAGGATGCTCAAAACGCACACGAGAATGGTCATGCCCAGGAAGGCCAGCACGACGTACACCAAATAGCGCTGCTGCCGGGCCATAACGACATCCATGGAGATGTCCACAGCCGCCATGGCGATGACCTCGCCCCTGCTGTCATAGACCGGCATCGCCGTCGTCACCAGCCCGCCGTATTCCGGCGTGTTGGTGATGTTGGGCGGGCAGCCCAGGGATGGGTCCGTCAGCGTGTCGCCGATGTCGGAATAGAGCGGGTCGATGCAGCCCGGCGGACAGGGGTCGGCGTTGTCGGCGTCCACAAGGTAAACATAGCACCCGTTGACCGTGTCCAGCCAGAACACGTAGAGGCAGTCCACATCCAGCACGTCCTGCATTCTGCGCAGGTCGGCACGCACCGTCTGGTACTCCTCCATCTCTTCGATGGATTTGTAACGGGAGAGATACGCCTCAAACTCCGGCGTTCCCGCCTGGTCGCTCAGCACTTTGTTGTCGGTGCTGTTGTAGATTTCCAGCACAGCCTGCTGAACCTTCAACAGCCGCTCAGCGTCGATTTCCACTGCCGTCAATTTGGCAATGTCGATGGAGCGTCCCTCATACTGGGACACAACGACATCGTGAATTCCCTTGTAATAAACTGCAACGGCCAGCATGCTGATGATGGCGGCGAAGCTCACAATCAGCACAATCACCTTCTTATTCAACGAAAAGGACATGACACAGCACCTCCCTGCACGAGGACCCGCTGATGACCTGTGGGCGGCAATCAGGGGTTCCCCGGGCTCATTCTGCGGACAGAGGCATCTCCGGACAGGCAACCCGGGGGACGCGATCAAAAGGGCGTCCTCCCGGTTGATTCGGTTATTCTATATTATACGAAATATCAGGACAGATTGCAAGACAAACCTGACATTTTCTCATCCAGCCCCGCTGAGACGCACCCCGCGGCCCGGTGCCGCCCCGGCCGTTTAGACTGGAAAAAGTGCTCATTCAAGCCCCTTCCCCCTTGTCAAGAGGCGCTGCAGAGGGTATAATCAAAAAGCGTCAGCGGGTGGAAAGTGCGCGTTTGATGCGAAGGATGGTAGGGGGAATCTTGCTCATCCCCCCTGTGGTGCCGTTTGCCCCTCTTGTGACTGCGGCGGCCCGGGCGCTGAGACGTTGTCTGGTTCCGCTCACCCCTGCGCCGGGCTGAGCGCAAAGCGCATGACAACCGGGTTGTGGTCGGTATAGAGAAAACCGGTGTCGATGTTCTGCACATAGCTGCATTTCACGTTGTCGGAGACCAGAAAGCCGTCCAGAACCGCGGTGAAGCTGTCCTCCCCATAGGGGATGTCGGTGTTGCGCGTGGTCGCGGTGAGTCCGTCGGCGTAATCCGTGCACTTGGAGAAGCCCGCCGGAATCAGCTCATCCGGAAACGGGTGGCACCAGCTGAAGGTATCAGCGTTGCCGGGGTTCAGAAGCGCCTTGGAGTTGGTGGTGAAATCGTGGTTGAAATCCCCGCCGCAAATCACATAATTGCCCTGTTCGTACTCCTTTTTCAAATCCGCGAAGAGCTGTTCCATCTGCGCCTGCCCCTGCCCGGCATTGGTTCCGTAGGCGGAGAGGTGCGCGTTGACCAGAATCAGCTCCCGGCCGTCTGCCACGGGAATCCGGGAGACGCTGTAGCAGCGGTCCAAATCCAGATACTTCTTCAGGCCGGAGGCGATGGGCAGACTTCTTCTCAGCGAGGAGGCGATGTCCGCGCGGCTCTGGGTCAGCAGCCCGGAATTGGAGGCCCCGTGCGGCTTCGTGAAGGGGTAGAACAGGTAGGCGGAATGATAGTTCTGCGCAAACACGCTGTCAAAGTCCCCCTGCGCGTCAAAGGCCTCCTGAATCAGCTGCGCCTCATCCACCTGGTAGCTGCGGGTGGAGCCGGTGTCCACCTCCTGAAACAGGACGAAATCCGGGTCGAAGGACAGCGCGGTCTTGGCGCTCTCCCGCACACAGTTCAGAACGCTCTCCTCTGAGCGGGCGCGGCTCTCTTTGCCTCCGTCCATAAAGAAGGTAAAATCCGCCGTGTAGGCGCCAAATCCGATGTTATAGCTCACGATTGTGTACTCTTTGTCTGTTTCCGCCGGTTCCCGGGCGGTTCCGCGCACCTCCAGGGGCAGATTGTCCTCGATTCGGTGGTAGGTCGTGAGCAGATAGACGATGTAGACCGCCAGAAGCAGCGCCAGCGTCAGCAGCAGCGGGATGCGCCACCATCGAAAGCGTTTGTTTTTCATCTGAATATTCCTCCGTTTTCGCAGAATTGCTTGTTTTCGCGTTTTTGCTCCATGATTTAGCCAGTCAAATGGATGACAAGGGAATTCCGGCTTTTGCGCTGGAAAAGCGCCCTCCCCTGACCGCGCCGAAGCCGCTCCGTCCGCGCTCAGAACACATAGGTCTGAAGGATGGAGGCGCAAAGCGCAAAGAAAAGCACAATGAGCACGTCACCCAGAAGAATGGACACAAGCCGGAGGCCCTTTCGGCGGGAAAAGGGGAGAAATCGCTGCACGTTCAGAAAGTTGCCCGTGAACAGCACCAGACAAATCAGCATGGCGCTCATCAGCAGCCGGTCCGCAAGCACATTGGCCGGATGCTCCGCGGGCTGGACATCGAGGGTCATGCCGATGCACAGCAGCAGGAGGTAGCCCAACAGGGCGGCGGCGGTGAGAAAGGGGTTGCCGCTGCGCAGGCCCGGCGGGAGCAGCCTTCGCCAGCCCTGCGGCTGTGCGGTGCGCATCGTGGTTCGGATTGCCCGGGCCAGCTCCTCCGCAGAGGCGTAGCGGTTCCGGGGGTTCAGCTCCAGACACTTCCGGATGATGGGTCCCAGACGTCCCCCTGCCGTCTGTGTCGTGGGCAGCTCCCCGCACAGCATCACGTTCATCAGCGAGCCCACCGCGAACAAATCCGTCTGCACGCTGGAGCTGCTGATGCCGTACTGCTCCGGCGCAGCGTAGCCCGGAGTGCCCAGCAGGGCGGTGTCCCGGTCCGTGTGCTCTTTGCATCGCTTGGCCGCGTTCACATCAATGAGCTTCAGGACGCCGTCCGGGGAGAGAATCAGGTTGGACGGCTTGATGTCCCGGTGGATGATGGGCGGCTGCGCGGCGTGGAGGGCGCTGAGAATCGTACACAGCTGAAGGATGCAGTCCGCCGCGGCCTCCTCGGAGAAGGGGCCCTGGGTGTCCAGCAGCTCCTGCACGGTCTCCCCCGCCAGATACTCCTCCACCACCAGCAGCCGCTCCCCCTCCCGGGAAAGCGCGATGATTTGCGGCATGTTCGCAATGGGGTGCGACTGGAGCCAGGCGTACACGTCGGCGTCGTATTGTTCATATTCCTTTAGAAGATACAGCTTGTTTGTGCCTCTGTCCTGGATAATTTGAACATTTTTCTCAGGATTCAGAGCGCCCAGAACCCGATAGCAGGACAAGAGCGCGGACGAATCAGCTAACATGGCGTTCCCTCACAATTCAACGATTTATGTCATTATACCACATTTTAAAGGGGTGAAAAGAGCCAGATGAAGAAAAATACCGATGAGCTGGAGGCACTGCTGAAGGAGACCGCCCCGGAGCAGTTCCTGCGCCAGCATCAGGAGGAGCTTTACCTCCAGGAGAAGCCCTTTGCCGCGTATATGCGCGCGGTGCTCGCCAGCCACGGCGTAAAGCAGCACAATCTGTTCATCCGGGTCGGCTTCGCCCAGAAGGTCGGGTATCAGATTCTCTCGGAGGAAAAGAGAACAAAACAGCGTGATTACATCCTCCGCCTGTGCATCGCGGGTCATCTGACCCTGGAGGAGACTCAGCACGCGCTCCGGCTGTATCATATGGCGCCGCTCTATGTGCGGCTGCCCCGGGACGCGGTGCTGCTCTCTGCCTTCCACAAGGGCCTGACCTCCATTGAGGAGGTGGACGCGCTGCTGCGCGCACAGGGCATGAATCCGCTGCGCTCCCCGGCGAAAAAGGGTGCCTCTTCCCCAAAGACAGCCTCCCCCTCAGAGGAATGAGAAAAGCCGCGATTGCCCCACTTTTCGGGGTAATCGCTTTTCTTTCGCTCTGGTATAATCAGGAACAGAAACTGCGGGGCGCAAGCTGCTGAAACGCAAGCCGCTGGGGCACAAACCGCCGAAACGCAAACCACCGGGGCGCAAACCGCGTGACACAAACCGCCGGGACATAAACGGCCGGGACGTAAGCTGCCGTCCCCCGGCGAACCGGCGAAGGACCGGGCCGATGGACAGCCGTTCCGCCGCCATCTGAGCGATTCGTCCTTGCGTTTCGTGCTCGGGGCGGCGGCGCTGTCTTCTGCTTGACCGGTGTCCGGGCGGCGGCGCTGTTTACTGCTCCACCGGCGTCCGGGCGGCGGCGCTGTCTCCAGCTTTACCGGCGTCCGGGTGGCACAGGCAAAGCCAATCCAGCAAGGGAGGAAACGGACCATGGAATATCTGCGCTGTGTCGTTGCGCGCGCGGGCGACTGCGCCGGTGATGGCAACCATTCGGTGATTCTCTGCCGTCTGATGGACCTTGGCGGCCTCGTTCCTGTGGCGGGCGTGACGGCGCAGGTGCGCGTCGGTTCTGTGCTGACGCTGAGCGGCCAGTGGACGGAAGATGAGCGGTACGGACGGCTGTTCTCTGTCACCTCCTTTGAGGAGACGCTGCCCGAAACCGCCTCTGATTTGGAGCAATATCTGGGCTGCGGCGTCATCAAGGGCGTCGGGCCCGGCTTTGCGGCGCGCATTGTGCAGCGTTTTGGTACGGATACGCTGAAAATCATCGAAAATGAGCCGGAACGGCTGCTGGAGGTGCCCGGCCTCGGCCGGGTTCGGGTGGAGCGCATCAGAAAGCGGCTTGGCCGGTGAGTGACACGGACAGGACAAAATCGCGGCACATCAAAACAACAATGCGGGCAGCTCCCGTCGGCCTCCTCCGCGATGGGTGCTGCCTGCTCCTCCCCCGCGGCTCTCCAAACGAGGGCCGCGTCTTTTTCCCTTTTCTGTCGATTTGCCCCTTGACAAACCCCCTTTCCCCTGTAAAATAGACACAGGCAGTTCATTGGTACCCTCCTGCCCCGGGCCTTGCCCCAAATCAAAACCGGGACTGCTTTTTTCATGCTGTGAGCCGGTGGGAAGAACCCCTTCCCGCCGGTGAGAAGAAAGGAGTCCCGCATGCTTGTGCGGGACTTTTTCGATGAGGAACTACGATGTATCTTTTGAAGACAGAACAGTGCTTTGACGCCGCCCACTTCCTCAAGGACTACCAGGGGAAGTGCAGCAACCTCCACGGACACCGCTGGCGGGTGGTGGCTGTGCTCTCCGGGGACGCGCTGTCCGGGGAGACCCAGACCCGGGGCATGCTGATGGACTTCGGCGCCGTCAAGGCGCTCCTGAAGGAGCTTTGTGAGCAGATGGACCACAGCCTCATCTATGAGGCCGGCTCCCTCCGCCCCGCCACCCTGGCCGCTCTGCGGGAGGAGGCGTTCCGGCTGACAGAGGTGCCCTTCCGCCCCACCGCGGAGGAGCTGTCCCGGTGGTTCTTTCAACGGCTGCGGGAACACGGCTGCCCCGTGCGCCGGGTGGAGGTCTACGAGACCCCTGCCAACGCCGCTGCCTATGAGGAGTGAGCCATGCGGGTAGTCGAACAGTTTTTGAGCATCAACGGCGAGGGACCCCGGGCCGGAGAGCTGGCGGTGTTCGTCCGCTTTCAGGGCTGCAATCTGCGCTGCGGCTACTGCGACACCATGTGGGCAAATGAGCCGGACTGCGCCTTTGAGGAGCGCACCCCGGAGGAAATCGACCGCAGTGTGCGGGCGCTGGGCGTGACCAATGTGACCCTGACGGGCGGCGAGCCCTTGCTCCAGCCGGAGCTGCCCGCCCTGCTGACTCTGCTGCTCCGGGACGGCGCGCTGCGGGTGGAAATCGAAACCAACGGCGCGGTGGAGCTGGCACCCTTCTGCGCGCCGGAGCGGCGTCCCGTGTTCACCATGGACTACAAGCTGCCCTCCAGCGGCATGGAGGGGGCCATGAAGACGGACAATTTCGCCCTGCTGCGGCCGGAGGACACAGTGAAATTCGTCTGCGGCAGCCAGTCGGATCTGGAGCGCGCCCGGGAGGTCATCGCGCGGGAGGCGCTGGTGGGCCGCTGTCATGTGTACCTGAGCCCGGTGTTCGGCTCCATTGAACCAGCGGAGATGGTGGAGTTTCTGGCCCGGCACCGCCTGAACGGCGTGCGCCTCCAACTTCAGCTCCACAAGTTCATCTGGGACCCAAATAAGAGAGGTGTATGAGATGATTGATACCAAAGCCATTGAAGAGCACATCCGCGGCATCCTGGTGGCCCTGGGCGACGACCCCGACCGGGAGGGCCTGCGGGAGACCCCGGAGCGGGTGGCAAAGATGTACGAGGAAGTCTTTGCGGGCATGAACTACACCAACCACGAGATTGCTCAGATGTTCAACAAGACCTTCGAGGAGGGCTTCGAGGCCAACGGCAGCAAGGGCATGGTGGTGCTCAAGGACATTGATTTGTTCTCCTACTGCGAGCACCACATGGCCCTGATGTACGATATGAAGGCCACGGTGGCCTACATTCCCAGGGGAAAGGTGATTGGACTGTCCAAAATCGCCCGCATCTGCGACATGGTGGGCCGCCGTCTGCAATTGCAGGAGCGCATCGGCCGGGACATCGCGGACATCCTCACCGAGGTCACCGGCAGCGAGGACGTGGCGGTGCTGCTGGAGGGCTGCCACAGCTGCATGACCGCCCGGGGCATCAAAAAGCCGGGCAGCAAGACCCTGAGCGTGGAGCTGCGGGGGAAGTTTCAAGAAGACGCCAGTCTTCAGATGTATCTGAGATAGGAGGAACACAGATGAAAGCACTGGTTCTTTCCAGCGGCGGCGTGGACTCCACTACCGCTCTGGCTCTGGCCGTTTCCAAATACGGCGCTGAAAACGTCATCGCTCTGTCCGTCTCCTACGGGCAGAAGCACGACAAGGAGCTTGCCGCCGCCCGGGCCGTGGCGCGCTTCTACGGCGTGCGGCAGCTGGAGATGGATTTGAGCGCCGTGTTCCAGTACAGCGACTGCTCCCTGCTCAAGCAGTCCAACCAGGACATCCCCCGGGAGAGCTATGCCCAGCAGCTGGAACAGCGGGACGATTCCGCGCCGGTGAGCACCTATGTGCCCTTCCGCAACGGGCTGTTCCTCTCCACCGCCGCCAGCATCGCCCTGTCCCTGGACTGCGGCGTGCTCTATTACGGCGCTCACGCCGACGACGCCGCGGGTGCCGCCTATCCCGATTGCTCCCCCGCCTTCCACGAGGCCATGAACACCGCTGTCTGGGAGGGCTCCGGCCGCCAGCTGCGCATTGAGGCCCCCTTCCTGCGCAGCAACAAGGCCCAGGTGGTGAAAACCGGCCTGGAGCTGGGCGCGCCCTACCATCTGACCTGGAGCTGCTACGAGGGCGGCGAGACACCCTGCGGAACGTGCGGCACCTGCATCGACCGTGCCGCCGCCTTTGCCGCCAACGGCGTGGCCGACCCGGCCCTGTGAACCACGAAAGGAGCACAAAATGCGAGAGAAAGAGAACCTGACCCTGCTGGGTAGCCAGGGCACGGTCTACAAGAGCGACTACGCCCCCGAGGTGCTGGAAACCTTCCAGAATAAGCACCCGGACAACGACTACTTTGTCAAATTCAACTGCCCGGAGTTCACCAGCCTGTGCCCCATCACGGGACAGCCGGACTTTGCGTCCATCACCATTTCCTACGTCCCCGGAGAGCGCATGGTGGAGAGCAAAAGTTTGAAGCTCTACCTGTTCTCCTTCCGCAATCACGGCGATTTCCACGAGGATGTGGTCAACGTGATTATGAAGGACCTCATCAAGCTGATGAAGCCCAAATATATCGAGGTCTGGGGCAAGTTTACCCCCCGGGGCGGCATCTCCATCGACCCCTACTGCAACTATGGGCGCCCCGGCACCCGCTGGCAGGAGGTGGCCTGGCAGCGCCTGTCCAACCACGACCTCTACCCCGAAAAGGTGGATAACCGCTGAGCGCTTCCGCTTGCCAAAACACAGTCTTTCAGCGGAACGATTCCCACAGAATCCCCCGAACAGGCAGCCTCCCTCTCTGGCCGGAAAACGCTCTTTTTTCCGGCTCCGGAGAGGGTTCTTTTCCGATTGAGCGCCGGTTTCAGGGTGTATTTTTTGTTCCGCTTTTGGGGGGCTATCTTTGTGAAAAATATGAGGAAATCATGGTTGACTTCCAGACGCCAGTCGCGTTTACTTTATAGAAAAACTTTCACAGCGCTCCCCTGCTTTTCGTTTCCGCGGCCCGTTGGGAGCGCGTCGGGCGTTCTTCTTCGCAGAATCGGAGGTTGTTGATTTGGACACCAATAAAAGCAAAAAACGACAGGCTGTTCCTGCTGAAAAAGCCGGATTGGTTCTGGAGGGCGGCGCCATGCGCGGCATGTTTACCTGCGGCGTTCTGGATGTTTTTCTGGAGAACGACATCCGTTTTGACGGAGCTGCTGGCATTTCCGCGGGCGCGGTTTTCGGCTGCAACTATAAGTCGAAGCAGATGGGCCGGGCCATCCGGTACAACAAAAAATATTGCAGCGACCCCAGGTATTGCAGCCTTCGCTCCCTGCTCAAAACCGGGGATTTGTACGGTGCGGATTTTTGTTATCGGGTGCTGCCCGACGAGCTGGACCCCTTTGACCGCAAAGCGTTTCGCGAGAATTCCGTCAAGTTTTACGTCGGCGCAACGGACGTGAAAACTGGAACATGTATCTTTCACCAGTGCACCGACGGCGGCGAGGAGGACATCAAATGGATGCAGGCCTCGGCCTCCATGCCGCTGGTCTCCAGGCCGGTCTGTGTGGGCGGCTATACGATGCTGGACGGCGGGATTTCTGACGCCGTTCCCTATCAATACATGGAGCACATCGGGTATTCCCGGAACGTCATCATCCTGACGCAGCCGGCGAGCTATACCAAGAAAAAAATCCGGGCTTTGCCGCTTATCAAGCTGATGCTCCGCCGTTATCCGGCCATCGCGGAGGCAATGGCAGTCCGGCACGAAATGTACAACCGGCAGATGGCGGAAATCAAAGAACGGGAGCGCAGCGGAAGCACCTTTGTCATCCGGCCGCCGGAGCCGCTGGGCATCAGCAGAACGGAAAACGACCCGGAGGAGCTGGAGCGCGTCTACCAGATGGGCCGCAGAGAGGCCATTTCCGCGCTGCCGGAAATGAAGCGTTTTTTGAACCTCTGAGAGCTTCAAGATACGGGAAAAAACGGCTCTCTGAGGCTGGTTTTCAAGCGCATACATCCTCTGAAACTGTATCAAAAAACTGCTCCGCGGTGGCCAAACAATGGCCTTCGCGGAGCAGTACAGCTTTTGTTTTTGATTGCGTCTGTCGGACTATCGCTCCCCCGTTTTTCGCGGAGAGTCGTTATTTCTGCTGCCTCAGATATTCCTCAAACTCGGGAGTGCAGGACCAGTATTTGACGCCCCAGCGCTCGAAGCTCCACTCCTCCATGTAGTCGTTGCACTCGTAGTCCACGTACCAGATTAACCCGTCCTGAATCACAAAATTGGTGGGAAAGTAGTCGATGTTCAGCCCCGCTTTACGGGCCTGAGCCGCCATTTCCCGCACCTGTGTCAAGTACGGCTCCACGGAATTTCCATCCCGAACCTCCTCGAAAACCGTTCTGCCGCTGATGTATTCCTTGACGATTCGTTCACGCCGGACGTCTATCGCGAGCATTTTCGGAATTCTGATGCCTGCAAAGCACAGCCGCTGGTAATCCCTCTGCTCCGCCTCGATTTTGTTTCCAAAGGTGTAGTAGCTGCACGGCTCGTGGTGAATCTGCTTTAAAACCACCGGTTTTCCGTCTCCTTCGGCCAGGTAGGAGTAGCCGCCCTTGCCGTGGCCGAGCAGTCTGAGAATCCGATAGTCCTTTTCGCACACGCGCAGCGTGTCATTGATGCTGATGCGCTCCATAGTGCTGTGCCTCCGGCTGTCCGCGCTGCTTTTTTTGCGCGGAGCGTTTCCGCTGTTTTGGTTGATTGTTTCTGCTGTTTTGGTTGATTGTTTCTGCTGTTATTCCCGGTAGTTCGCAGCTTCGCTTCTGCGGGAACGGCGACGTGGTCAGCCACGTTTTTCCCAAAAGGCAGATAAAAACCAGCCTGGTTGTCATATATCTATTTCCCAAAAAGCTAATAAAAACCGGCCCGTTTTCACGTATCAAAAACCCATTGAGCGCGATAAACCGTACTGCGTTCCATTCACTTCAGGAGGCAAAATATGAGAATAGATGGCTCCATTTGGAACCCCTTCCGGGGGCTTCTGCTTACCACGGCCCAGACAGTGCTGGCCGTCGGATTGATTTTTGTGGTCGCAGGCATCGTCGGCTGGATTTATGAGGAGCTTTTTTACCGCGTCAACGACGGATATTTCTCTCGACGCGGACAGGGAAAGGGGCCGTGGCTGCCCATTTACGCCTTTGGAGTGGTTCTTCTGCTCTTCGCCGCCGCGCCCGTCAGGGACACCCCCTGGCTCGTGTTTCTGCTGTGCGGACTCATCAGCGGCGCGTTTGAATATGTCTCCGGCTGGGCGCTCCTGCGCTTCTTTCACTGGCGCCCCTGGGACTACAACGTGGAAATCTGGAACTGGGGAAACCTCCACGGCTTTATCTGTCTCCGCTCCGTCCTCGTGTTCGCGGCCGGGGGAACGGGCCTGTTTTACACCCTGATTCCGTTGCTTGGTTTTCTGGCAAAAACCCTCCCCGATTGGGCCTATACCGGGCTGTGCGCCGTGCCCTTTGCGTTGTTTGCCCTCGACATCCTCCTGGGGTATCTGGTCAGGAAGATTTGAGCCTGCGCGGGCTATTTTTACTCTGCGTCCGCCAGCGCTCCCGCTCCTCCAGCAGATAGCACTCAAACTCCTCCTGGGGCAGCGGGCGGGAATAATAATACCCCTGAATGTAGTCGCAGCCCAGCACCTGAAGGGCAGCCACCTGGTCGGCGGTCTCCACGCCCTCGGCCACCGTCTTCAGCCGCATGCCGTCGGCCAGCTGGATGGCAAAGCGGAGCACGTTGTAGTTCTCCGTGCTGGCGGCCTGCCGGATGAGGCTCATATCCAGCTTGATGACGGACAGAGGCAGACTGCCCAGGACGCTGAGGGAGGAATAGCCCGAGCCGAAGTCGTCCAGCTCCAGGAGGAAGCCCGCGGCGTTCAGACGCTCCATGGTGGCGGAAATCTGCCGGGGATTCTCCGCGTAGGCCGATTCCGTCAGCTCGATGTGGAGCAGCCGATGGTCCACCCCGTTGCGGTCCGCCATGGCCGTAATCCGTTCGGCCAGGTCCGGGATGTCAAAGTCCAGCCGGGAGACGTTCACAGAGATGGGAACCACGGGCAGATTCAGCTCCCGGCTGCGCTGAAGCTGCTTGCACACTTGCTCCCAGACGTAGAAGTCCAGCCGGGGGATGAAGCCGTTGCGCTCAAAAATTGGAATGAAGACGCCTGGACTCACAAAGCCCAGCTCGGGATGGTTCCAGCGCACCAGCGCCTCCGCGCCGCCGGTGACGCCCATGCGCAGGTCGTGCTTGGGCTGGAAGTAGACCTGGAACTGCCCCTCCTCCAGGGCGCGCTCCATGCTCTCCACGATGATGTGCTCCTTCTTCTGCTGATCGCCCAGCACGTCGTCATAGGTGGCCACATAGACCCCGTAACGCCCCTTGATGCCCTTGAGCGCCAGGGTCGCCCGGTCGCAGATGGTTGACACCTCCATGGCCGGGTCGATGTTGGACACCACGCCGTATTTCACCACCATATTGGACGCGATGCCGCTGTGGAGGCTGGGCGTCAGAATCTTCGCCCATCTGTTCTGCCGGTGCCGGACCAGAAAAGCGAAGACATCCCCGCCGATGCGGCCTGAGAGCACCATGCCCGGAATCGCCGCGCTCAGCGCCCGGGCCAGCTGCCGCAGATATTGGTCGCAGGTTCTGCGGCCGTAGCGGTCGTTCATCGTCTTGAAGCTCTCGATGTCGCTGCAAATCATGTCGTAGCGCTGGTCCGGGTTGCTCTGGAGCGTGGAGCGGACATAGCGGGCGAAGAACTCCTTGCTGAACAGCCGCGTGGTGGTGTCGCGCTCCAGCTGGTTCAGGATGGAGGCCGTCTCCCGGAGCCGAATCAGGTTGTTGATGCGGTTTTTGACCACCTCGTAGTTGTAGGGCTTGGTCACAAAGTCGTTGGCACCCAGCTCCAGCGCGTAAATCTCGTCCTCCATGGTGTTGCTGGCCGTGGTGACGATGACCGGAATCTGCTCCAGCACCGGGTCCTGCTGCCTGAGCCGTAGAAACTCGAAGCCGTCGCACACCGGCATGTATACATCCAGGAGCACAAGAGACAGCTCCCGGCTGTGTTCCCGCATCAGATTCAGACCGATTTGGCCGTTTTCCGCTTCCATCAGCCTGTAATCCTCTTCGAACAGGTCGCAGAGCAGCTCGCGGTTGAGCTCGTTGTCCTCCACCACGAGAATCAGACGTTTTTTGCGGGAGTAAGAGGGATTTGTGCTGGTCATGACAGTACCTCCGCGGACAAGTACTTGTATTCAGTTCCAGTATATAGAAAATAGACGGGGTTTGCAACCACAAATTTCGAAACCGTTTATTTTTCCCGGCAAACGGGGCACCGCCCCCTCGGAGAGGACGCAGCGGGCGCGTTTTGGCGCTCACCGCCGGAAACGCAGAAGGAAGGGACGCCAGTCAGACCTGTGGACATCCTCAAACTGGTGAAGGCCCCGAAAATCTGCATAAATTGAGGAAAAAGCTCTGTGCGGCGGAGAAAACCGGCTGCACAGAGCTTTTTTGTTGTTTTTCATTCAAACGGGTCCGCGCGGCGTGCCTCCCGCTTTGGGAGCGTCCCAGCTTGCGGTCGGACAGGCAACGCGCTCCGGGAAGGTTCAACGCTCCGCGCTCATTCGCGCGCGTCCGCCCAGCGCACAAGCTCCTCCAGCGGCAGCGGTCTGGCAAAGAAGTAGCCCTGGAAGCTCCCCACATGGTAGTCCCGGAGGATGTCCCGCATGCCCGCCGTTTCGATGCCCTCCACGCAGACCTTCGCCCCAAAGGTGGAGGCCAGGTCCACAATGGTCTGGATGATCATCCGCTCCGTCTCGCTGCTCTCGATGCTGCGCACGAAGCTGCGGTCCACCTTGATGGTGTCCACCGGAATCTCCTTCAAAACACCCACGGTGGAGAAACCGGTTCCAAAGTCGTCCATCGCCACCAGCACGCCCCGGGATTTCAGGCTGCAAAACACGTTCTTCAGCAGCTCCAAATCCAGCAGTCTGCACCGCTCCGTCACCTCCACGCAGAGATGCTCCGGCGGGTAGTCCAGCTCCTTTAGAATACTCAGCACCTTGTCCACAAAATCCGGCTTTTCCAGCTGGGAGTAGGACAGGTTGACATTGACCACAAAGCCGGGATGCCGCGCGCGTATCTGCTTGGCCGCCAGGATGGATTCCCGGAGAATCCACTCCCCCAAATCCGGGAAGAGCGGGTCCAGCTCCAGCAGCGGAATGAACTGGTCCGGCGGAACCACGCCGTAGTGCTCATTTTTCCAGCGCAAAAGTGCCTCAGCGCCCAGGAGCCGCTGGGTTTTCGCGTCCACAACCGGCTGGAAGAGCAGATAGAAGCCCTGGTTGCCGTGCATGATGGAGGCGCGGATGGCGTGCAGCTTCTCCAGCCTCTGGTGGTTCTCCTCGTTCACATCGTTCTGGAACTCCACCAGCTCGCCCTGCCGGCGCAGCTTGGACTCCTCGTTGGCAAAGTTCAGGCACGCGTAGACCGTCTGGGAGTCCACGTCGAAATGGTCCACCCGCAGCGCGCCGCAGTTCAGGTCCAGCAGCAGCTTTCTGCCGTCCACCTGGAAGCTCTCGCGCAGGGACGCGCGGAAGCGGTCGTAGCTCTCGCGCAGCTCGGGGATGGTGAGCGTGCTGCTGATGACCGCGAACTTTGTCCCGTCGATTCGATAGGTATGACCCCGGTTTCCCGTGGTTTCAAACACCTTTCGGGCGTAGGTCTGGAGCACCCGGTTCCCGAAGTGATAGCCGTAGATTTCATTGATTTCGGAGAATCTTCGGATGCTGAACAGAACCACGCTGATGGCCGCGCTGCGCTTGATCCACCCGTCCAGGTCCTCGAAGAAGCCGTACTGGTTTCTCAGGCCGGTCAGCGTGTCGATGTGGCCCTGAAGGCCGTGGTTGCGGATGGTTCCGGCGAAGTAGTCCGGCTCGCCGGAGGGGTCCCGAATCACCACGCCCCGGCAGGTGCACACCTCATACTCCCCCGTGATGCGCTGGACCCGGTACTGCATGTCGTGGCCCGCGGCGTTTCCGGAGAAAATCTCATCAATGCCCTTGTGATAGGCGGCGCGGTCCTCCGGATGGATGCGGTTCTCCCATATATCCCCCGCCCCGTACATGTACTCGGAGGGCAGGCCGAAGCTGTCCACCGCGTTCTTCGACCAGCGGGAGCAGTCGTATTTCATATCGCAGAGGAAGACGTAGGTGCCCTCTGACACCACCTCAAAGGAGCGAAACAGCGAGTCGAGCATGATGCGCCGCTCCTCCGTGATGACCCGGACCACCGCCTTCTCCTTGAGGGTGTGACTCTCCTGCAGCAGCTTCTGCTCCTTCAGGCGCGTCTTTTCCTCGTACATCCTGCTGTCGGCGCGGTTGAACACATCCTCCACGGAGCGGTCCGACTCCGGATGGCAGACCGCCAGGCCGGAGGCCACCACGGTGCCCTCCCCGATGCGGATGTTCTCCTCCACCTGTCTCTTGAGCGTGGCCATCAGCTGCGTCCGGTTTTGGAAGTCGTCGCCCCGCAGAATCACCACAAATTCGTCTCCGCCGATGCGGAACACAGGGCTGTGCTGGAAAATCCTGCAAATCAGCCGGCAGGAGGCCTGGATGTAGCTGTCCCCCGCCTTGTGGCCCTCGGTGTCGTTGACCGTTTTCAGGCCGTTGATGTCGCAGACCACGATGCCGAAGGGCTCCCGGCCCCCGTCAATCAGCTTTTGCAGCTCCCGCTCCGTCTCGTGGAAGGCCGTCATGTTCTTGGTGCCCGTCAGCTCATCCCGCCGGGCCGTCTCGTTGGCCAGGGCCAGCGCCGCCAGATGCTCCTGCTCCCGGCGCACATCCTCCTCCCGGTTCTCCACGCAGATGATAAAGTGACTCTTGTCGGAGGAATAGGTCACAGTCATGCGGGTGTACTGGGTCTTGCCGCCCTCAACGACCATGCGGTAATCCTCGCTCAGCTGCCTCCGGCGCTCCAGCTGGGTAATCAGGTGGTCCCGGTTCAGGAACAGCCGGATTCTATCCCGGTCCTCCGCGAAAATCAGCCGCTCGATGTTGCCCTCGGCGGTGGTGAAGAAGTTCTCGCCCTCCTCCTGGATTTTCAGCTCACCCGAGCGCTTCTTGGTGGAGAACTCCGCGTAACGGGAGTTCACGCAGTCGATGTAGTAAATCAGGTCGAAATGGGCCGCCAGCCGCTCCGCAATCTGGGTATAGGTGACGCTCTTCTTCTGGCTCTCCTCCAGGGCGAGCCTGGCCTGAATCTCCGCGTCGATGTTCTTGATGCACACGATGATGTGCTTGCCGTCCTGGGCTTATAATGCAGGCGCACGGCCTTCTCCTGGTCCTCCGGGTGCACATACTTTCGGATGCTTCTGCGGCTCTCGGCAAAGAAGTCGTTGCCGGTGGCCGGGACGTTCAGCTTCTTGTAGGCGTCTGTGGAGGAGATTTCCCGGTAGGTGCTGGTCTCAATGTCGATGTAGTAGAGCGTGTCGTACTGCTCGGCCAGGCTGGCGGTGATTTGGTTGAAAATCTCCCTCTGCCGCGCAATCTCCTTCTCCGTCTCCTTCTGCTGATACTCCGCCTCGATGTCAATCAGGCCGACAATCAGCCGCGGGCCCTCCTTCTCCTCCACCATGGCCGCCTTCAAAATGACATGGATGTAGCTGTTGTCCATCATCACCCGGTAGGTCAGGGTGAAGAGGCCGCTGCGCTTCACCTCCGCGAGCACCTTCTCCCGGGTGAAGACGGAGAGGAAGGGCTCGATGTCCTGGGGATGGTTGAAAAAGCGCGCCTCTCTGCGCACCTTCTCGAAGAAGCCCTCGCCCTCCTTGGCCTGGGCGAAGCTCTGCTCATAGTTGTCGGTGGCGCTGAATTCGCGGTAGCGCTCCGTCTCCGGGTCCACCACGTAGACGCACAGATAGTTCCCCGTCAGGGCGTGAAGACGGGCATAAATCGCCCGCTCCTCCAGCATCCGCTGCTCCGCCTGACGCTTGCGCATCAGCTCGTCGATGTCCGACACCGCGATGACGATGTAGCGCCGGTCGTCCTCCACCCGGGAGACCCGCATCCTCACATAGAAGAACTCCCCATCCCGCTTTCTGCGGTAGGTCAGCTCATACACCTTGGAGCGCTCCAGCGCATGCGTCAGGAAGGAGCGGTCCATGGCCTGCACGAACGCCGCCTGGTCCTCGGGGTGCACGTACCGCTTCGCGTCCCGCTCACAGCCCTCGAAGAAGTCCGTGCCCCGCCGCGCCTCGGTGAGCACCCCCAGCTCGTCGTCGGTGTGGTACTCAATGAGCGCGTCCGTCTCCATGTTCACATAGTACAAATCCGTGATGCCCCGGGCCAGTGCCAGCGCGATATGGGTATAAATCACACCGTTTCTGTGGGTCTTTTCGCAAAATTCCCGGAGCTGTTCGTATTTTTTCAGCAGTTGGGCGTGTTCCTTCTCCGACACGCTCCCACCTGTCAGCTTCTCTGGTTCTCTTCCTCGCACAATCATCAACCTCCGCACGAGTATCCTGTCTCTATATTGGCCTGTCCTCCCCGGCGGCGCGGACGGAACGAGTTTCAATTCCATTTCAGCCGCCTTTAAAGGGTGTGGTATACAATGACGCCAATATATCATTTTAATTATAGCACGATTCAACGGGTTTTTCCAGCCCCAAAACAAAAATTCCGGGTAACACAGGCCATTTTTAACTGGTTGTTGAAACTCAAGTTTCGCAATACTCAACTTTGTTTTTTTACAACCCTGCATTTTCAAGGGGACGCTGAATAGTTACAAATTCCATTCTCTGAAGGAAAAAACCTCCCCGGCTGGCTTCCGCGCCGCGCGCTTGACGGGCCGAAAGCGGGTCGTTATAATGAAGAGGACTCTCCCGGAAAGGAACGTGAAGCATATGAAGGTAGTCGTGGCGATGGACTCCCTCAAGGGCAGTCTGAGCTCTCTGGAGGCGGGCCGGGCGGTGCGGGCCGGAATCCTGCGGGCGATGCCCCGTGCGGAGGTCCGCGTCTGCCCCCTGGCCGACGGAGGCGAGGGCACCGTGGAGGCCCTGTCCCTGGGCATGGGCGGCCGCATGGAGCGGGTGCGGGTCACCGGACCGGCGGGGCGGCCGGTGCAGTGCGCTTACGGCGTCGTGGAGGCGCGCGGCATCGCCATTGTGGAGATGTCCGGTGCCGCGGGCATCACCCTGGTGTCGGAGCAGGAGCGCTGCCCCCTGAACACCACCACCTACGGCGTGGGCGAGGTGCTCCGGGACGCCATCGTCAAGGGCTGCCGTCATTTCATCGTGGGCATCGGCGGCAGCGCCACCAACGACGGCGGCGTGGGCATGCTCCAGGCTTTGGGCTTCGGGATGCTGGACGAAAACGGCGTTCAGGTGCCCTTGGGGGCCGGAGGATTGGAGCATCTGGCCCGAATCACCACGGACCGGGTTCTGCCCGAGCTGAAGGACTGCACCTTCCGCGTGGCCTGCGATGTGACCAATCCCCTGTGCGGAGCGCAGGGGTGCAGCGCCGTCTTTGGGCCGCAGAAGGGTGCCACGCCCGCCATGGTGGAGCAGATGGATGGGTGGCTTGCCCGGTACGCCCGGCTGGCGCGTCAAATCTGTCCCGCGGCGGAGCCGAACCATCCCGGGGCCGGTGCGGCGGGGGGGCTGGGCTTTGCCTTTCTCACGTTTACCAACGCCGTGCTGGAATCGGGCATCAAAATCGTGCTGGAGGAAACCCGGCTGGAGGAATACGTCCGGGACGCGGACCTGGTCGTCACAGGCGAGGGCCGGCTGGACGCCCAAACGGTCATGGGCAAGGCCCCGGTGGGCGTGGCCAAGCTGGCCAAACAGTACGGCAAGCCGGTGCTGGCCTTCTCCGGCTGCGTGACGCCGGGCGCGCGCTCCTGCAACGAGGGCGGCATTGACGCCTACTTCCCCATTCTCCGCACGGTGGTGAGCCTGGAGGAGGCCATGGACCATGACACCGCCCGGAGCAATCTGACCGACACCGCCGAGCAGGTGTTCCGGCTCGTGAAGTGCCTGGGACGGGGAATCCAATGAGCAAAACGGAGCCTTGCGGGCTTCTCCGGATAGACCCGGCCCTGCCGGGCGTGAAAAAGCGTCTCTTCCCGGGAGGAGACGCTTTTTGCCGTTTTATCCCTTTTGTTACAGAGCGGTCCCCGGGGCTGAATGGGGTACGCCCCGGCCCGCCGCTCAGTTCCCGACGATTTCCACCACGACAGCGTTGGGCAGGCAGATGACCGCCTCCCCGTCCTGGGAAACCGCCCCTTGCAGGACGCAGATTTTGTCCGGGCAGTTCGCGTGGTCGATGCAGGCGATGCCGTCCCGGATGACCAGGTGGTTCTTCCCGCCCCAGCCGTTGTCGATGGTGTACTCCCGGTCCTCGTTCAGAGGGAAGGTGGCGGTCACCTCCCGGTCCACCCGGACGACCACGCTGCCGCCCGGTGCGCGGTGCAGCATCCACACCAGTCCCAGCGCGGCGGCGGACACGGCCAGGACGCCGAACAGAATCCAGTCTCCCTTTTTCAGGCTTCTTATGCTCTTCACAGACGCCTCTCCCCTTTCCCGACCATTATAGCACGACTTCGGGAGGGTGGAGAAAAAAATTTTGTCGAAATTTCACAAAACCATCTTTACAATAGTGCTTTTGGATGGTATCATAAAACCGATTAAGTTCTTATGATTGTTAAGAACAAAGGAGGAAAGAATCATGAATCAATCAACCAAAACCGGCCTGATACGCGGTGTCATCGCCACCGTGGCATCGCTGGCCATCCTGCTGGTCCTGATGTGGGCGGAAACGGCGCTTCAGGCCAACAAGCAGGCCTTCTCCGTCGGCGCTCAGGCCACCGCCGCCGATGCCAACGCGGAGGGCACCTTCACCCCCGGTACCTACACCCAGACCGCCAACGGCTTTGGCGGACCGGTGGAGGTCACCCTGACCATCGGTGAAAACGGCGGCATTGCCGACGCCGTCATCACCGGCAACGACGAGACTCCGGATGTCGGCGGCGCTGCCATCCCCGAGCTGGCCAACCAGATTCTCACCGCTCAGAGCGCTGAGATCGACGGCGTGTCCGGCGCGTCCTTCACCACCGGCGCCGTCAAGGAGGCCGCGGGCAAGGCCCTGGCTGAGGCCGGCGGCGAGGCCGTGGCGGCTGGTCCCAAGGCCGAGGACGGCAACCTGTTCATCCCCGGCACCTACACCGCCTCCTCCAAGGGCTTCGGCGGCGATGTCGAGGTCACTGTCACCGTCAGCGAGAACAGCATCGACGACCTGAAGGTCACCGGCGACCACGAGACCGAGAACATCGGCTCCTTCGCCGTGTCCATGCTGCCTGAGCGCATTCTGGCCGCTCAGACCACCAATGTGGACGCCCTCTCCGGTGCCACCGTCACCAGCAGCGCCATCTTCCGCGCCCTCCAGGACGCTCTCACCCAGGCAGGCTGCGACCTGAGCCAGCTGCCCGCCGCCGAAGAGGTGGACGAGAACGCCCCCAAGACCGAGGAGACCCGGGACTGCGACATCTGCATCGTCGGCGCCGGCGGCGCGGGCATGACCGCCGCCATCAACGCCACCCAGGCGGGCAAGAAGGTCATCCTGGTGGAGCGTATGCCCTATGTGGGCGGCAACACCACCAAGGCCACCGGCGGCATGAACGCGGCCGAGACCCACTACCAGAAGGAGCAGGGCATTGAGGACAGCGTGGAGGTCTTCATCGAGGACACCATGAAGGCTGGTCACGAGATCAACGACAAGGAGCTGGTCACCATCATGTGCCAGAACTCCGCTGCCGCCATCGACTGGCTGGACTCCATCGGCGCTCCCCTGCCCAAGGTGAGCTTCTCCGGCGGTGCCACCAACAAGCGCATCCATGCTCCCGAGGACGGCTCCGGCGTCGGCGCGTTCCTGGTCACCCGCTTCCTGAACAAGATGAACGAGCTGGGCGTGGACGTGATGTATGAGACCCGTGCCACCGAGCTCATCACTGACAACGGCGCGGTCGTTGGCGTGAAGGCCGAGGGCAAGACCGCCAACTACACCATCAACGCCAAGGCGGTCATCCTGACCACCGGCGGCTTCGGCAACAACGAAGAGATGATCGTCAAGTACAAGCCCAACCTGAAGGGCACCGTCTCCACCAGCAGCCCCGGTGCCATGGGCGACGGCATCGTGATGGCCACCGCCATCGGCGCGGACACCACGGACATCGACCAGATTCAGCTCCATCCCACCGTGGAGCAGGGCACCTCCATGCTCATCACCGAGAGCGTCCGCGGCGACGGCGCCATCCTGGTGAATCAGGAGGGCAAGCGCTTCATCGACGAGCTGCAGCCCCGTGACGTAGTTTCCGCCGCTGAGCTGGAGCAGGAAGGCAGCTACGCCTACATCATCTTCGACCAGCGGCTCAGAGACGGTCTGGCCGCCATTGAGAAGTACGTCTCCATCGGTATCACCGTGCAGGCGGACACCATCGAGGGTCTGGCTGAGGAGATCGGCTGCGATCCCGCGACTCTGGCCACCACGCTGGAGACCTGGAACAAGGCTGTGGCCGATCAGAAGGACGCCGAGTTCGGCCGTGACACCGGCATGGAGAAGGACCTGAGCGTGGCTCCCTACTACGCCATCAAGATCGCTCCGGGCATCCACCACACCATGGGCGGCGTGAAGATTGACACCAGCGCTGAGGTCATCAGCACCGAGGGCAAGCCCATTCCCGGCCTGTTCGCGGCGGGCGAGGTCACCGGCGGCGTGCACGGCGGCAACCGCGTGGGCGGCAACGCTGTGGCCGACATCGTGGTCTTCGGCAAGGTCGCCAGCGAGAGCGCTGTGGCCTACTGCGACAAGTAAGCACACCGGACAGCGTTTCCTCTCCGAGGACGCACCTGGATAACACAAACCCCCGCTTCTGGTTCCGGCCGGAGGCGGGGGTTCTCCCTTCCCTTGCATTGAAAAAAGCAACGCCCCGTTCTTAGTGTACTCAGTCGGGGCGTTGCTTTTTGCGATGGGATGAAAGTGGGTTGCTATCTTTCCTTGGTTCCCTTATCTGCCACAGGTTTTCGGCCAGTGATTCCCGTTCAATAATAGTTGGGAAGAGTTTTGCGATTTCCATCTTCCCACAATCCCACTGGTCAAGTGAAAGTGGGCCTCTTTTTCTCTCGGGAAGGCTTTCATGCGGCAAAAGCCCTCTTATTGGGGGATAAAGCCTTCCCCTTTGGGGGACGGGGAACCATAGATTACCAGCATGTGGCGGATAAGATGTGAAACCGAGTATATGTTCTTACTTTATAACGATTAGCACCATTTCAAAGCAATTCAGTTAAATTATGTTCAGATGTAATATGTGTAAAGTACTTCAACTTAACACTATTATCCACCCGTTTTACGCACAAAAACGTAGCTTTTTGCCGTGGAACGCTTCTCGTCGAAGCGATAGCCGCTCCAGTGGAAGTCCTCCATCTGCTCGGGAGACTCCGCCGCAATCTGTGCCAGATACCGCACCATTTCCCCCCGCGCCATTTTCGCGTAGACGCCCTTTTGGACGACCTTGTTGCCTTGCAGCTCTCCGAACACGCAGGTAATGAACGTATCCTCCGGCTCCAGCCAGCGCTCCACGCAGCGGGCGTATTCCTTAGAGGCCAGATTGATGACCACCCGGCTCTCGTCCCGCACCTCCCGGCAGAGACGGTCGCCCCAATAGTCGTAGAGGTTCCGGTAGCCGTCCACAGCGGCTTTGGCCTGCATCTCCAGCCGGTAGGGTGCCACCCCGTCCATGGGGCGGAGCACCCCGTAAAAGCCGGACAGGATGCGCAGATGTGCCTGAACGTAGTCAAACTCCCCATTTTCAAACACAGAGGGCGCCATATAGCTGTACTGGATGCCGTCGTAGGCCAGGATGGCCGGTGTGAGGCCGGAGCGCAGGTTCATGTGGGCGAAGCGCTCCGCGTTTTCCCGGGCAATCTTGTCGCTGCACGCCCAGAGCCGCTTCTGCTCCTCGTAGGACAGACTGTTAATCCACTGCTTCAATCGCTCCGCCTGCTCCAGAAACACCGGCAGATTCGACCAGGGCAGGGTGTCCGTATCCACCTTCATCTGCTTGGCCGGCGCGATGATGATTCTCACGACAGGGCCTCCAGCATCTGGGCCGGGTTGTCCGCCGCTTTGACCTTCCCGAAGGCGCGGACAATTACGCCCTGCTCGTCAATCAGATAGGTGGTGCGCACCACGCCCATGGTCACTTTTCCGTAGTTTTTCTTCTCCTTCCAGACATCGTAGGCCTGAATCACGTTTTTTTCTGTATCGGAGAGCAGAGGAAAGGGCAGACCGTACTTCTCCTCAAACCGCTTGTGGGACGCCACTGTGTCCTTGCTCACGCCCAGCACCACGGCGCCCTTCTCCCGAAACTTGGGGTACAGCTCCCCGAAGGCGCAGGCCTGCTTGCTGCATCCCGCCGTCATATCCTTGGAGTAAAAGTAGAGCACAACCTTCTCTCCACGGTAATCGGACAGGCTGCGCGGCACGCCGTTCTGATCCGGCAGGGTGAACTCCGGGGCTTTTGTTCCAACTTCCAGCATTTCTTGTTCCTCCAATCATTTTAACGTATTATTGTGATAATTTGGAAGTATATCGGTCATTTCACCACATTCTTCCTCGTATTTTTGTATGTAATGTATTTTTACTATACAACAAAATCCATAACTTCCAGAAGGAAAACCACTTAAATCAGATCCTCGGTGATGTCCTGTCTGAGCACCTCGGCTCCGGCCCTGAGGAGCTGCTGGAGCATCCCCCGCATTTTGGTTCGCTCCTGGGTGTCCATGTGCCGGAAGGAGCCCATCATGTCCAGCAGAGAGGTCAGCTTGGCCCCCTGGATTCCGGAGATGGTGTCCTTGCCTGACGACTCGATGATTTCAAACATCGTGTCCACGAACTGCTTTCGCTCCTCCAGCGTGAGGCGGGCAATCCAGCGCTCCACCGTCTGCTCCACCAGCTGGCTGCTCTTGTTGACCTTCTCCGCCTCCACAAAGCGGTTCCCCAGCACTCCCCAGGACATGGCGTCGTGCTGCCACAGCCCCTTGTTGTTGCTCTTGACCACCATGGAGGGATAGCCGCAGTCCAGCAGCAACCCGAAGATTGACTCCTCCGGAATGATGCTGATGATTCTCGGCAGAATCTCCTGATAGCCCTGGGACTGAATGACAGACGGGAAGAAGCCCGGCCCGTCGTTGGTGTAAACCCGCGCGATGCGTTCTCTGACCGCCTCGTCACAGAAGGCCGACGCGAAGACCGCAAAGTTGCCCCCCTTGGAGTGGCCGCCGACGTACAGCTCCCCCTCCACCCGGGACGCGCGCTGGGAGAGATAGTCTGCTGCCATCCTCTGGCCGGGGGACTGCTCCAGAAAGCTCAGATAGAAGTCCTCCTTCCAGCCTGTGAGGGTGTCGTCCGTCCCCCGAAAGGCCACATAGGTCATGCCGTTCCGGAGGTGAAAGGTGATGGCCGACATCTGCTCGTTGCGCTCCGCTGAGACTGTGTTCGTGAAGCAGGACAGCTGCATCCCCTTGAATCTGCGCGAGGCGCTCACCTTCTTCATGAGCATCGGCGCCAGGTGGAACAGGGTCTTGCCCCGCTGCACCTCCTTCTCTGTGTGCGTCTGCCAGAATCGTTCGTTTGCCTCTTCGATGTCCATCCGTTCCTCCGAGTCGGGACCGGGCACGATGCCGTCAAACTCCACATAGGCCAGCTGCGCGAAAATCAGGTTGTCCACGTGATTCAATGGGTCCGTGGCGAAGGAAATGTCCCCTCTCCAGTCCAGATAGTCCATCATTGTTCCCATTTTCATCTTTTATCTCCATCCTCAGCGCGGTTTTGTTCACTCATCTCCGACCGCCCCAAACGCTCCGGGGTTGACGGAGTGCCGGGTCTGACGGTTGTCGTCATTATACCATATTTTTCGGCCATTTTCAAGCAATGGGGCGCGCTTTGGGATGGCTGTGTCCTCAACGCTCCGCGTCAGCATCCCGGCAGAGCGGGTGCGGCGCTTG
>CACZUK010000001.1 GCA_902784305.1 Oscillospiraceae bacterium | reverse complement strand
ATGTCCAGCTCCCGGGCGGCGCGCAGGGCGAAAATCAGCTCCTCCTCGCTGCGGGGCGCGGCCATCAGGCGGACGGGGCCGCCGATGCGAAAGGAGGTGTGACGGCTCATGGGCTCATGGGCGCACACGCTCAGGCCCGCCTGGACGAGCCGCTGTTCCAGAGTATCAAAACGATTCATAGCTTCCTCCACGAAGAATCAGGGAAAACGGCCCTCCGCTGAGCGCAGGATACCGTTCCACCCCACGGAAAAAGGGGCAGGGATTCAGCCCTGCTCCAGATATTTGTGATAAATGTGCACCAGACCGTCCAGAATCAGGCTGGAGTCCACCACGTCGATGACATTGGTGTTGGCGGCAATCAGCCGGGCCAGGCCGCCGGTGGCGACGACCTTGACGCTCCCCTCCGGCTCTCCCAGCTCCTGCTTGCTGCGCTGGATGAGGTACTCCATGGTGCCGATGTAGCCGCAGAGCGTACCGGCCTGAATCTGCTCCACCGTGTCCATGCCCAGAACCCGGGGCGGGAAGGCCAGCTGCACCTCCGGCAGCTTTGCGGTTTTCTGGAACAGGGCGTTGACGGAAATCTGAATGCCCGCCAGAATGGAGCCGCCCTGGTAGATGCCGTAGCGGTCCATCACGTCGATTTTGGTGGCGGTGCCGAAGTCCAGCACGATGAGGGGCGCGCCGTACTTCTTCAGAGCGCCCACGCAGGCCACGCTCCGGTCCGCGCCGTGGCGGGCGGCGTAGTTGGACTCCCTGGCGTAGAGCAGGCCTGAGCGCACCTGTTCGCCCACCACAATGGGGGTTCGGTTGAAGAATTTGACCATCGCGTTGGTCAAAGTGTGCATCACCCGGGGCACCACGGAGCAGATGATGACATCCTCCACAGCGGACTCGTTGAGGCGAAAGCGCTGGAAATAGGTCCAGACCTTCAGGCCGATTTCATCCGAGGTGATGTTCTCCTCCGTGGTCATGCGGAAGGTGTTCAGAAGACGGTCGTTCTCATAAATACCAAAAACCATGTTGGTATTGCCCACGTCGATAACCAGCAGCATGATTTAAGCCTCCTCTTCGTAGACGGGGTAGACCCGGAAGTCCCAGGTGCCGCGCTCCAGGGTCAGGATGCCGTAGCTGGGCACCATGCCCATGCCGCAGCTGCCCGGATTGCACAGGCCCACGCCCCACTTTTTCCCCAGATAGGACTTGTGGGTGTGACCGCACAGAGCCACCTTCGCGCCCTCCCGGCGGGCGTGCATGGCCAGAGCGCCGTAGCCGCTCTTCACGCCGAACTCGTGGCCGTGGCACAGGAGCACGCAGACCCCTTCCAGGGTCAGCTTCTTCTCCAGGGGGTCCCGGGAGCGCCAGTCGCAGTTGCCCGGCACGGAATCGACGGTCAGCTCCGGAAAGGCGTAGGCCAGCTCCTGGGCGTCCCGGATGTGGTCGCCCAGGTGGAAAATCCGGTCAGGCTGCACCCGCTCGGTCACATCAATCATATTGGAGACATCTCCGTGAGAGTCTGAAAGGACGAGGATTTTCAAGGCAGTCACTTCCTGTTCTGAGTAGCATACAATGATAGGGGAAGGGAGGCGTCCTTATGACACAAAAAACGGACCCCATGCACACGCCGGAGGCCGCGTCGCTGCTCAGGAACCCCCAGCGCCTCAGGGAACTGCTGAAGGCGCCGGAGACCCGGCAGCTGATGGAGCTGCTCCGGCGTCAGAATGGTAGTCAGCTCCATGCCGCGGCGGAGCAGGCGCGTCAGGGCGACAGCTCCGCTCTGTCCGGGATGCTGCGGGAGATGACCCGCAGTCAGGCGGGGGCGGAGGCCATGGAGCAGCTCCAGTCGAAGCTGGAGAAGTGACGCCCGGAACTGTCCGGGAAACAGGCCCATTCAGAGGCGGAAAGGGGACCTTTTCGCCTCTGAACACCCCTGTTTCGGGGGAAGGAGGTGCAGAAGGTGGAGGACTTTGAGGAAAAGCTGAACAGCATACTCTCCTCCCCGGAGACCATGGGGCAGATTATGGCGCTGGCAAACTCCCTCTCCGGCGGCGGGGAGGAGCAAGCGTCCGGGGACGCGGACACCTCCGAAGCGGCGGCGGGGGAGGGGACGCCCCCCGGGGACCTGAGCGGTCTGCTCCAGGGCCTGGACGAGGGGATGGTGCCCAAGCTGATGGCCCTCTGGGGGGAGTACAACCGGGGGAACGATGAAAAGACCCGGCTGCTCCAGGCCATGAAGCCCTTCCTCCGCCAGGAGCGCCAGGAAAAGCTGGACCGCGCCGTGCAGATTGCCCGCATCTCCCGGGTCATCCGCGCGGCCATCGAACAGTTCAGGGGGGACGGCCATGTATAACCGCTATCTCTCCAACGCGGCGCCCCAGCGCCTGGAGGAGCCAACCGGCACCGCAGCAACGCGTCAGCGCCTGAATCAGCCGACCGACACCGCAACGCCTCAGCGCCTGAATGAACCGACCGGAACCGCAACAACGTTCCAGCGCCAAAATCAGCCGACCGACACCGCGGCACCCCAGCGGGACGCGGGCCTTTTGGAGCGCCTGCGGGGTCTGCTCAGCCGCTTCGGGGGCGGCGGAGAGGAGAAGTCCCTGTTTGCCGGCGTTCCGGTGCTGGAAAAGCTGGATTCCGGCGATATTCTGCTGATTTTGGTGCTGATTTTTCTCTTTCGGGAGTCCGGGGATGAGGAATGGCTCATCATTCTCGCTCTGGTGCTGCTGATGGGGCTCTGAGTGCCTGTCATTCGCACACCAACAGAAATGTGACCTATTTTTTCCCGGAATTGCCCTCTTTTTCCTGTTTTTCTCTTCTCTCCAGCTTTCTCCGGCGCTCCAGGAACTGACGGCTGCCCAGCAGGCCCGTGGTAGCCAGCAGCAGGAGCAGCACCAGTGCGCGGCTGAGGCCCGTCGTGGTGATGACCACCGCGGTCACGCCCAGAATCGCCGCGTAGATATAGAGCACCGCCACCGTCTGCTTCTTGGAAAAGCCCATGTCCAGCAGGCGGTAGTGCACATGCTTCCGGTCCGCCTTCAGCGGGCTCTCGCCGTGGGAGACCCGCAGCAGGACGGCGTAGCACACGTCAAAGATGGGCAAACCCAGCATGAAGAAGGGAATGACAAAGGAAATAATCGCGTAAAATTTGAACAAACCCTGAATACTGGCCACGGCCAGAATATAGCCGATGAAGGTGGAGCCGGTATCGCCCATGAAAATCTTCGCCGGGGTGAGGTTGTAGGGCAGGAAGCCCACACAGGCCCCGGCCAGGGCGCCGGTGATAATGGCCACGCTGGCGTTGGAGTAGCCCAAAGCGATGACCACCAGGCTGATGGCGGCGATGGTGGACACGCCCGCGGCCAGGCCGTCCAGGCCGTCGATGAGGTTGACGGCGTTGGTGATGAGCACGATCCAGACCAGCGTCACGGGAATGGACAGCCAGCCCAGATTGAAGTGGCCCGCGTGGGGGGCCATGGTCAGGCGGCTGAAAAAGGTGATTTCATTGCCGCCCAGCACCGCGATGATGGCGGCGGCCACCTGAACCAGGAACTTGTGCCCGGCCCGCAGGTCGTAGATGTCGTCCAGGATGCCCAGCAGCACGATGACCGTGGCGCCCAGGAGCATGGAACCCACCTTGCGGCCCATGGGCACAAACAGCAGCACGCTGAAGAAAAATCCCAGATAAATGGCCAGTCCGCCCATGCGCGGGGTGGGCTCGGCATGCAGGTGCCGCTCGCTGTCCGTGCCCTGCTTGCCCGGCATATCAATCGCGCCCAGCCGTGTCGCCAGCTGCATTGCCACCGGCGTGGTCGCCAGCGCAATCACCAGACCAACCGCCGCGGCCATGGCTACGGAACCGATGGTGCTGTAACTTCTGAGCATAACGCCCCTCCTTCTCAGAGCCGCGCGCAGGCACAGCTCTCAGGAAAATCTCTCGGGAACCCCTGATTCCCTTGCAACAGGTCTAATCGCCCTCAAAGCTGCCCCAAACCGGTCAAGGCTGGACAAAACCGACCTTTTTATAGACCTTTCTCAGGGTTTTGTTGGCGATGTAGCCCGCCTTCTCCGCGCCGGAGCGGTACACGCTCTCCAGATACGCCTTGTCCTTGAGCAGGCGCTGGGTCTCCTCCCGGATGGGACGGCACATCTCCACAGTCGCCTCGCCCACGGCCTTCTTGAAGCTGCCGTAGCCCTGACCGGCGAACTCGGCCTCGATGGCGGCGTAGTCCCGGCCGGTGGCGCAGGAGTAAATCTGCATCAGATTGGAGATGCCGGGCTTGTTCACCGGGTCAAAGCGCACGTCCATTTCGCTGTCCGTCACGGCCCGCTTGAACTTCTTCATCATCACATTGGCCTCGTCCAGCAGATACACGCAGCCGTTGGGGTCCGTGTCGGACTTGGACATCTTGTTCTCGGGGGTGCTCAGGCTCATGATGCGGGCGCCCACCTTGGCGATATAGGGCTCCGGCACAGTGAACACGTCACCGTAGACGTTGTTGAAGCGCGTGGCAATGTCACGGGTCAGCTCACAGTGCTGCTTCTGGTCCTCGCCCACGGGCACCAGATCGGCCTGATAGAGGAGGATGTCCGCCGCCATCAGGCAGGGGTAGGTGAACAGGCCCGCGTTGATGTTCTCCGCGTGCTGCGCGCTCTTGGCCTTGAACTGGGTCATGCGGGAGAGCTCGCCGAACATGGTGTAGCAGTCCAGCACCCAGCCCAGCTGCGCGTGCTGGGGCACATGGCTCTGGATGAAGAGGGTGTTCTTCTCCGGGTCCAGGCCGCAGGCGATGTAGGCCGCCAGCTGAGACAGGGTCCGGCGGCGCAGGTCCGCGGGCACCTGCCGCACCGTAATGGTGTGCAGGTCCGCCATAAAGTAATAGCAATCAAACTGGTCCGAACGCTCAGACCAATTGCGGATTGCACCCAGATAGGAGCCCAGAGTCAGCTCGCCGCTGGGCTGGATGCCGGAGAGCATACGCTTCTTCTCACTCATTGTCGTTCACACGCCTTTTCTGTTGGAATCCTCCCCCGGGGGGAGTCGTCCGCCGCTCCGGAGAGGGCGCAGCGGACCAGTTTCATATTTGTGCCATTTTAGCACAGCCGTTGCCAAAATGCAAGGGCAAAGCGTCACAATTCAGGGGAGACTGGAAAAACCGGAGCGAAGGCGGCGGGCTTTGGGTCCGGCAGCGGAGGGACGCGCACAAAAAGCGCAAAAAGGGAGCCGCCCGAAGGCAGCTCCCGGTTGCAGCTTCTGGAAGGGATGGGATTACTCCGCGTCCTCGTCGGCCAGCTCCTGGGTGTCGGTGGCCAGGTCGAAGCCGCCCTGCTCCACGCTGGCGTTGGCCTCCTCGCCGTCCACGGTGATGGGACGGGCCTTGTCCAGCACGCACACAAAGCTCTTGCCGATGCCCAGGTCCACCACATCGCCGTTTTCATCGGTGATGGTGTAGGTGTAACGGGCCTTTTTCTTCTCCCAGTGAATCTTTTCCATCTTGCCGTTGCAGGCGAAGAAGCCGTCGCCCTCACCGGTCAGGTACACCGCCACGCGGCCCTTCCGGTCGTGCAGGGGTTCGATGGTGGTCTGGATGATGATGACGTTCTCCACGCTGACCTGCTCTCCGGCCTGCTCATCCATATAGGGGGCGTCAAACTCGCTGACCAGGTACTTGCCGCTGTCCTCGTCATAGTCGAAGGTGGTGCTCTTGTAGCCGGAGAAGCTCACGTTGATGCTGTTGGCTTCGGCACCGTTGGCCGGGGTGGCGTCCTCCACGAACTTGTGGGTGCGGCGGAGGTACTTCCGGTGGTCCAGCTTAATTTTGTCAGGATTGTTCTCGAAGTATTCCTTAATCTTCGCGGTCTTGATGAACAGGGTGTGCTCACTGGCGTAGCCGGCGGAGAAGCGCTCAGGCTTGCGGTAGTAGTAGTTGTAGGCGGAGTTGGTGCCGTTCTCCAGGAAGTCCATGTCGTCGAAGGTGTCCTTCTTGATCATCTCCTGAATCAGGCGATAGGCTCCGGGGCTGCCGCCGGCGTGGACCAGAATGGCGTCGTTGGACAGGGCCAGGCGCACATAATAGGGACGGGTGGAGCGGATGCTGCCCAGCTCCTCAATGCCGTCCAGGTCCTGGAACAGGCCCATGATGCGGGTCGCGCCGCCCTCCTCGGGCACCTCATAGAGGATGTCCGCCTGGCTGTTGCCGGACTGGGGCAGGGCCGCCTTGACGTTGTTGAGCATGACGGCGATGGGCTTCACGTCGGAGTAATCCTTGTCGGAGGGCTCGCCGGTCAGGGGGTTAATGACGGTCCAGTCAATGCCGTCATCCTCGGCCTCGCCGGACTCGTCGCCGGAATCGCCCTTGCTCTCATCGGGTCCGGCAGGAGCGGAGGTGGAACTTCCGTCCACCGTATGGCTTGCGTTAGAGGAGCTGTCACAGGCAATCAGGCAGAATGCCATAGCCAGCGCCAGGAGCAGTGATAAAAAACGTTTCATAACAAATCTCCTTGGTAAAAGTGGTTTTTCTTATCTCTCACACCGATTATTCTAGCAGAGCTTTCCACATTCGTCAAGCGATGATTCGCAGAAGAAGCTTTTTTCTCCCGCACGCGGGAAATCCGCCGGAAACGGCTTGTCTTTTTTGATTGGAAACGGTATAATAAGGAGGCAAAAGACGTGCTGCGCCGTCCGGCACGCACGCAGGAGATGGACGCGGGAGGTGTTCAACGAATGGCGCTTGGATTTATTCGCGGACCGCTGGATGTGAGATTGCTGCTGCTCTACATCCTGGCCAGGGTGGACTACCCGATTCAGGAGGCGGAGCTGCTGGATTTGGCCCTGTGTGACGAGGCTGTGAACTACTTTCACTTCACAGAGGCACTTTCCAGTCTGGAAAGTACCGGTCATGTGTCGCAGAACGACAAAGGGGAAATCTCTATCACCCAAAAGGGCCGCTCCAACGGTGCCATCTGCGAGGATGAAATCGCCTATTCCGTGCGCCTCAAGTGCGACCGCAGCGTGGCGGAGATGAACAAGGTGCTCCAGCGGCGCAATCAGGTGCGCACCGCCATTCTGCCCCGCCCGGACGGAAACGGCGTGACGGTGCGGCTGATTCTGGACGACGACACCGGCAATCTGATGACGCTGGACATGCTCTCGCCCAACGCGCACCTGGGCATGAAGCTGGCGGAGGGCTTTGTCCGCAAGGCGGATTCCCTTTACAGCATGCTCCTGGACGAGCTGTTGCAGGGGCAGGAGAACAAAGAAGAGCCGAAAAGCGACAAACAGGAGGAAGTATGAACAATATCGCAACGAATTACGAGCATTTGGCCGCTACGGTGCTGAAGAACATCAAAAAGCGCAACTTCACCGGCAGCTACGCCGCCACGGCCCAGGAGGCCAGGGAGCAGATGCGCGCCCTGCTCCAGCCGGGTCAGACCGTGGCCCACGGCGGCAGCGAGACCCTGGCGGCGCTGGGCATCTGCGGCCTGGTGGAGGAGGCGGGCTGCACCTATCTGGACCGCTCCCTGGCGAAGTCGCCTCAGGAGAAGCGCGAGTACTTCGCCCGCTCCGTTCTGGCGGATGTGTACTTTATGAGCAGCAACGCCGTCACCGTGGACGGCGAGCTGGTGAACATCGACGGCGCCGGAAACCGGGTCGCCTGCCTCATCCACGGGCCGGAGAAGGTGGTGCTGGTGGTGGGCATGAACAAGGTGGCCCGGGACCTGGACGCCGCCCTCAAGCGGGTGAAGCTGGAGGCGGCACCCCCCAACTGCGTGCGGCTGGGCTTGACCACGCCCTGCTCCGCCACCGGCGTGTGCGGCGACTGCCACGGCGAGGGCTGCATCTGCTGCAATACGGTGATTACCCGGCACAACCGCGTGCCCGGACGGATTCACCTGATTCTGGTGGGGGAGCGCCTGGGGTATTGAGCAGGCCGGACAATCAAACAGGGAAACAGCAGCGCTCCCGGGCCGTGATGGTTCGGGAGCGCCTTCATTCATGTAGTTATCCGGCTATATGGAATGCTAAATGTGCGTTAATCGCATCTAAGCCCACATCAGCATCGGTATAGGCATAATAGTTTTCTACCCATTCAGTAGTCCATGCAACCCAGCCACCATCTGCTGTCTGTTGAGCATATATAACACATGGGTTAAGTTTTTCAAAGATAGAATAGACATTGGACTGTGGTTTGCCTACTAAATTGTATAGTTCTGAAATGGATTGTCCCTTATCCAGTCGTCCATAAGTGTATTCAGGACCGCTATCTTTTTTTGAGCACCCACACAGAACCAATAATATGAAAACGACCGTAAGCAAAACGGAAGTGTGTTTGTTTTTCATAATTCTACCCCGCTTTCGTGAGCAATCTGGCAAATACGTTCACAGATTTCTTGTGCGGACTGAGAGGAAGCAGCTTGAAATACCTTTTTTGCTCCGAATGAACTTTCAATGTTGATTTCTGAAACAATGCCAATATCATTGATGGACGGACGACGCATTTTATCGTAGGGGAATGAAAAGCGTTTTGATTCGGAATACACAAGCTCAACCCCTCTATCATAAATGATGAGCTTCTGTTCTCCCGCAGACTTCTTCATCGCAACGGTGAAAACAAAAGTACACAGGCAAAACAGAGCAAAAATCAAACAAAGGATGCACATAGATTCATTGCCATTGTCATAAAAGATTACTGCTCCGCCAAACCCTGCCACCATTCCTATGGCATCCCCAACTGCCATTGTACTGGACAACGCAGAGGTGTTCTTTGATAGACTCCCCTCATACGTTGCCACAACTTGTCCCAAATTTTCCATAATCATCCCTCCTGATTTGTAGTCTGCTATGTAACCATAGCTATAATAATGATTATAGTTACTATTATAGCCATTGTCAAGAGTATAGCTACATAATATTCTTGACGAGGGTGATTGCATGATTTCCTACAACAGGTTCTGGGAAACGATGAAGCAGAGCGGGGAGAGTACCTATACACTTATCAACCGGCATGGAATCAGCAGCGGTACCATAGACCGTATCCGCAAAGGCAAGGGCATCACCACCACAAAGCTGGATGACTTCTGCAAAATCTTCCACTGCCGGGTAGAAGACCTCATTGAGTACGTGGAGGACAACACGACTCCTGGAAATACAAACGAAAAATGACCAGTTCAACGGTGGAACTGGTCATTTTTCTAAAAGATTGTACTATTCTCCTTGCAAGCTCCCCTGAAAGTGGCTGCACCACTGCGTCAGCGGGCAAATCTCGCACTTTGCCCGCCGCGCCGTGCACACCGCCCGGCCGTGGAGCACCATCCGGTGGCAGAAGTCGTTGGACTCCTCCGGCGGCAGGGCGGCGCGCAGCTGCGGCTCCAGCCTGGCCGGGTCCTTCGTGCCGTCGCTGAGGCCCAGACGGCCGGTGATGCGGATGCAGTGGGTGTCGCAGACGACGCTGCCCGGCTCCTTGTAGATGTCTCCCCGAATGAGATTGGCGGTTTTGCGGCCAATCCCGGGCAGCTTGAGCAAATCTGACATCTCTCTGGGCACTTTTCCGTCAAAATCGGAGAGCAGCATCCGGGCGCAGCCCACCAAATCCCGGCTCTTCCCGTTGTAGAACCCGCAGGAGTGGATGTACTCGGCCACCTCCTCCGGCTCCGCCTCGGCGAAGCTCTCCAGAGTGGGGAAGCGCTCAAACAGGGCGGGTGTGACCTTGTTCACCCGCTCATCGGTACACTGAGCGCTCAGCCGGACCGCAAAGAGCAGCTCGTAGTCCTTTTCATACTGCAAGGAGCAGAGGGCGTCCGGATACAGCTCCTTCAGCGCGTTGACAATGCTCCAGACCTCCTGGGGGGATTTCATGGTGGCAGCCTCCATTCTGTGTTTTTCGACAGTGTAACACAGAATGGAGGCTGTGAAAAGGCTTAACTTTCCATGTGGCGGCCCAGGAAGCCGGAAATGGTCTGAGCCAGCTTGAACTCCGTCTCACCCAGAGGCGGCTCCTCCGGTCCGCCGGCGAAGACCACGCAGCCCATCACGTCCCCTTCGCTGAGGATGGGCGCGGCGATGAGCACATTCACGTCCGACTTCACCTCCGACACCGGAATCAGCGGCGCCTCCTCCCGGCGCTGATAGATTTGACGGCCCTCCATAATGTGCTCCAGCGGCACGGAGACCCGTTTCTCCAGAAGCTCCTGCCGGGGCAGGCCGGACAGGGCGACGATGGTGTCCCGGTCTGTGATGAGCACAGGTCGGGCAGTGGTTTTGTGCATGGTCTCGCACAGCTGGGCGGAAAACTCCCCCAGACCGTTCATCAGAGAGTACTTTTTGAAGATGACCTCGCCGTCCCGGTCCGTGTAGATTTCCAGCGGGTCACCCTCCCTGATGCGCATGGTGCGGCGAATCTCTTTGGGAATTACCACCCGGCCCAGGTCGTCAATTCTTCGCACAATCCCCGTAGCTTTCATATCTCTCTACCTCCAAATATGGGCAAATCTCGTAATTTTGGTGAAAAGCGGCATGAGCCTAGTATGAGCCGTTTGCAGAAGAATATGAACCGGACGGTGTGGAAGATTCTGGATTCCAGAGAAAAGCGGGCATCCCTCCCAACAAAAGGGGACAGTGAGACAGCTCTTTATCAAGCCTGTCCGGCTGCAAAAAACTCCCCTGAGCAACACGAAGTCGCTCAGGGGAGGAACTATTCAGATAACAGCTTATCTCACCGCGGGCAGCTCTCTGGAATCAGAAATCCACCTCGGTGTCGTAGTAGCAGCACTTGAGCAGCTTCTCCATCTCCTCCTGGTTGGGCTGGCGGGGATTGGAACCGGTGCAGGCGTCGAGAATGGCGTTGGCCGCGATGGAGGGCAGGCGCTCCAGGAAGACCTCCTCGGGCACGAAGCCCTGCTCCGTGGGATAGCTGTCCGCGCCGTAGTGCTGGATGCAGTGGGGGATGTTCATCTTGTCGTTCATCCCGCGCAGGAAGGCAATCAGAGCGGCGACCTTCTCGTCGTCGTTGCTGCCACCCAGGTGCATGTAGTCGGCAATCACGCCGTAGCGCTGCCTGGCCTCGGGGTTCTTCGCGTTGTAGGCGATGACCTTGGGCAGGTACATGGCGTTGGCCGCGCCGTGGATGATGTGTGCGCCGTAGTCAGCGAACACGGCGCCGGTCTTGTGGGCCATGGAGTGGACGATGCCCAGCAGACCGGAGGAGAAGGCGATGCCGGCCAGGCACTGAGCGGAGTGCATGTTGTCCCGGGCGGTCATGTCGCCGTTGTAGGAGTTGACCAGGTCCCGCTGAATCATCTCGATGGCGCGCATGGCGGGGGCGTCGGTGAACTCGCTGTGCACGGTGGACACATAGGCCTCGATGGCGTGGGTCAGAGCGTCCATGCCGGTGTGGGCGACCAGCTTTTTGGGCATGGTCTCGGCCAGCTCGGGGTCAACGATGGCCACATCGGGGGTGATTTCAAAGTCGGCGATGGGGTACTTGATGCCCTTCTCGTAATCGGTGATGATGGAGAAGGCCGTGACCTCGGTGGCGGTGCCGGAGGTGGAGGAGACAGCGCAGAACTTCGCCTTGGTGCGCAGCTTGGGCAGGCCGAAGACCTTGCACATATCCTCAAAGGTGGTCTCGGGGTACTCGTACTTGATCCACATGGCCTTCGCCGCGTCGATGGGGGAGCCGCCGCCGATGGCGACAATCCAGTCGGGCTGGAACTCCTGCATCACGGCAGCGCCCTTCATCACGGTCTCCACAGAGGGGTCGGACTCGATGCCCTCAATGATTCGGACCTCCATGCCGGCCTCTTCCAGATAGGACTGGGCGCGGCCCAGGAAACCGAAGCGCTTCATGGAGCCGCCGCCGACACAGATGACGGCCTTCTTGCCCTCGAAGCCCTTGAGCGCCTCCAGGGCGCCTTTGCCGTGGTAAATGTCACGGGGATTGGTAAATCTTTGCATAGAGAATGCCTCCAAAACAAACAGAGTGGTTGGAAAGATTGTTTAATCTTTCACAATCTTTTGGTATCATACGCCTGAACAGACGGATTGTCAATAGGTCAAATGAAAAATAATTCCTTTGGAAGCGCCGGGGAAGGCGCCGGACAGATTCATCAGGGGCAGGGCGTACTCCAGCAATCAAAGGCGTACTCCTGTAATCAAAACGGAGTATGATAATCACGCTTCCCTCTGAACACAGGTCCGCGTCACCACTCAATCCTGAAGCGAAAGCGCCTCCCCGACCAATTCATAGCAGCCCTTTCCGGTCTTCCTCACTCTGCCCTCCGCCGCAAGGGCGTTGAGAATCCGTTGCAGCTGTCTTGGACTGCAATGGAGCTGAAAGGCGGCGCTTTCCACGCCTTTTAAGCGGTTATCTTCACATTTATACCGCATAAAAGCGCAAACCCGTTCCCGGAGAGACGGCTGGGCGGCGTTGTGCATGGTAATCATCTGGATTTTGCCAATCAGCGATTCCGCAATCATGCGCAGAAGTGCCGCGTCCGAGAGCAAAGCCTCTCTGTTTTCCAGGGTGGAGAAGGCCAGACAGGTCAGCTTCTGCGTCACCTCGGCGAACACGCCGCCGATGGCCTCTCCGCCCAGAAACTCCACCTCCCCGAGAATCGAATCCTTCCGGTTGTACGCGAGGGAGTAGCTGCTGCCGTCATAGCGCACATAATAGATGGAAAGCGCGCCGTCCACCACAATTTGCAGCAGATGGTTCTCCTGCTGCCCGGAAATCAGCTCGCCCTCGTCGTATTCTGTCAGGAACAGCTCCACAGGCAGGCGTTCCAGAAGATTTCGATGGCAGCTGCGCGCCACAGCCCGGGAAATGCGCTCCTTCTGATAGATTTTTTTCATACTTTCCTCCAAAACAGGACACATGTCCGGTTTTTCTCTTTGATTGTAGTCTATACTGTCGGGGAAGTCAACAAAAACAGGCTTCACCGCATGATGGAACGAGAGCGGATTGTGAGAATATGTTTCGTTCAGATTGTTCGCAGATTTCCAGAAAGTTGTGAGTAATATGGCGAAAACAGGCCAAAAGATGCCGAAGGTTTCATTGAGTGGTGATGCCCAAAAGGAGAAAAACCATGGCTGCAACTGTCTTTGAAGAGAGCAACATCCAGAAAGCGATTCTGACGCTGGGTCTGCCGTCGATGCTGGGCCAGCTGGCAACCTTGATTTACAACATGGCGGATACCTTATAAGCGAAGCGGAGGGAGCACAAATCTTCCTCCGTTTCCTTTTGTCCCGAAGCGTTTTTGCTTCCTGAGGGGTGAATCAATGAGGTCATCAGGCATCCCCATTCTGGCCTGTGACTCCGCTGCTCCTGCGGGCCGGGCCGCGGTGTGCCCTGGAATTCAGCAGTTTTTTTCAGAATAGCTTTCATTTTATTCAGACTCTCTTGCATTATCCGTCAGAATCGTGTAAAATAAAGAATGATAGTTTTCTCCTCTCCCTGTAAGCCCGTCCGGGCTTTGCAGCGTGGGAAGCCAGTGTTCGGCGGGCTGAATTGCCTGCCCTCCAATATCAATCAGAAAGGGAGCAGAATCGTATGAACATCAACAAAAACGCAAACGGAGCCAACCTGTCCCTGGCCCTGGAGGGCCGTTTGGACACCACCACCGCCCCTCAGCTGGAGGCGGAGCTGAAAAGCGCCCTCTCCGGCGTCACCGCCCTGACCTTTGACTTCGCCGGGCTGGACTACATCTCCTCCGCTGGCCTGCGGGTCCTGCTCAGCGCCCAGAAGGTGATGAAAAAGCAGGGCAGCATGAAAATCATCAACGTCAACGAAACCATTATGGAGGTCTTTGACGTCACTGGTTTTGTGGACATTCTGACCATCGAATAAAGCGGCACGGCAAAGGAGCGCAGAATGCAGACGGATAAAATTCTGATTACCAGCGACGGAGCGGGTACGGCGCAGGCTCTGGAGGAGTGTGACCGCTTTTCCGCCTATGCAAGGCTGGACCGGCGCGGCGCCCTCCATGTGCGCCTGCTGACTGAGGAAACCTTGGGCATGGTTCGGGGGATTGTGGGCAATTTTCAGGCATTTTTCTGGCTGGAAAGCGTCAAAAAGAAGGGCAAACAGCTTTGCCGCATCTGCGTGAAGGCTGACGCGGACGTAAACTACGAGACCCGGCAGGAGCTGCTGAAGGTGTCCACCACCGGGCGCAACAGTGCCGCTGTGGGCTTCATGGGCAAAATCCGCGAGCTCATCGAGCTGGGCCTCCAGGGCTACGATGAGGCCTCCCGCTACCAGGCGCAGCAGGGCTTCGGCTTTGCGGATTACGCCGCTATGGGGATGATGGAGCAAAACACGGCTGCTGACGCCTTCTATTGGTCCCTGGACCTGTACAAGGACCAGGTTTCTGACCAGAAGGAAAGCTCTCATCAGGCGGAAGAGGCCTGGGACGAGCTGGAAAAATCTATTGTGGCCCGGATTGCCGACGAGGTTCGTGTGGGGATTCAGAACGGCCAGGTGGAGCTGGTCATCGAGAAGCTGCTGTAAACCCGAATAAAAAGGCCGCATCTGTGCGCAAAAGCGAACAGATGCGGCCTTTTTTGCCCTTCCTGACAGGATAACCCCTGTCAGGGCGAACCATACTCGCGTTCTTGCCTCCGGCTGGCTTCGGAAACGTGTTTGCTCACTGGATGTACACGATTTCTGTCCTGCGAAAGGCGGAAGCCATGCGCACAAGGGCAGAGCAGAGCATTCCGGCGAAATAGAGGTAGCCCAGAATCTCCAGAGAGCGCAGAAACAAAGCCGCGAACACCGCTCCCAGGGCGACTCCGAGGTTGGCGATGCCCATCAGCAGACTCAGCACCCAGGACGCGGCGGAGAAGCTGCGGGCTTCTTTGGCCCGCAGAACGCTGATCGCCCCCGAAAAGCCGTGGAAGAGCAGGAGATAGAGGAGCAAAAACAGCATAGGCGTATTCACCAGGGAGATGATGAACGCACTGAAATTGAGCACCAGGATTCCCAAAAACAGCATGGCCTTTCCCCCCACCATATGGCGGGCCATGGTCTGGTAGTAGACCAGCAGTCTCACCCCAAAGCTGAGCATGGACACGGAAATGATGATTGCCGCCAGATAATACCCGACTGTGGCATTCAGCACCATCACACAGCAGCACAGCAGCATGCCCAGTCCCACGAGAAAGCTCTCAATACGTTGCCGTCTGTTCATTCCGACTCCTCCTTTGCCTGATTGACCAGGCGGAAGTAGTCCCGGATTCCCCGCAGGCCGTGCTCATTATAGTCCACAGAAAAGCCCGCGAGCTTGTTTCCGGATTTATAAATCTTGTTGGTGACCATGCTCTTCTGAGCCATGGCAGCCAGAATAAATTTGCCGATAAAGGTGTCATCCTTCCCGGTTTTTGGGGCATCCAGGTATTCCTGCTGATACTTCTCCAGGTCGAAGTCCTCAATGGACTCTCCGCTGAGCTGCTCGCCCAGCGCGCGCCAGTCCTCACAGGCGTCCAGCTGCCGCCGGGTAAGAATCTCCTTGATCCGCGCTTCCCAGGGGGCAATGGCAGTCACATCGTAGCGGCTCTTTTCAAAGCTGCGCTCAATCCCGCGCAGATACTTCATGGCGTAAATCATCTGGCAGAACGCGTTGAGGTAATCGGAGGGGTTGTTTTTCACAATCTCCCCGTATTCGCCCCAGGCGGGCAGGTATTTATAACGGATAAAGCTGTAATCCGGCAGGTGCCCCGCCCGTCCATGGCCCAGGTTCATGATGGAGCGCTCACTGCTCTGAAAGATGGTGTTGGTGTAGATGGAGTGCTCCAGGTCATCCGGCGTGGAGGCGCTGTGACGGAAGGTGATGCGCCGCTCCTTTGTCTCTTTCCCCGAACCAATCAGCTCGTAGAAGTAATAATTGGTGTTGTTGATGACCAGAGAGGGCGTACCGGCAAAATAGCGATGCGCCCAGGTGTCCGCCAGCACGTGCATGGCCACTCCCACCGCCTGGAGGCTGCGTCCCTTGGCCAGGTTTACCGTGTCCACCACCAAATCCCCATTGACGTTGCAAATCAGGGCATACTTGTCGATGTAGCTTTTGCAGCGCTTGGTCAGGGTAGGCTTGAGCTGGTAGGGCAGAAAGTGAAAGGACGACCAGATGCGCGTGATGTCCTGAAGGCCCAGCAAATCGGTGCGGGCGTCCATCAATTCAAGCTGAAGCTGGGTGGTGGCCGCTGCCTTGGGCGCCTTCAGCGCGCTCAGCAGCGTGACGGAGCACCAGTCCACGAACTGGGCACTGTAACAGATGTCCAGACACTCCTGATGAGAGTAGCCGGCCAGATACGCCGCGCAGTAGGTGGCGTAGTAGTGAAAATCCTTTTGCATACGTCCCCCTTACTCCGACAAGGTCAGCTCACGGGTGAGCCAGCGCACCTTAAAAATGGAATTCACCAGCTCAATCAGGGTCACCAGAGAGGTGAGGTCCATCAGGAAGGACATCAGTGCGTCCTCCGGGCTGTCGTAGTACCGAAAATGGCTGAGGATGCCCGTGACAATGACCGCGAAGTGAAACAGGCACAGCAGAACGGAGAACACGACGTAGGTATTTCCCTTTTGCGCTCCAAATCCTTCCGCGCGGGCGGACATCCCGACATAGATGCGCACCAGCAAATCCAGAATCAGCAGGAGCATCAGAACCATATAGTTCATTTGAACAGGCAATCCGGATTTGCTCACGTTTTCAAAATACCCAATCGTCACCTGGCCGCCCATCACAAAAAACATCAGTGTTTTGATGATGCTCCAGACGCCAAAAACCATGACTCCCGTCCCAATGATGACCAGGTAGTTTTGGTTTCTCCGCAATCGACGCCTCATGTCTATCCCTCCATTTTGTTTCGCTTTGATGATAAGTATAGCAGTTTTGACGTGCTTCGGCAAGATGATTTTCTGCGTCGAATGCAGAAAAATGGACAGGTGTCCAGCAGTCCTCATCTGTGCCGGGAACGCTTGCGTTTGTGCAAATTCTTGTCCCACCCTGCCGGATTGTCAGGTGGGGGAGAGGATAAACCACTCTTCGCAACTTTTTTTCCGGGAAAAGCCGCCCGACCTGTGGTATCCTTTGACCATCAAAAGCACAGACAGCAATGATTTCCCCTTCACGGCGTAATCGTGGGTTCGAATCCCACTGGCATCATCAAAGGCAGAATGGACTGCCCGCAGTTCAGAACAATGATGCCATAGTTAAGCGGTTATAACGACGAAACAATGTGCTTTGTCTCTCTGTGACAACAATTGAGGAGCCTGCAAGGACCTGAATTGCTGTCGCAGCCTGGCCCGGCAGCTCAGTTGGCAGAGCGCCTGACTGACTATCTATCAGGAGGTTGTGGGTCCCCTAAAGGACCAGGCGCAAGCGCCGTCGCGAATCCCATCCGGGTCGCTTTCCCCATCATTTTTTCAAAACAATCCTTCTTTGGGATGTGCAGGAGCATCTTCAACGGCCCCTTCGTCTAACGGCCAGTGACGCCAGGCTCTCAACCTGGAAATGTGAGTTCGATTCTCACAGGGGTCATCAAACGGGCAGCAAATCCGGACTTTTCCGGGATGGATTTGCGAGATGTCCGCCTCCGGAACGTCAGCACCGGGAAATGCCTCTGCGTCATTCCCGTCTCCGAGAGGGAGGCGGTGGGCATGAACCTCCGCGCCGCCCAAATCGACGAGAAAACCGCCCGTTTGCTGTACTGCAACGGCGCGGCGGTGCCGGAGGAGCATTGACAGGTGTTTCTGGAGGAAGGGGAGGACTGGGCCGCGGCGTCGCGCGGACCGCTGCCGCTGTGTTTTGCCCGAGCCCCCTCATCCCACCCGCAGAAGTCACCACCACAACAAAAGGGCGCGGAAACGGACCGCATCAGAGTCGTTTCCGCGCCCTTTTGCCGCTTATCACGGGACAGCCTCAAAGTACACGTCCGTGACCGCGTTTTTGAGAACCTCCTCCGGCCTTTCCCCGGGAGACAGCCACGCTCTGACCAGCTCCTTGGGCAGCATCACCGGCATCCTGTCGTGGATGAACCGAATCTCCTCACAGGGCTCCCGCGTCAGAACCGTGAACACCGGCACCCGAAGCCCGTTCCGCTCTTCCAGACCATACAGACCGGCCAGATACAGAACAGGCGAGTTTTTCGGCTGAATCATGTATTTTGAGCCGGTCTTTTTCCGCCCATCCGGGCCAGAACAGTGCTCCCACTCAAAATAGTAGCTGGCCGGAATCATGCACCGGCGCGCCGCCCAGGCGTTTTTCCAGAAGGGCCTGGAGGCGGCCGTCTCGGACCTGGCGTTGATGAGCGGTGCCCCGGAGCGCGGATTCGTAAAGCCCCAGACCATCGGGAACACGGCCGGCTCCCGGTTCTTCCTGGCCGGAGCGACCACCGGGACCAAATCGGTGGGCCGGATTTCCCCCTCCGTTTTCAGCGCCCGGCCCAGTGCTCCAACCATGGCGTTGAGCAGGGGAGAGCGCTTGGCCAGCTCCACATAGGGCCTCAGCTCCGGGGAGAGCTCCATATAAAATCTCGCACACATAGGCTTCCTCCGTATGAGTTCCGGGCTATGCTTCCCATTGCGCGTCAAACGCGCCGGAAGGGCGCTCAACGCTCCAAATATCACCGAAACAGATGCTCCGCTTCGCGCTCGCCGGCTCCGTCAGCTCCAGCGTCAGCCGGCCGCCCCCGACCCGCAGCACCATCCCCGTGGCCGCCTGATACTGTCCGGCCGCGTGAAAGGCCTGATGATGCAGGTCCGTGCAGGGGACAAAAAAGGTGACGGTGACGACCACCCGGTTTGCTCTTGCCGCGCGCAGATTCCAGGTCAGCCTGTGCAGAAGCCCCAGCCGCCGATTCAGCTCCTTCTGTTCCTCCTCGCCCAGATGCCGCCTGGGTTCATAGACGACCTCCTTTGACGCAATCGCCTCGTTGAAGCCGTCCAGGGCGTCAAAGGGGCTGAAAATCTTCGCCCAGCGCGCGGGCGTCATGGGCGGATGCCTGAGAGAAAAATCATCCCATTTTTCGTGACGCGGCCGCCCCAGCTTCAGCACATCCAGATACTCAAAATCGTCGGGAAGGGGCAAATAGCCGATGCTCCGGGCCGCGTCCGTCCTTGCTGCTGTCATAATCCACCTCCACTTGCTCTGCCTGAACGCGCGGCCGTGCGTTCAGGCTCTGTGCCCTCCAATCTGCCGGCTGCGTTCCAGCTGTGTGGCACCCTCCAGCAGATTTTTGGCTGTAAAGACCGCGTTTGCGCCGTATTTGGAACGCAGCTGTCCCAGAACCCCCTGAAGCCGCCTTTCCCGCTCCAGCGCCTGGTCATCCACAAACAGATTCAGCTGCACAAAGCCATCGTCACGCCTGACGGAATCGGCACACACGCCCAGCCTGCGCACGAGCAGGCGGTGGTCCGTCTTTCTCTCAAAGTCCGCCAAAACGCGCGGGGCGATGGTGGAAACCGAGTTTGTCTCCACAGGCAGCCTCACGGTTCCGGCTCTGTGCTTCGGGTGGGGTCTGCCGTAGAAATCCTCCACGATTTCCCCGTCATAGCCCGGACAGACCTCCAGAGACTTGTAGTCGAAGGAGACCCACCATTTGCAGCTCCGGGCAATCAGCGTTTTCGCGAACAGCTCCGCGCACAGGCAGTCAAGCATCTCGGAGAGCACCAGCCGCGCCTCACGGAAGGCGTAGGGTTTGGGCAACACCTGCCCCTTGCTGAGGCTGTGGGACTCGGAGCGATAGCCTTTGATGTCGGCCATGGTGACCGGGTCCCAGCCCCAGGCGTGGGCAATGAGGATTTCTCCGTCGATGCCAAAGGTCTTGTAAAACCACTCCTCATCCCATTGGGACCTCTGGGCCACGTCCCCCATGGTGAGAAGGTAGTTTTTGGCCAGCGTCCGCGCCTTTCCCGGGCCAATCATCCAGAAGTCCGTGATGGGCCGGTGGCCCCAGAGGAGGTATTTGTAGCTCTCCTCGTTCAGCTCGGCGATGCGCACCCCGTCCTTGTCGGGCCGGGCTTTCTTCGCCACAATGTCCATCGCCACCTTCGCCAGATACAGATTTGTTCCAATCCCCACGGTGGCGGTGATGCCGGTGACGGCCAGCACATCCCGGATGATGGTCATCGCCATCAGGTGAGCAGGGTGCACGCCCGCGGCGGCGGCGGCGCGCCTGTAGCGATGCAGGTAGGGCGCGGCGTCGATGAAGGATTCGTCGATGGAGTAGACGTGTACATCCTGAGGCGCGGCGTATTTCAGAATCACCTCATAGATTTTGGCGGAAATTCTCTCATAAAGGGCCATTCTGGGCACCGCCGTGATGTAATTCACCCTGGTGCGCGTGCGCCGCTCATAGCTGCGGATGGCCTGCTTTGCCTCAAACAGCCGCGGACGGGCGGGCACGCCGATGGCCTTGAGGGAAGGGGAGACCGCCAGACAGATGGTGCTGTCCGACCGGGATTCATCCGCCACCAGCAGATTCGTGGTCAGGGGGTCCAGGCCCATGGAGACACATTCGCAGGAGGCGTAAAAGCTCTTCATATCCACCGCGATGTAGCTGCGCGGCGGGTCGTTTCCGGCGCTTGCCGTCGGGTTCTCTGCTGACATCCGGCCTGTCCCTCCCTTGCCTCTGTTTTGCCTTAAAACAAGGACATCAGTTCGATTCCAGTCGAAAAAAGAAAAAGCAGCGCGCTGCCTGGTGGGAACAGGTGCTCAAGCGGAGCACACCGGAAGCTCCTTTTCCCGCGCAGGGGAGGGGGATTCCTCCGCGGCCGCGTTCCCGGCGCGCCGCCTCAATCCGGCGTCGTCCCAGCTCTCCGCGGCCACGAGCTTCATCAGCTGAAGGTATTCGACCCGCTCCGCCCTTGTGGCCCGGCGAAGCGCCCGGCTTCCGCAGTCCGGGCAGCGCACCGGCGGCACGCTGGCCTCAAAATCGTAGCGGCAGCGATTGCAATGGTAAATCATGGCGCTTCCCCCTTGTCTCAGACTCTCAGAACCCATTGTTGGTTGCTGTAACTATACTTTACAACGGGATTTGCGGTTCGTCAATGAGAAAAACCGCGCCTCGGCGGCGCAGTCCCTTTTATCGGACATATGTCTGAGAAACGTGGAAAAGCGGTTGACCGGAGGGAAAGAAAGGTGTATAATAACAGATTACATGGAGCTCTCCGGCAGCGGAACCATCGTCTCAACACGGCTTGAAACGATGGTTCCGCTTTTTTTCCGCGCAGAGCGCGAGGTGTGGAAAACCGCGGCGGATGCTTCGCGGCCCAGACTCACAGCGTCCCCTTCTCCCAGCGCGCCCGGATGGGGAAGGGGACGCGGAAATCACCTGGCCTCCTCCGCCTCGTAGACCAGCTCGCCCAGCACCCGAATGAGCTGCTCTGATTCCACCGGCTTGCTCAGGTGGGCGTTCATGCCCGACTGGAGCGAGAGCTGCACATCCTCGTCGAAGGCGTTGGCGGTCAGGGCGATGATGGGAATCCGCTTCGCGTCCGTCCGGGAGAGGGCGCGGATGGCGGCTGTGGCCTCCAGACCGTCCATGACGGGCATGCGCACATCCATCAGAATCGCCGCGTAGGTTCCCACCGGGCTTTTCTCGAACATTTCCACGGCAATTGCGCCGTTTTCCGCATGATCTGCCCGGATACTCTCCATTTCAAGGGTATCCATCATGATTTCAGCGTTGATTTCCATATCCTCGGCCAGCAGGACGCGGCGTCCCGCCAGCTCCGAGCGCTTTTTCTTCTGACGCAGATTCAGGCGGCTCCTGCGGGCAATCCCCTCAAGCTGTTCGAGGACGCTCTCGGTGAGCAGCGGCTTAGTCAGGAAGCTGTCCACGCCCACGCGCCTGGCCTCCTCCTGAATGTCGTCCCAGCTGTAGGCCGTGAGGACCACCACGGTGCTTGCGCTGTCGTACTGCCTGCGGATTTCCGCAAAGGTCTCGATACCGTTCATGCCCGGCATATCCCAGTCCATCAGCACCATGTTGTAGGGCCGTTGCTTGGTGCTCTGCACCTCCATCATGCGCAGGGCGTTCAGTCCGCTGGTGCAGGTGTCCGTCCGGACGCCCGCCTCCTCCAGCACCATTCTGGCGTGCTCGGCCTCGATGGGGTCGTCGTCCACCACCAGAACATGCAGTGCGCGCGGGTCGATTCCGCCGTCCTGCTGCGCGCTCTTCTGGTCGAAGTTTCTCAGCGTGACCGTCACGGTAAACTCCGTTCCGACGCCCTTTTCGGACTCCACGTCGATGGAGCCGTTCATCATCTCCACAATGCGCTTGGTGATGGCCATGCCCAGGCCGGTGCTGCCGTATTTGTTCTTCCGGCTGCCGTCCTCCTGAGAAAAGGCGTCAAAAATCTTCGGGATAAACTCCTTGTCCATGCCGATTCCGGTATCCCTGACCCGGAAACGCAGGGTGGACTGCTCCTCCAGCTCCGCTGTGCGCTCCACCGTCAGCGTGACGCTGCCGGGCGCCTCGGTGAATTTGACGGCGTTGGAGAGGATGTTGATGAGCACCTCCTTGAGCTTCATATCGTCACCGATATAGCACTCCTCCATCTGGCTCAGCACCCGGCACTCGTAGGTGATGCCCTTATCCGAGCACTGGGAGAGAACCATGGTGTTGATCTGCTCCAGCATGGCGCCGAAGGAGAACACCTCTCTGCGCAGCACCACGCGGCCGGATTCAATGCGGCTCATATCGAGAATGTCGTTGATGAGGGAGAGCAGGTGCCGGGCGCTGCCGCCGATTTTCTCCAGATAGTTGCGGGTCTCCGCGTCCAGATTCTCCTTCTTCAGCGCCAGCGTGTCCAGGCCGATGATGGCGTTCATGGGCGTGCGAATCTCATGGCTCATGCTGGAGAGGAAGGAGGTTTTCGCCCTGTTCGCCTGCTCCGCCAGGGCCAGGGCCTCTGACAGGGCTTCACTCTTGGCCATGGCGTCGCGCATCTGGGCGTTGACGTTGGTGATGCCGATGATGATGAACTGTTCGTCGTCCTCCATCAGAGAGACCTTCATGCTGACGTAAATCGGGCCGGTTTCGCTCATCTGCCGGTAGGTCATGATGAAGGTGTTCTTCCGGCTCAGCGCCTTCATCAGCGTCTGCCGGTCCATCGCCTGAAGGAAGGCCGCCCGGTCAGCCGGGAAGACGTTCTCGCACAGCTCCTCCTTGCAATCGCTGAAAAAGTGCCAGCCGCGCCGCATTTCGGCCAGGGATTTGCTCACATCCCCCTTGCGGTACTCGATGAACTCCTCCGTATCCGTGTTGACATAGAACATGTCCGTGTAGTCGCGCGCCAGCGTCTGGGCGATGTGGGTGTACATCAGCCCCGAGCTCACCGCGCTCTCATAGGCCTCCTTTGTCATGGCGTTTTCGTGCTGCACGCGCACAAAATCCGTGACATCCTGGCACATACCCAGGACGCAAATCCGGCCAAAGGCGTCCTTGTACTTGATTTTCGTGGTCTGGAGCTGCCGCTGATTCCCCGCGGCGTCCGGGACATCCTCATAGAAAATGTAGGGCTTGCTCATGGACAGGGCGATTCTGTCATCGGCCACAAAGTGGGCCGCCGTCTCGGCATCGAAAATCTGCTCGTCGGTGAGCCCTGTCACGTCCTCCGGGCTCTGCTTTTGGGCGTATTCCGCAAAGGCCTGATTGCAGGCCAGATACACGCCGGTTTTCGCGTCCTTGGCAAAGGTCAGGCCGGGCATGTTGTCCAGCAGAGAGATGACGGTTTTGGTGAGCTCGGCGATTTTTTCCGCCTCCTCCTGTCCGCGCCGGTACTCCTCCCGCTCATCAATGGCGATGAAGGAGTGCATCATGCTGGTGCCCAGCATATACGCGATGGTGTAGAGCGGCAGCAGCGGATACCAGAGCTGCACGAACAGAAACGAGCCCATAATCAGGCCAAAGTACCCCAGCGTCCGATAGCGCTGCCCCTTTTCGCCCACAGCGCCCATCCGACGCAGGGAGGCCAGGGCGTAGAGCGACAGGAGGAAGAGCAGCACAACCTGCACGGCCAGCATCACATGGCGCAGGGGAAGGGCATGGTAGACGCAGTCGCTGTCCACCGTGAAGAGCACCGGAACGCAGACATTGACCAGAGAGAACAGCGTCAGCAGCCCCGCGGTGATGCAGGCGGTGTACACCAGATAGCGGCCAAAGGCGTGGTCCTCGTTCAGGTAGGACACGGTGTACTGCGCCCAGAACAGCACGCCCATTCCCATGGCCACATAGTACACGGTCGTGTCGGCAAAGAGCAGCGCCACCAGCTTTCGGTTCTCCAAAATGCCCCACAAAATATCCGTAATATAGTACGCCAGCACGGCAAACAGGAACCTTCTGTAGGCGCTCCAGACGGGCTTGTCATAGCAGACGCTGACGTTGTGCAGAATATCGCGGTTCACAATGAACAGCGTCAGAACGGCCAGCAGGCCGATTAAGGAATAATACATCTCTCTTCACCTTCTTCAGCTTCGCACGCCTTTGCGCGCAGCGCCGCATCTTTGCTCCGTGCGCTGCGCCTTTCACGTCTGCGCGGCGGCTTTTCTCTTCTTCAGCTCGCTCTTGTTCTCGTACATGCTCTGGTCCGCGCGCTCAAACACGGCCGAAACGCTCTCGTCTCCCTCGAATTTGGACATGCCGCAGGCGATGACGATGCCTCCGCTGCGCTGCGCCTCCAGATTGTGCGCGGCCACCCGCTCAATGAGCTGTTCCATGCAGGCGTAGTCGTTCTCTTTGGAAATGACCGCGAACTCGTCGCCGCCGATTCGGAAGACCGGGCTGTGCTTGAAAATCTCACAGATGACCTTGCAGGCGCTGCGCAGCAGCTCATCGCCCGCCTCGTGTCCGGCGGTGTCGTTGACCTTCTTCAAATCGTTGACATCCAGCACCACCACGGCAAAGTCCGGGGCGCAGCCCGCCTGGATCTGACGGTTCAGCTCTTCCTCCGCCAGCCGGTAGGCGTGGCGGTTCTTCACATGGGTCAGGGAGTCGATGGTGGCCTCAATCCGCGCCTGGGCGAGGTTGCGGGCATAGGCCTCCTCCTGACGGACCTGCGCGTCGATGTCGTTGATGCCCACGACCAGGCGCGGGCCCTCCTTTTCCACCACCATGGCCGCCTTGAGCTGCACATAGCGGGGCTTGCCGTTCATCATCAGCCGATAGGTCATGGAGAAGATGCCGTGGCGCTCAATATCTCCCAAAACAGTTTCCGCGGTAAAGGCCGCAAGGAACCGGTCCAAATCCTCATGATAAATCACATTCCGGCCCCGCTGCGCGGAATCCCCGAAGAAATCCGTGCCCTCCTTGGGCAGGGAGAAGGCCTGCAAGCCGGAGCTTTCGCTGTACTCGCGGTAGAAACCGCTCTCCGGAACCACCACATAGACGCACAGGAAGTCGCCGGTGAGGGCGTTCAGGCGGGCGTAGGCGATGCGCTCCTCCTTCGCCCGCTGGGAGGACAGCCGCTGCTTCATCTGCTCGTCCACGTCCGTGACGCCCATGATGATATAGCGCTCGTCGTCCTTCATGCGCGTGACCGTCATGTTGACATAGAAGGGACCCTTCTTCCCGTTCAGGCGGTAGGTCATGATAAAGGTGTTGCTGCGCTCCAGCTCCGCCACCAGCGTTTTCCGCTGCAGCGCCTTCTGCACGGCCTCCCGGTCCTCCACATACACCACCTGCTCCGACTCAATCTGACACTGTTCAAAGAAGTGCCAGCCGCGCCGAATTTCCGCCAGAGTGCCGCTGTTTTCATCCGTGCGGTATTCGATGTACCCCTCGGTGTCCAGATTGATGTAGTACAGGTCCGTGTAGCCCTGGGCCAGCGCCTGGGCGATGTGGGCATAGATGATGCCGGTGCGCCGGGCGCTTTCGTAGTCCTCGGGGCTGGACACAGACCCCCGGTGAATCCGCACCATGTCCATGGTCACGTCCACGGAGTTGCCCAGCACGCACAGCCGTCCGGCGGCGTCGGTGTACTTCAGCTTGGTGGTCTTAATCTGCCGCCGCTCGCCCTCCGGGTCCCGGGTGTCCTCGAAGAAGATGTAAGGCTCGTCCATGGACAGCGCCATTTTGTCGTCCTCCTGGTAGCGCTTCGCCGTCTCCTCGTCGAAAATCTCCGCGGCGGTGAGGCCGACGACCTCCTCCGGCGTCTTTTTGCGGGCGAAGGACGCAAAGGCCAGGTTGCAGGCCAGATAGGCGCCGGTTTGGGCGTCCTTGGTGTAGTTCATGCCGGGCATGTTGTCCAGCAGGGAGGAGATGGTCTGCTTGAGCTTCACAATCTCCGCGGCCTCCTCCAGCAGGCGCTGCTGCTCGTTGGCCTTGCGCTCCGCCTTGAGCTTCTGAACCAGCAGGAAGATGATGAGGAAGAAGACGGCTGAGATGGCCACCATCATGGCTATCCAGTTGTCCTCCAGAAAGTCCACGAAGGAGATTTTTCTGGTGGTGTACAGGTAGTTGGACAGCGCGTACTGCATATCCTCCTCCGGAGTCAGATTCACAATCTTATCCAGGATGGAGAAGAGGGTATGGTTGTCCGAGCGCACGGCGAAGGTCAGCTCCATCGTCTCGCCTGTGGGCACGGCGACCAGCTTGTACTTGATGCGCATGGGCTCGTAGACGTTCATGCGGTAGGTGCAGGCCAGCACGCCGTCCGCCGTCCGGTTCTTGACCGAGCGGAAGCAGTCCTCCATGGTGGGGCAGGACTGAATGGTCCAGTCCGGCAAATCGTCCTTGACAAAGGTCTCAAAATTGCTGTTTCCCGCGTCAATGGCCACGGTCTGGGTCTGACCGCTCTCCCGCTCCAGCCGCTCCTCCGAGCGCATCAGCAGGCTCATTTCGGTGCGCATGATGGGGTTGACGCTCAGCACGCCCCGTTCCTCTCCCTCGAAGGTGCTCAGATTCACCGGGAACACGCAGTCGATTTTCCCGTCCTTCATGGCCGCCAGGGCCGCGTCCGTGGAGGGGTAGGGCACCGCCTCAAAGCGGATGTTCGCGTTTTTCAGGCAGTTGGATGCCTGGTTCAGATAGTCCTTCAAGGCACCGGTCAGCTCGCCCGTCTTCTTGTCCGCCGCGCAGAAGGGCAGGTAGTTGTCCCAGTATCCCACGCGAATCGTCCCGTGCGCCTCCAGCCAGCTCTCCTGCGCCGGGGTGGCGAAGGCGTTGGTCTTCATCAGGCTGACGGCTTCCTTTGTAATATTCTGATTGTAATAGGGGTCCTCGTCCTGAATGGCGGACAGGGCGCTGTTGAGCTCATTGAGCAGGTCCGGGCGCTGCTTGTTGACGGCAAAGAAGTAATCCGAGGCACCGATTTTGCACACCGGGACGACCCGCTTCTCCGAGCCCAGATTGTCCATGGCGACCAGGGCGTCAATATCGCCGTTTGCCAGCATGGTCATGAAATAGGTCTCGTCGTCCGTCAGCTCCACAATGTTTACCGACAAATCGTTCTGCTCGGCCCAGTTCCGGAGCAGACCCTCCTGGAAGCTGCCCTTGTTGACGCCGACGTTCTTTCCGTTCAGGGTGCTGAGATTCTCCGGCGTGATTTCCGTGTTCTCCGAGTCGATATAAAGGTAATAGGACTCCGCGCCCATGGCCAGCGCGGAGTAGAGCATGTGACCCGTGCGCTCCTTTTTATAGGAGACATCGCTGAGCAGGTCGATTTCTCCGTCCATCAGCTTCTGGAGCAGGTTGGGCCAGCTGTCCTCCACATACTCGTACTTCCAGCCGGTGTGGGCGGCGACCTTCTGCTGATACTCGTAGGCCACGCCCTTTCTGCGGCCGAATTTGTCCCGGTAGCAGTAGGTGGATTCATACCAGCCCACCCGCACAGTCTTCTGCTGCGCCTTCTCGGCCCGGGCAGGGAAGGGGCAGAGTGTCACAGCGGTGAGGAGCAGGCACAGCCCCAGAGACAATATACATTTGAACCGCTTTCCAGCTTGTACAGCGGTCTGATTTCTTCGCAGCAGCATAGGTCATCCTTCCTTTCGGGAGTTTTGATTGACTATTTGTTATATCTTAACACAACCCCATTCAGCATGCAAGACCGATTCTGTAAATTGTATCTCAACACCCTGAATCCGGAGATAATTGCAAAAAAGCCTGCGTTTCGGATTATCTTGCATTTTCCCCGGCGCTGGGGTATAATGGCCCAAAAAGGAGGATGCACTATGACCAAAGGGAGACTGGAAGCGTTCAGCGACGGCGTCATCGCCATCATCATCACCATCACCATTCTGCTCATTCAGGTGCCGGAGGGGGAGGGGCTGGAGGCCCTGCTCAGCCTGCTGCCGCTGGCGGTGTCCTACCTGGTGAGCTTCATCATGGTGGGCACCCACTGGGTCAACCACCACCATCTGCTCCAGGTTGCCAGCCACGTCAACGGGAAGATTCTCTGGGCGAACCTCTTTTACCTGTTCACCCTCTCCTTTTTCCCCGTCACCACCAGCTGGGTGGGCAGAACCCACTTCGCTCAGCTGCCCACCACCGTGTATGTGCTCATCAGTCTGCTGGAGTTTTTCAGCTATGTACTGCTTCAGCAGGCCATCGTCCACTCGAAGGACTGCGTCATCCTGAACCAGGTGATGGACGAGAGCAAAAAGGAGCTTATCACCTTCGCCATTGAGGTTCTGGCCCTGATTTGCTCCTTCTTCACGCCCGTCCGCTGGGCCTCCTACGTCCTGCTGGTGCTGGGTGCCGCTCCCTGGATCGTCCCGGACCTGCGCATGAGCATGGTCTACGAGCAGTCCGCCCTCTACGACGACTGACCGCATCCATGGTCGATAAAAATGGCGTTTTTCATCTGTTTTCGCCCTGATTATCCCCAAAAACGTTCAGACCCGACCGAAACCGGCCGGGTCTGTTCTTTGTTCAGGGGAGCACGCTCAGGCTTCCGCTTTGCTCCTGCTCAGGAGGATGGATGCCACCATGCACACGCACAGCAGGAAGGGGTAGTACAGGAAGGGGATAATCTCCAGGCTGGTGATGCCGCTGAGGCTGGCCGCCACCAGCAGCTGCGCGCCGTAGGGGATGATGCCCTGCATGATGCAGGAGCAGGTGTCCAGCAGGGAGGCCACCTGACGGGGTGCCACATGGTACTCCTCGGAAATCTCCTTGGCGATGGGGGCCGCGATGACGATGGCCACCGTGTTGTTGGCCGTGGCCACGTCCATGAAGGCGGTGAGCAGGCAGATGCCGAACATGCCGCCCTTGTCGCTCCTGGCCCGCTGACGGATGAAGGCCAGAATCGCCTCAAAGCCGCCGTAAGCCTTCATCAGCGCGCTGATGGAGGCCACCAGAATGGTGACGATCATCGTCTCAAACATGCCGGTGGTTCCGTCGCCCATGGCGGAGAAGGCAGTGGAGAAGCTCAGGGTCCCGGCCAGACCGCCGATGACGAAAAACAGGACGATGCCCAGGCCCAGCACCAGGAACACGTTCAGGCCCACCAGCGCCAGCACCAGCACGATGAAGTAGGGGAGGGCCAGCCAGACATTGTACTCAAACGCGCCCAGCTCCGTGCCCGGATTGCGCAGGGTGTAGACCACCAGAATCGCCAGGGTAATCAGCGCGGCGGGCAGCGCGATTTTGATGTTCTCGCGGAACTTGTCCCGCATTTCCACGCCCTGGGTCCGGGTGGCGGCGATGGTGGTGTCGGAGATGACGGAGAGGTTGTCGCCGAACATGGCGCCGCCCACCACCGCGCCGATGAGCAGGGGCAGGTTGAAGCTGGTGGTCTTGGCAATCTCCGTGGCGATGGGGACAATCACCGTGATGGTGCCCACGCTGGTGCCCATAGCCATGGAAATCAGGCAGGCGATGAGGAACATGCCCGGAATGGCCAGGTTCCCCGGAATGATGTCCAGCATCAGGTTGGCCGTGCTGGACGCGCCGCCCGCGGCCTTTGCCAGTCCGCTGAAGGCGCCTGCCATCAGGAAGATGAAGAGCATGATGACGATGTTGTCGTCCCCGATGCCCTGGGCACAGACGTGGATTTTCTCGTCAAAGCTCAGCGCCTTGTTCTGGGCGAAGGCCACGATCAGGGAGATGCCGAAGGCCACCACCACGCTGATGACGTAGAAGCCCATGCGCCCCTCCTCCGGGCTGAGGTACTCGAAATAGATGCCGCAGCCCAAATACAGGACCAAAAAGATCAGAATCGGCAGCAAAGCCTTGGGATTGGGTTTGATTTTGTTCATCTCGGATTCACTCTTTCTCTTGCGTTTTCAGGCTTTTCGGAGCAATCGCTGCTTTCATCTGACGAGCGTGAACCGCGCGGATAGTCCTCGTCAGATTGTGACCGGATGTCGCAGGTATCCTTTGTGGTTTTCAGGAAAGCCGGACGCAATTGGACGGGAAACAGACCGCAAGGCACCGAAGCCGGATGAAATCAGGGGTTCCCCAAGTCTGCCCGACCATTATAGCACGCTCCGGCCGCTTTTCCAATAGCGAAACAGTTTTTTCCCGCGGCTTTGACGCCCCTCGTCCCCTCAGACGCGCGGGAGCGCTCCGCCATCCTCCGGCAGAGCGCTCCTTGAGGTCATCCGGCACCTCCCCGCTGGAAAGCGGAGAGGCGCCGGTCATTTATCCGCAAAGGTCAGTCCTCAGACAGTCAGTCCTCCTGCACCTTCCGATGCAGGGCCTGCGCTCCCAGAACGGAGAGCAGGGAAATCACAAAGAATCCGCCCAGAGCCGCAATCGCCAGCCGCAGGCCCAGCCGCTCCGCCATCACGCCGGTGAGGGCGGTGAACACCACGCCGCCGATGCCGGTGGCGGTGGTAATCATGCCGGTGGCCGTGGCGGTCTGCTTGCCCGCGAAGGGCAGCAGCATGGTCAGCACGCTGGGGTAGATCGCGCCGCTGGCAAAGCCCAGAGGCACGCACAGCAGCAGCACCAGTGTACTGCTGGAGCTCATGGACAGCACCCAGGTGATGAGGGGAATGGCCACCACAGCGCCCAGCAGAATCTTCCGGGAATGTTTGGAGAACAGGCCCACCAGCACCCGGGAGGGAATCATCACCGCCCAGAACACGCTCAGGGCGAACTTGCCGCTGGAGGACTTGAGCACGTCGGTGAACAGGGTGTCCACGAAGAAGGCAAAGCCGTTCTCAAAGCCCACATAGATGCACATGACCACGCACAGCAGCAGTACGCCCGCCAGCACAAAGTGGCCGGAGCTGCGCCGCTCCTCGGCGGCGGCGGAGAGGGTCTCCCGAGGCTCGCTGCCGGAGCGGAGGATGCCCACCAGAGCCACCGTGCTGCCCACGGCCAGCAGGGCGAACAGGGTGCGCCAGCCCAAACCGTGGCTCAGGTAGAAGGAGACCACCAGGGGGGCCACCAGAGCGCCGGTGGCGTACATAGAGGTCAAAAAGGGGATGCGCCGCTTGTTGCTCACCGGATAGGCGTCCGCCAGCGCGGCGATGGAGATGAACTGAAGGGCGCTGGTGGTCAGGCCCAGGAAGAACACGCACACCAGGAACAGCGTGTTCCCTCTGGTGACCAGCACCAGGGCGGAGGCGGCCAGCTGGAGGCTCAGCAGGATGCTGATGCTCCGGTCCTTGCTGGTGCGGTCCGCCCAGCGGCCCAGAAGCAGAGGGGCCAGCATGGTGGCAAAGAGCTCCATGGAGGCAAACAGGCCCATGGAGGTCACGGACAGGTCGTAGTCCTTGCCGATGTTCCAAAGGCTGGCCTGATAGCCGCCGGCCTCAAAGCCGTTGATGAAGATGACCAGGAAGAGCACTGCCCACAGGAAATCCTTGCCCTTGCCCGGGGTTTTTCCGGTTCCGTCGCTCATGGAAACACCTCACTTTCGGTCCCGGCGCGCTCAGACGACAAAGTCGTCCTCCACCGCCGGCTTCAGGTGCCACACGCGGACCGAGGCGTCGCCCTCCAGGCGCAGCCGCTCCTCTCCGGCCACGGGGAAGATGCGGGAGGAGAACACCGCGTCGCCGTCGTTGACGAAAATCTCCACCGAGCTGCGGTCCAGGAAGATGCGCAGGTGGAACAGGCCCTTGGGCAGGGGACGGGTGCGCTGCTCCCCCTGATCCACGTTGAAGCGGTGGGTCAGGCCGGAGCGGTCCACCGTAATCTCCCGGGCCGCGTCGTCGTAGCGAATGGACAGGCCGCCGCTGCCGTCAGACTTGGCCAGCAGATGGATGGACAGATCTCCGCCCCGGCTGATGAGCTCCAGCTCGCACACCCTGGGCAGCAAATCCGTGGCCTCCAAATCCACCGAACGGCCCCGCAGCGCCCGCAAATCCTCCAGCGGCTGCTGAATCAGGCGGCGGTCACGCACCCGCAGCTCCCGGGGGAGGGTCAGGCAGCCGGACCAGTCCTCCTCGTCGGTGGGGTAGGCGGCGTCCGGCAGGCCCATCCAGGCCACCAGCGTCGCCTTGTTCTGGTCCTCGGGATTGGCGGCGCACTCGGCGGCGTAGGAGTCAAAGCCAAAGTCCAGCACGTGGAACTGGGTGTTGTCCGGGGTAAAGGTCAGGCTGTCCCAGTCCATCTGTCCCAGCAGGTATCCGTTGTGATGGACCGTGCCGCCCCGTCCGGGCAGGGTCAGGTGCTGGGGACAGAAGAGCAGCACATCGTAGCCGCTGATCTTCTCGATGGAGGGGCACTCCCACATGTCACCGAAGGCCTCAAAGCCGGGCACCTTCAGCTCCCCGGCGAAGTGCCAGTCCTGGGTGGGGGAGTCGGAGGCGTAAATCAGCACGCAGCCGTGCTTTTCCTTCGTTTGAGCGCCCAGAATGATGTAATACTTCCCCTTTTCCTTGTTGTAGATAATCTTCGGGTCGCGCTGATGCTCCGTGTAGTCCGGGTGCGGACCGTAGAGGGGCGGCAGCTTCGTGGGCGTCTCCCGGTCCTTCAAATCCACCAGAAGGGTGTAGGACTTGCGCACCCAGTTCTCGTCCCGGTGATTGCCGGTATAATAAAGGTAGAGGGAGTCGTCTGTGGGCAGGGCGGAGCCGGAATAGGCACCCTTGTTGTCATACAGGGTGTCGGGCTTGATGCACACGCCCAGATTCTTCCAGGTGACCAGGTCGTTGGAGATGGTGTGATACCAGTACTTCAAACCGTGCACCGCGCCCCAGGGGCACCACTGATAGAAGAGATGCCACAGCCCGTCGTGGTAGACGAAGCCGTTGGGGTCGTTCAGCAGTCCGGTGACGCTCTGAATGTGATAGGTCTGCCGCCAGTCGGAGCGGCAAATGCGCTCATGGAGGGGTCGAATCTCCTCCGGGTCCCGCAGTACGCGGTAACGCTCTTCTTTTGTCCAGGTTTTCACGCTAACGCCTCCTCATTCCAATCCAGACCGGCGGTCCGCGCCCGTCAGGGGGCCGCGCGTCCGCCGCGTTTCCTGCTGCTAGTTTAACAGGAATCCACCAAAAACACAAGCACTTTTAGAAGTTATATTTCAGAACTTTCCATTCGAAAAAACGCTGACAGCGCTCCGGCGGCTCAAAGCCTCTCCAGCACCTCCTCCATCCGCCGGGCGAACTGCCGGTGTCCTGCCTCGGAGAAGTGGACCCAGTCCCCGCCGCACAGGTCAATGTCCCAGGTCCCGGCATCGGCAAACCGAACGCCCCAGCGCCCGGCCAGGTCCCGAAAGCCCTGATTCATCCGGTGGCTTTCCGGACCGCAGCGCCCGGCGGAGGGCATCACGGCGGCGAGCTTGTCCAGACAGGGCGGCGCGATGACCAGCACCGTCCCCGCGTCCCGACCTTCCTCCAGAAGGAAGCGCAGGAGATTGTCCATTCGCTCCACAGCCCGCTGCGCGTCCGGCGGCCAGGTCCCCAGCAGGTCGTTGGTGCCCAGCATCACCGCGAACACATCCTCCGGCCCCAGCCTGTCCAGCAGGGAACGCAGCAGCGGCGCGTCTCCGGGCAGACGGGGGAGGGCGCGGCCGTTCAGGCCCTCCGGAATCAGCTCCCAGCGCCGCGCCGCCGAGCGGGCCAGCATCGTGGTCCAGCGCTGCTCCTCCGGGTAGCGCAGCGTGTAATAATTAGCCGGATCGTACCCGTAGGTGTTGGAATCCCCGAAAAACAGCAGTTTTCTTCTCATGCGCGCACTTCCTTCTCAGCCTGACAGCCTCCGGCGCATGTCCGGCGTTTTTCACTGCTCCGGCTCCATCTCCTTGACATCCAGCACCAGGAAGGTGAAGCAGCAGTAGCCGGTGTGGATGACCGGGCTGGCCGTAATGTGGTAGAGGTTGTGCTCCGGCCCCAGGTAGAACTGGGACACCACGGATTCGCCGCCCAGCGCCGCCCGGCCCGCGGCGTCGTACCAGTTCTCGTCCATGGTGGGGAACAGCTCACGGGTGCCGTGGCCCAGCAGCTCTGACACGTCCTTGCCGCAGCTGAGCTCGTAGCTGTGGTTGGCATAGAAAACGATGGCATCCCGGACCAGCCCCTCCTCGTCGGTCACCACGCGGAACACCGCGAAGGGGATGGGCAGGTCGTCGTAGAAATGGAACAGCTCCGAGGCGTAGCTGATTCTGCTCTCAGTGCTGACGTTTTCGTCGTGGTCCACCAGCAAGCTGTTCTCCGCCCGTTTCTTCTGGGCCTCCAGGTCGTCCACCTCGGAGTAGATGGCGTAGCCCACAGAGAGGTACAGGGTCAGGGGCACCCCCTCGATGCTCTGGAGGCTGGAGGCCACAGACCGGATGCGCGTGCGCAGCTGCCGGGCCTCTTCCGCCCCGGTGATTTGGCGCAGAATCACGAAGCGCTGACCGGAGTAGCGCGCCACCGCGGCGCTCTGGCCGAACTCCTGCCGCAGCGCCCGGCCCAGCGCCACCATGGCCTTGTCCCCGAACTCGAAGCCGTGCTGCTTCACCAGGGAGGAAAAGTCGTCAATGGTGATGTGGATGCGCACAAAATCCGCGTTTCGCATGTAGTACTCGTCCCGGAACACGACCTCCTCCTCCATGAGGCCCCGGGCGTTGAGCAGCCCGGTCATCAGGTCCCGGCGTCTGGTCTCCGCGCCGCGGCTGTCGTTGGCGTTGATGAGCTCCCGGTCGATGAAGTAGCCCACAAGTCCCTGAATCTCGCCGTTTTCGTCATAAAGAGGCGCTTTGTTTGCCAGAATGTCCCGGTTTTCTCCGTGCCGGATGCACCGGCCGGGCATGTTCCGAACCACCCGGCCCTCGTGAATGACCTGGTACTCGTCGCTCTTGAAGGCGTCGGCGTGGACATGCCACCCCAAATCCTCGTCGTTTTTGCCCAGAATATCCTCCAGAGAGGAGAAATCGTAATAATCCAGGAAGGATTGGCTGGCGCCCAGGAAACGGCGCTCCCGGTCCTTCCAGAATAGCCGGATGATGTCCGACTGCACCAGGCTCTTCCAAAGCAGCTCCCCGGAGATGCCCTCCGCGTGGTTCAGCTCCGCGGCGCAGCCCTGATGGGCGCTGAGGAAGTCAAGGGCGGCCTCATGAACGTTGCGGATGAGTAGCAGGTAGTTGCTCTCCTGGAGGCAGAGGACGGTGTATTGCTTCCAGGCGTACTGCCCGTGTCCCACCAGAGAGCGAATGCAGGCGTTGATGTAGGGTTTTCCGGCCTTTTTCAGCTGTTTTTCGATGGAATTGGGGTCCATCAGGCGCAGATAAGTCTCCCGGTCCTCGGGATAGACGTACTGTGAAGCATATTCCCTTGCCATAGCGCGGATGTTGCTTCGCCTGGAAACCATGTCGGAGCGGGTGTCCACATAGAGGGGTTCAAAGGTGTCCGCGTCCACATTGACCAGGGTGATGCGCTCAAACAGGGAATAGATTTGACGCAGGCTCTCGTCCAGGTGCTCCGTCTCCTCCGCGCCCGGCGCCTTGGTGAGATTGCGCATTTACAGCAGCACGCAGTAGCGCTCCCCCAGCTGGGAGACGCACTTGGCCTGCACCTCGTAGTACTCCTCCCGGGAGATGAGGTACATTTTCCCCGGCTCCCCGGAGCGGGTGGCGTCCAGCAGGCGACGGAACTTCTCCGACAGCAGCGCGGCGGGCTGGGGCGTCCCCATGAGCCGCACGTCAAACACGTCGGGAAACAGGCCGGTGCCCTGGGCGGTCTGCTCGAAGGCGGTGTTGTGGAACAGGAGCTTGAAGTGGCTCTCGTCCATCTCCACCAGGGCCAGCGGGATGCTGTTGAGCTGCCGGGCGGAGGTCAGCGCGTCGTGCTCCTCCCGGGTGATGAAGGGCACCGCGCTGAGCAGATTGACACGGCCGATGTCGTCGTAGTATTTCCGCTCCTGAGGTGTTTCGATGCGGATGCCGGTGGCGCACAGATGCTCCAGACTCTCCTCGTAGGGGAGGGGGCGGCCGAAGAAGTAGCCCTGCACCTTCTCACAGCCGATGTTGCGCAGATAGCGGAACTGGTCCTCGTTCTCCACGCCCTCGGCCAGCGTGTGGACGTTAATCTCCTTGGCCATGTGGACCACCGCGGTGAGGATGCGCCGGGAGCGCTGGCTAAAGGAGCTGAGAAAGCGCATATCCAGCTTCAGCTCGTCAAAGGTGTAGTCCTTCAGGGTGTTCAGGGAGGAATAGGCGCTGCCGAAGTCATCCATCCAGACCTGGTAGCCGCCGGTGTGGAAGCGGTCCACGATGCTGTGCATCAGCTCCTCCTGCTCAGACATGCTGCTCTCGGTGATTTCGATGTAGAGAAACTCGTGGGGAATCTGGTGGCTGCGGGTCAGCTTGTCCACCATCGCATACACGTCGCAGAGCTGGAAATCCTGACGGGACAGGTTCACGGACACGGGAATGGGCACCTGCGCCGAATCCATGCTCCTGCGCAGGCGCTCGCACACCTGATGAATGATGCACTCGTCCAGCAGGTGAATCAGCTTCGCGCGCTCCAGCACGGGGATGAACTGGTCCGGGCGGATGACGCCCCGCTCCGGGTCCACCCAGCGCGCCAGCGCCTCGAAGCTGCACAGCTTTTGGGAGATGGTGCGGATAACCGGCTGATAATAGGGCTGAATATGCCGCTTTTCCAGGGCAGATTGGAAGTTTTCCAATACAAATTGTTCCAGGTCTTGTTTCATGTGCGTACACTCCTTGTGCAGGGTCCACACGGCATGGCCTGTGGTATAAAATCGCTCCATTGTTCTGAGGCCAGTATAGCACATCAGGCGGGAGATTTCCACATATTTTTGGGGACTTTCTCACAAGTCTCCTTGTTTTTTACCTCCGCCGTGGTCTGTCCGCTTCGCCGCGGCCGGACCAGAATGGCACAAAAATCCGACGAAATACCAACATTTCGCATCCGCAGCAGATGAAAATCCACAATTGTAGACACGAACCTTGACAAGGCTTTGTGGATTTACTATAATAGGTAAGAAAACCCTGTTTTAGAAACGTTTTTCCGAAAGATTCAGGGTTGAAAGGAGGTGGGGCCGGCATGAGCGCTCCCGCTTCAGAGGAGGCAAAGGAGAAAAAGCCCCGCTCCGCCGCCGCCTCGCTGCTCTCGGACATCGTGGCGCTCGCCATCAAGCTGGCGGTCATTTTTGTGGTGTTCTGGCTGATATTCCACTATATTTTCGGGTATCAGCGGTATCTGAGCAGCAACATGAACCCGTCTCTGCGGGACGGGGACCTGGTGCTCTACTATCGGCTGGACCAGAAGTACAGCGCCGGGGACATCGCCGTGTTCTCCTATCACGGACGCTCTCTGATGGCCCGGGTCGTGGCGGCGGAGGGCGATACGGTGGACTTTGATGAGAACGGGATGCTCATCAACGGCGCCCGGGTCCAGGAGGACGACATTCCCTATGAAACCACCATGTTCGAGGAAGGAGTCACCTTCCCGGTGCATGTGGGCATAAAACAGATATTCGTACTGGGCGACAACCGCCCCCACGCCACAGACAGCCGGGTGTTCGGCTGCGTAGACCTGGAGGACGTGGAGGGCAAGGTGATCGGCCTGCTGCGCAGACGCAATTTGTAGAGGCGCTTCGCCCGCTGCGCGGATTGATTCTGTCAGGAAGGAGGAACAGGGAGAAAGAGTTGTACAGGGCGCTTCGGGGCCATACGGAGCAGCCCGCAGACGCACAATACCATTCCACACCATTCCAAACCATATCAAACGGAGGTTTTCAGATGAAAGTTCACAGCAAAAAGCTGCTGTCCGTCCTCCTGGCCATGATGATGGCCCTGGGACTGATGGCCCCCGCTCTGGCAACAGAGGGTACCAGCGTCACAAAGGACACGAAGATTCAGATTACCAAGGACCTGCTCATCGGTAAGGGCGTCACCGTTCCCGACACGACCTTTACCTTCAAGTTCCGTAAACCCACTGAGCCAGAAGCCACCGCTCTGAAGAATGACGATCCCCTGTTCCACAACTTCTACCTGCCCCAGGAAGCGGTCAACTATCCCGAATTGGCTGATGTCACCGTTGCGTATGGCGGGGCAAACATGAACCGCGATGCGGACGGCACGGATGAAGTGCTGACCAATGTGACCGCCGCCGTCGACCTGAATGAAACGAGCTGGGGCAGTGCCGGTCACTACGTCTACTATGCGTCCGAGGTCAATGGTGGACTCGACGGCATGACCTATGATGCCCAGGAGTACAGAATCAAGGTCTATGTCATCAACGGCACCAACGGTCCGGTCGTTGACAATGTTACCGTTGAAAAGTTTGACTCGAACACCAGCACCTGGTCGAAGATTGACGGCACGCCCAATGCCAACAAGGAATCTGCGGCAGATGGCTGCGAAGACTATGTGGGCAACAACTTTAAGTTCACCAACGCCTACAACAAGATTGTGGAGAAGCATCCCATCAACAACAACTCCACCAGCGGTGATACCCCCCTGGACGGCGATGCCGACTACAGCCAGTACGCCTTCAAGCTCACCAAGGACGTGTCCGGTCCCTCCGCCAGCCAGACCTACGCCTTTACCTACACGGTCAAGGTGACGATTCCCGCCTCCTACCAGGGCAACGATTACACTCTGATCCCGGTTCTGGTCAACGGCTACTCCGCCCAGCAGATCAATCAGCATAGCAGTGTTTCCACAGACGGGATTGATCCGACCAGCAACGATCCCACGCCAGCGCAGATGAAACCTGACGTTGAGTACATGATCCACCTGAAGCACGGCGATTCCTTCGTCGTCAACGCCCTCCCCGTTGGCTCCGAGATTACCGTGAGCGAGCAGGGCGAGCAAGGCTATCTCCCTGCCTACAGCGGCAAGTGGGGTCAGCTGATTACCACCGCGAAGACCGGCTCCAAGGCGCAGGGAGAATCGCTCGCAGTGGATGGCACCATCGTGGTCGGTGAGCACGGCGCTTACATCCAGTACACCAACACGGTTAAGGACATCTCTCCCACCGGTATCGTCATCAGCAACCTGCCCTATATCCTGATGGTGGGCATCTCTCTGGCCGGCATCGGCTTCTTCACCCTGAGCAAGAAGCGCCGCAACAGCTGAGGCTGATTTGTGACTCCATTGGACACATCCCCCCGGGGGGACAGCTCGTCTGCCCCCCCGACGGGCAGCCCGGCGCTGGAAACAGGGGATGGCCCCCCTTCTTCCGCGCTTCGGCTGGGCAAGGCCGTGGTGGCGCTGCTGGACGCGGCCGTGGACCGGGTGGTCCTGATTTTTCTGATTCTGCTGCTGTCTCTGGGTCTGTACTGCTTGTATGATTCCAGTCAGGTCTATTCCAGCGCGGACGCCGCTCAGTACAGCGCCTACAAGCCTGTGGCCGACGATTCCCCCAACTTCACAGAGCTCCGGGCGATGAACCCGGAGGTCGTGGGCTGGCTGAACGTGAACGACACCCCCATCGACTACCCTGTGGTGCAGGGTTCGGACAACCAGAAGTACCTGAACACCACGGTGGAAGGGGAGTACCGGCTCTCCGGCTCCATCTTTCTGGACTGTCAGAACAGCCCGGCCTTTACGGACTTCAACAGCATCGTCTACGGCCACCACATGGAGCAGGAGAAGATGTTCGGTTGTCTGTCCAACTTTGGGGATGAGGGCTATTTCGACGCCCACCCCTTCGGGGGCATGTACATCCGGGACGACTGGTCCCACGCGGACGACACGGCTTCCGGTTTCCGCAGCTGCGGAGTGGAGTTTTTCGCGGTGATTCTCACGAACGCCTACGATTATGAGCTCTACACCCCCGCGGTGGAGGCCGCAGAGCGTCAGGCCTACCTGAACCACATCTACGACATCGCCCTTCACACCCGTCAGATGGAGGTGGGCCCAGACGACCGTCTGGTGCTGCTCTCCACCTGCACCACGGAAATCACCAACGGCCGCTATCTGCTGGTGGGCAAGCTGACAGACACGCTGCACCCCCAGACCTTCCCGCCGAAGGTGGACATCATCGGCGCAGGGGTGGACACCCTGACCCGATTCCCCGGCATCCTGTTCTGGTTTGTGGCCATTCTGGCCCTCCGGGTCACAGCGGTGCTGCACAAGAGGACAAAGCGCTGACCGGGCGTGTGGAACCGCCCTCGCCCGGCTCCGGTGCATTTTGTCCGCAAGGACTGCAAACAACCTTGTTTTTGCAGTTTTTGCGGATGAAATGTTCCGAAAGGAAAGAGGACTGACATGATGAAACGGCTCCTGGCGGCGCTGCTGGCGGCACTTTGCCTCTCAGCGCTCCCACTCACCGTCCTGGGTGCGAATGCCACCGAGGTGACGGTGGTACTGCCCTATTACCATGTGTGGAAGACCGATGTCCCCAACGCCGACGACCGGTTCACCTACCGGTGGACAGCGGAGACACAGGGCGCCCCCATGCCGTCGGGCAAAACAGGTAAATATTGGGATTGGCACCTGCGCGGGAACACGGAGGGAAAGCTGGCGCTGACCTACACCTTCACCGGGCCCGGAACGTACTCCTACCGTCTGGCAGCCTACGTTCCGCAGCCGAAAAAGGGCTACAGCTACGAGCCGCGGACCTTCCTGCTGACCATTGCGGTGCTGAACGCGCCCGGGGGCGGTCTGCGCGCGGAGTGGGTGCTGCTCAACGAGCGCAGCGGCAAAAAGGTGGACCAGATTGACCTGGACCCCAGCTACGTCACGGGCAGAAAGTCCGGAGATGACCATGAAGAGCACAAGAAAAAGCGCAAAAAAGCGACGGCAGGAACATCTTCCACCTCCGGCAAGCGAACGGCCCAGAGCGTGAAGACCGGCGACGAGACGCGCATCCAGTCCATGATTGTGGTGCTTTCGGTGTCCGGCGTTCTGATGCTTTATCTGTTGTATGAGGAGCTGCACGAGCGCAGAGGCAGCAAAAAATAACGCTTTTGCCGCGCACAGCGGCGGGCGAATCGGAGAGCGAGGTTAGAGCGGGAATGAGAGGAATGGTCCAAAGGGCGCTGGCCGCCCTGATGGCCCTCATTCTGTTGTTGGGGCAGCTACAACCGGCCGCGGCCGCTATGATGAACGACAGCGACTCCTCCCAGGAGCCGTCGGTTCAGTGCGCCCAGGAGCAGGAGGAAGCCTCTCAGGCCAGGAAGGAAAAAGAGGAAAAAGAAGAGAAAAAGAAAGAGAAAGCGGAAGAAACGGAATCCAAAGCAGACGCAGACGAAGACAGGGAAGAGGCCTGCCCGGAGCCGGACGAACCAGAGTCAGAAGAGGTGCCCGAGGCGTCCGAAGCAGAGGAAGCGGCGGACGAGGACGGGGAAGAGGAGGACGAGGAGGAATCCGGAGAAGCGTCCCATCCCTCCGCTGGCCACGGAAGCCGGGAGGAGACCCCCGACTCCGACCGGCCGGAGACGGAGGAGCAGACCATCACCGCCCAATTCGTCGAGGAGGAGCAGCCGGAGGAGTGTTCCATCACCATTTCCGGCGAGCTGCCCGAGGACGCGGAGATTGTCGCCGCCGACGCGGCCGAGGAGGCGGTGGAGGCAGGCGTGGAGCACATCGTGTGCGCCTACGACATCACCATCAACGACGGCTGGCAGCCGGAGGAGGCGGTGGAGGTTTCCATCGCCAACGAGCAGATTTCCGGCAACGTGCGGGTCTATCACCTCAATGAGAAGGGCAAGCCGGAGCAGGTGGAGGTCAGGCGCTCCGAGGACGGCAGAGTGGTTTTCCCGGCCGAGGGCTTCTCCATCTATGTGGTGACGGACGACCTGTGTCGCCGCACCTATGAGTTCCGGGACTACAACCTGGGCAACTATGACCACTATGATTTCCGGCTGAATCTCCCGGACCTCTCTGAGACGGAGAATCACGGCCTCATCACCACCAATCGGCAGATTCTCCGCAACGGAGACACCCTGGTGGTGCCCAGTCTGCCCAATAAGAACGACATGCGGTTCCTGGGCTGGTACACCTCTCCCAATGAGGACCTGAACAAATTGTCGCCGGAGCGGGGCGGCGTGAAGAAGGACATCACCACCGACTCCATTGTGACGCTCTATGCGCGCTATGGCAAGTTCCTCACCCTGACATTCTATGCCCGTCCCCAGGGAGCCGCCGACAACCAGGTCTTCAACACCCAGACGGTGATTCTCTCCGAGAACGCCTCCAGCGTGGAGATGGATTTGACAAAGCTGCTCTATCCCGATTCCCCGGAGGGTCTGGGCTTTGTGGGCTGGAAGGAAGAGGCACCCGATGAGAACACCCAGGCTCCGCTGATTGCGGACCCGGAGCATTATCTCCTCAGCCAGAACGTCTCCCTCTATCCCAGCTTTGAGGAGCTTCGGGAGGTCAGCTTTGAGCCGGTGGCAGACAATGAGGAGTACATCACCTCGGTCTGGGTGACGCCCGACGGATTCACCGGCAGGATTACAGAGGACAATCCCACCCGGCCGGGCTATTCCTTCGCGGGCTGGCAGGTGGGGGATGTCACCCTCACGGACGCGAACAGTCAGCTGCTCCAGACCACCCTCAGCTTCCCGGGCGGCACCCTCACCAACGGCGTCCTGCACCTGGACCGGGACATCACCCTGCACAGCACCTGGGAGCCGGATCTGGTCAACTACCGGGTGTGCTTCTGGCAGGAAAAGCCGGTGGACGCCAAAAAGCTGGTGAAAAACGGCGACACCTGGGAGGTTCCGGAGGCGCAGCGCTCTTACGACTTCGTCAGCACCGTGGATGTGGAGGCGCGCTCAGGCTCCACCATCACGGAGGATGTGCTGCGCTCCATGTATTCCGATCTGAACAACGATCCCAGCCCCATCGCAAACGGGAATATGTCCGTCAGCTTCACCGGAATGCACTTCAACTCCATCAAAAACTCCGTGGACAGCGACGGCTTCACCCCGTTCACCGTGGCGGGCGACGGCAGCAGTCTGGTGCATGTGTACTATGACCGGGACGTGGTCTTCCTGCGCTTCAACTTCCCGGAGGATGTGAGCACGCAGCAGAACGTGGCGGAGCCGGAGTACTCCCCGGTGCTGCCCGCCAGCGGCACCGTCACCCAGTACGCGGTGACTGCCATCAGCAAGGCGAATTATCCGGCTGATATGAACTTTATCGGCCTCTACGGCAGCTCCATCTCCGATGGAAAGACGGATTCCGGCGAATCCGCCCAGTGGCCGACCTCCTACACCGTGAGCGGCCTGTCCTACACCCAGTCCACCCGTGCCATGCAGTATTCCGGCGGGAATTGGGTGCAGAAGAGCATCTCCAGCAGCCAGGTGACGGAGAACAGCCGCACCTTCGCCACACGCTGGTACAACGACGCCGGAGACATGGTGGAATATCAGGAATATTTCGGTGCAAGCGCGTCTCTGACCCCTGTCCATACGCTGGAGCACCTGCGCCAGACGGGCAAGGACTGGACGGTCAGCTACTACCGGGAGAATGAACAGGGAAGCTACTCCGGCACGCCGACGCACTCCTTCGGCGCCCTTTCCGGCGATAATATCGTGATAAATGTGCCGTTTTTCGGGTATGAGCTGGACTATTTCACCTATACGGACAGCAAAGGCACGCCCATCCGCCGGGAGTCCAACGCCACGGCCGCGGAGAAGACCCTCACCGGCGGCAGCTTCACCAATCTGAAGGTATACTGCAAGCGGAAGGTTCACGGCCTCTATTTCCACAACGGCTCGGACGTGCTCCCGGATGTCGCCTCGGTGAAATACGACACGAGCCTGGCCACAGATTATGTAAAGCAATTCACCTTGACCCCTGATTTGCCAGCTCAATACGCCAATCAGGCAGACGAGATGGAGTTCATCGGCTGGTTTATGGACCCGGAGCTCACCGTGTATGTGGACTTTGCCGGTTTGAAGCTGTCGGACCGCGCCAAGCTGAAGCTGCAATACGACAACATCCGGGAAATCTCCTCGGTGTACGACTACCGCAACGAGGCCGGTCAGTCCGTGGGCGCGCTGAAGATGGGGGACTACGACCTGCACCTCTTCGCCGGCTGGGTGAAGCGCCGGGTGCTGGTGCAGCTGGAGCCGGACGGCGGCGAGCTGCCCTCCATGATTCCCACCTTCTTCTGGGAGGAAATCGGAAAGACCCTCAGCGACTTCCCCATCTCCCGGAACTATGTGCCCTGGGAGCAGGGGCAGCAGCCCTATGTGTACCACATCCACACCTACGAGCAGGCCCAGATGGACAACGATATTTCCGACCGGACGGCGCGCTATCTGTCCGCTGGGGACGGCGAAACCGGTACGCTCTACGCGTATCAGCCTGACAGCTACCGTTTCCTGGGCTGGTTCCAGGTGGAGACCCTGCCCAACGGCAACGAGGTTCTGGTCCCCTTCGACCATGAAACGCCCCTCACCGGGGACCTCACGCTGCGGGCCCAGTGGAGCCGCAAGGGCGTGTACAGCGTGACCTACAGCGAAGGCGAGCACGGCAAGCTCTCCAGCACCCCCGGCAAGGCCACCTATCGGGACCACGCCACCATCGCGCTCAATGGAAACGTCACGGCCGACCTGGGCTATGTGTTCACCGGCTGGAAGGTCCGCACGCCCAATGGCAATGGGGAGCTGCTGGACCAGCTCTACTCCTCCGGCGATGAGCTGGTCATCAACGCGGACTGGGCGGAAACCACCATGGATGAGTACACCGGCGAGCCCAGGGGCGTCATCACCCTGGTGGCCCAGTACCAGCCGCTCTGCGGCACCTCCGTGGCCTACTACGCCAACGGCGGCACCTTTGTCGGGCCCGGCGAGGAGGAGCTGGCAGCGGACCCGGACCTGGCCTATGAGCTTCAGGAAAAGCTCGTCCGGGACTACGGCGAAATGGCTCAGCACCACTTCATCTATGACGGGAGCAGCACCATCGTCGGCTACGCGATCAGCGGCATCGAGCAGAACGCCAACCTGACCACAGAGGACGGCTCCTGGTTCCAGCGCAGCGGCTACAAGCTGATGGGCTGGAGCTCGACGCCCGACGGTCCCGTGGAGCTGGAGCTCCATGTGGGCGGATACAACGCCGCCACGGACCCGGGCTGTACGGGCCATGTGCTCTACGCCGTCTGGAAGCCGGAGAAGCAAGTGACCTTCAACCTCCAGGGCGGCACCTGGAACACGGCCAACGGGCCCGAATACCGCCAGGAAGGTGAAAACTGGATCTACGGCGCCGGCAACGGCGAAACAGCGCCCATGCCATACTCACCGACCAAGACGGGCTACGCCTTCGCGGGCTGGTCGAGGAGCAACAACGCCAAAAAGGGCATGGCCGCCATGCCCAGCGTCACAGGCAACTTCACCCTCTACGCGGTCTGGACCACCAATGTGGCCCTGCGCTTCGAGCTCAACGGCGGCGAATGGGAGAGCGTCCCCTCCGGGCTGGTGCTGCTGGACCGCAACTGCTACGGCACCACCGTCACACCGGGCAGCCAGCATACGCTCATCAGTGATACCCCGGTGCGGGAGGGCGGCTACCTGTTCGACAAATGGGAGCAGGGCAGCTACCAGTACAGTCCGGGTGAGTCCATCCGGACCTCTGCCGAGCAGACCGGACAGTCCCTCACCCTGACCGCCCATTGGACCGAGGGCGCGTCCGCCCTGGAGGTGCTGGTGCACGCCGACGACACCATCACCGTGCTGGAGTCCGAGCATCTGGTCGGTACGGCGGAGGACGGCTCCACCATCCCGCCCCGGGAGATTGAGGGCTACCAGTTCCTCTATGCCGTCTACGATGACGCTCCCGACGAAAAGGCGGACCTCGTCGAGCACTACCGGGTCACGTCCATCCATCGCCTGAGCGAGGATTCCTATCAGGTGACCCGCGCCAACGGACAGAAGAAAATCCACTACCCGGGCAGCGCGGAAAAGCTCCTGGCCATCTACGTCCAGGACCGCCCGGTGGATGTGAACCTGGTGCGCATGAACGTCTTCGAGGACGGCATGGACAACATGAACCTCACCCTCACGGCTTTGAAGACCGAGCCCTACACCCAGCTGAGCGTGGGCAAGGTGGACATTCAGGCAGCGCTGCCCAGTCCCAACAACTACGCCAAGGTGGGCTCCACCGCGTATCGCAGCTATACCTACGCCATTGGCCGCCAAAACGCGGAAAACATGTACGCCATCGACACCATGACCAAGACCAAGCTGTGGATTCGCCAAACCCTGAACGGCTACGCTTTCTCGGTCAACGGCAACGAGTGGAAGGATTTGGACCGGGAGTCCGGAAACGGCAAGGATGTGTCGGTCTACATCATCTACGACAACCGCGTGGAAACGCCCACCACCATCAGCCACACCGTCTATGGTCTCAAGTCGGACAAGGAAAAGCTGTTTACCTATCAGGTGTACGTCAAGGGCAGATGGGGCTTCAACATCGGCACAGGGGCTTACTTCCTCAACAAGCCGGATGACCCCAGTGAGAACCTCAACTCCTACACGGTTGCGCTCCATGACGGGGAAAAGGTGCTCATTCCCCTGCATATTGACTATATTTCCCAGCAAAACCAAAGCTATAGTCCCGGCGATTTGTTCTATGACATGTTCGGGAATGACAACCCCACCAGGAGCACCGGCAAAGCCGAGAAGCGCATCTGGCAGGAGGTGGAAATGCGGCGCACCAACGAGCTGCCCTTTGAGAAAGGGAGCTTTGAAACCTCTATTCAGATGCGAAACGTCAGCGGCAAAAACCACAACCTCTTCAACGGTTACGACACTCAGAATCATCTTTGGCTCAAGCAGCTGGGCATCTCCAAGATATACACCAATACCTTCTCTCATTCCTTCATCTACACCCGCAAGAGCCTGGAGGTTCCCATCCATGTGGTGGAGCTGACCCGAAACGGCTATGTGCTGCGGGATGAGGAGTGGCTGAAGGACGGCGCGCAGACCTTGTCCGTCACCGCGGATGCCCTGACCGTGGACGAAGCGCTGGCGAACACCATTGTGACCGTGCCCAATGACTACGCCCTTCAGAGCGCCCAGTACGGTCTGTCTGTGGACAATCTGGAGGGAGCGGACACAGAGCTGGTTCTGCGCCTGGCCTCGGAGAAAAACGACACCACCCTGCTCCACCTCTATGACTACGAGGACGCGAGCAGCACCACCCGTGCTCTGGTGCCCGACGGCTCCGAGCTCTATCTGGTGTACTACAAGCACAGCTCCTCTGACATTCCGGTTCAGTATGTGAAGAAGGACACCTCCGGAGTCTACATTCCCGTGGACCTGAGGGGCTACGGTCTGTCCACACCCACTATTACCGTGACTGACACGGAGTCGGTGGACTTCCGGAGCCATTCGGAGGTCACCACACTCAACGCCAGCATAGAGAAGCTGGACGCCATCTACCTCACCGGCAGGATGATGCTGGTGAACCAGAAGGGAAGCGTCCTCACCACCTATCAGGGCGGCAGACGGGGCGACTGGAGCACCGGCCGGAGCGCGACGCTGCTCAACAGCAACCAGGGCGTGGTCTACCGCGATGACAGTGATCAGGAGCAGACAGAGCCCCTGGTGAAGGTATGGATAGAAGTGGCCAGCAACACACCGCTGCGCATCATCGGCCGGCTCTGGCAGAAGGGCAGCATGGACACGAACACAGGCGTCATTTCCTTCCTGCCCAAGGATGACGAGCGGCGCATCGTCGCGGACGGCACGGTGCTGGAGATTGGCGAGCAGTTCACCGCCTATCAGCAGAGCATTCCCTACGCGAAGGACCCGGAGATTGATTACATCAGCTCCAGTCTGGGAGAGCAGAACGCCTCCGTTTACGGGGTTGCCTACTGCACCGACGAGAAGGGCTACCGCTACTGGACCTCCAAAGCCGCGCAGGACGCTGACGCCGAGAAGCTCAGTCAGACGCTCTACGCCGACTATACCGCCCGCTACTCTCCGGTTTCGGTGCAATACGTCGTTCCCACTGAGACGGGCGGCTACGCCGAGGTGGAGAACATGGAGTCGGAGGTGAGCAAACTGCTGGTTCAAACCATCCAGGTCAACCGCAGCGGCGTCAACGTCTCCGAGGCGCTTGAGAGCTCCATGAACAGCATCAACACCAAATCCAGACTCTACCGCACCGCCGGAACCTTCGTCCTGGGCTCCGCCGACCTGACACGGATTTCCTACACCAGCGACACGGCGGATATGACCCTGACGGACGGCATAGACGGACTGACCTATCTGGTGCAGCGCGCAGAGGGCAACGAGACCGGAACCCTGGGTGGGGAGCAGTTCCCCGACCTCTATGTGGTTCTTCGGCCCATCGCGACTCTGACCGTCTCCAAGCGCATCGACGACGAGGGCGGATACGCCCTTTGGGACGATGTCTTCACCATCACCGTCACCCTCAGCGACACCGACTTCCAGTGGGAGAAGACCGTGGATGTGGTCAAGGACACCTCTCTGACCCACGTCTCCGGAGAGCCTGAACAGCAGTTGGTGAAGTTCGTGAACGGCAGGGCGGAGATTCAGCTCAAGCACGGGCAGAGCGTGGCCATTCCGGAGCTGTCCCAGGGGATTCAGGTGACCTTCACGGAGCAGGAGGTTCCTGTGCGCTACAAGGTCAGCTATCAGGTCATCGAGGGTGCCAAGGTCACAGAGGCCAACTCCTTCGTGCTGAATCGTCACACCACCGCCGCGGTCATCAACACCAGCCGGAGCTATACCAGCACAGGCGAGGATTTCAAAGACAGCTTCGCCTACGCGTTCTTGCTCTGCGGCGCGGGTGCCTACGGACTCTACCTGCTGTTCCGACGGCGCAGACAGACAAAGTCCTGACCCCTGCGTAGGGCTGTTGGGACCCCACATCAAAACCAAGGGTGCCTTTCCCCCGGGAGAGGCACCCTTCTTTTGTTCGGACAGGGTTGAGGGCCATTTTGCTCAGAAATCACTGATTTCAACTGTAAAGAGTGAATTTCAAGGATTTTTGTCAGATTGAGCAGGTGAAGCGCCCCGAATGGGGGAAATTCTTTGTGGTTTTCAAGCAAATTGGCGGAAAGCAGGCCGCAAGGCACCGAAGTGAGAGGAAATCAGGGGTTCCAGCCCTCCGTCAAAGGCTTCAGCGCCTTGCGCCCTGCACAGATAGCAGGAAACCGGACTGTATGGTTGTAAAACAGGTCGGCTGTCAGATGCGCATGCCCCGCCATCGGCGCAAAAATGAGTTGCAATGTACAGCAAATCGTGATATAATCCCTGTAATATCCAATGTGAGGTAAGAAAAAATGCAACGGGCAAAGCTTTTCTTCGTGACCAACGCCGCCATGATTGCCGCAATCTATGTGGCTTTGACCTACGTTTTTCAGCCCATTTCCTTCGGAGAGGTGCAGCTTCGGATCTCAGAGGCGCTGACCATCCTGCCGGTGTTCACTCCCACCGCGGTTCCCGGCCTGTTTGTGGGCTGTTTTCTGGGCAATTTGCTCAGCGGCGCCCTGCTGCCGGATGTCATCCTCGGAAGCCTTGCGACCCTGCTGGGCGCCGTCGGCACCCGCCTGCTCCGAAACGCGAAGCCGGTTTTGGCCCCTGTGCCGCCCATCCTCGCAAACGCGCTGATTGTCCCCTTTGTGCTTCGGTACGCCTATGGGGTCATGCTCCCCATTCCCCTGATGATGCTCAGCGTGGCAGCGGGGGAGGCGCTCTCCTGCGGTGTCCTGGGCATGCTGCTCTACCGGCTGCTGAAACGGCAGGAATCGGCCATTTTTCGCAGACAGGACAAGCGCGGGCAGGGGGACGACTTCTCCTGACAGGTCGTAAAGCAATTTTACTTTATGGGTTATTTTCTCCTTAAAATTGTTCTGATAATTCCATCTGGTGTTTATCCACACCTTGTGGATAAGCGGCATTTTAAATTGCACAGCCTGTGAATATCTGAGCATTAACCGTTGTTTCTTTTAAAAATAGTTATGCTTTTTATCTTTACCATCCACGCCCATGCTATCTTTTTTCTTCTGTAAAGGATAAGCCCCTTTCCCTGCTCAGGCGTGTGGGAAAAGCGGACGCGTGTGGAGAGCGATTGGAACTTTTTCAGGGATTTGCGCCAGTGAACAGATGGGAGGAGCGCTGATGAACATTCAGGTTGGAGACATCATCGAGATGAAAAAGCCCCATCCCTGTGGGGAGCGAACCTGGCTGGTTCTGCGCATTGGCGCGGACTTTCGGCTCCGTTGCCAGGGCTGCGGAAGGGAAATGATGATTACCCGCGTCAAGGCGGAAAAGAGTCTGAAGCGCATCCGCCCGGCTCAGCAGCCGCAGGCAAAGTGAGGGCGAGTGCGCCTCATGGACAAAAAGGGAAGGAACGTGAGCAAGATGAAGGAATACTGGAGCACGAGAATCCGGGATTTGGTACCCTACACCCCCGGTGAGCAGCCGAAAATTCAGAATTTGATCAAGCTGAACACCAACGAGAACCCTTATCCGCCCTCTCCCAGGGTGCTGGAGGCTCTGCGGCAGAATCTGGACGAGCGGCTGCGGCTCTATCCCGACCCGGAGTGCTCGGCGCTGCGCAGTGCCCTTGCCCGCCGCTATGGTCTGAAGGAGGAGCAGGTGTTCGTCGGCAACGGCTCGGACGAGGTCCTGGCCTTTGCGTTTCAGGCCTTCTTTGGGGTGGGGGATACCGTCGCGTTCCCGGACATCACCTACAGCTTTTATCCCGTTTACGCGAAAATGTTCGGGATTCACTGCGATATTGTCCCGTTAAACCAGGATTTCTCCATTCCCGTGGACGCCCTTCTGGGCCGCCATCACGGCATGGTCATCGCCAATCCCAACGCGCCCACCGGCATGGAGCTGCCTCAATCTGAGCTGCGCCGCCTGCTGGAGGGGAATCGGGACGTGGTGGTCATTGTGGACGAGGCCTATGTGGACTTCGGCGGCAGCTCCGCGCTCCCACTGCTGGAGGAGTACCCCAACCTGCTGGTGGTGCAGACCATGTCCAAATCCCGCTCCCTGGCCGGGATGCGTCTGGGCTTCGCCTTTGGCAGCGAAAACCTGATTCAGGCGCTGAACTGCGTCAAAAACTCCATCAATTCCTATACCTTGGACCGTCTGGCCATTGCCGCCGGCACCGCCGCGGTGGAGGATGAGGCTTATTTCTCCGCCTGCTGCCAGAAGGTCGTCGCCACCCGGGAGCGGGTGACGAAAGCCCTCCGGGACATGGGCTTCCAGGTGCTGGACAGCAGCAGCAACTTCCTGTTCGCCAGCCACCCGGACCACCCGGCTCAGACCCTCTTCGGCGCCCTGCGCAAGGAGGGGATTCTGGTGCGCTACTTCAACCAGCCCCGCATCGACAACTTCCTGCGCATTTCCATCGGCACAGAGGAGGAAATGGACCGTTTCCTCCAGGTGATGCGGGCACTCATCGGACAATAATCGTTCATTCCAATCACAGCAGGGGAGGCCTCCTCTGCTGTGATTTTGTCCGGAAAACGGGGTACTATCAATAATGAAGCAGCCCGTGCTTTAAGGGCTGAAAGCAGAGAGGACTGTGAAATATGGCACAATTGCGCGCTGACAAGCTGCTGGCGGACACAGGCCGCTGGAGCCGCAGGGACGCGAAGCTGCTCCTGCGCTCCGGCCGGGTGCGCGTCAACGGGGCGGTTATCGTAAAAGGGGAAACCAAGGTGGACACGGAGGGGCTGATTCTGGAGGTGGACGGGGAGCGCGTGCTGTGGCAGCGCTTCACCTGGCTGATGATGAACAAACCCGCCGGCTGTCTGACCGCCACCCAGGACCGGCGGCAAAAGACCGTTCTGGACCTCCTGCCGCCGGAGCTTCAGCGCCAGGAGCTGCGGCCTGTGGGGCGGCTGGACAAGGACACGGAGGGTCTTCTGCTGCTGACCAATGACGGGGAGCGGGCCCACCGGCTACTCTCCCCAAAATCCCACGTCGATAAGGTGTATTACGCGGAAATCGACGGAACCGTGGCGGAAGAGGACGTGCGGGCCTTTGCCGATGGAATGACCCTCTCCGATGGAACAGTTTGTCAAAGCGCCGTGCTGGAATCCCTGGGTGAGGGGAAATGCCAGGTCACCCTGCGCGAGGGGAAGTTTCATCAGGTGAAGCGGATGCTCGCCCAGTGCGGAAAGCCGGTGCTGTACCTGAAGCGCCTCTCCATGGGCGGCTTGACTCTGGATAATCGTCTGCAAAAAGGGGCTTTTCGGCCATTAACCGAGCAAGAACTGCGGATTTTGGAAGGCTAACTCCCTTCTGTCAGAAAAAGAATCGTCAAATTTCACAAAAGTTTTGAAGAATACTATTGAATTTGACGAAAGGAAGTTGTATAATGAACCTACATGGAGAAAAACGGGCCTCTTCCGGAGGCGGGTCCAACGCAGGAGTCTGTGCTGACCCGGCAACGTGAGGGGCACCTGGGCATGATCGAACAGGAAGAGGGGGAGCATGCATGTCAAACCGACTGTTTCAAAGCATTGTCCTTCAGATGAAGGAGAGTACTGATCGCACCATTGGCGTCATTGACCTGGAGGGAACGGTCATCGCCAGCAACAACCTTCCGCTCATCGGGGAGCACTGGCCCCATGTGGTGGAGGGCCTGAACAGCGAACGGGACGCGGTAATTGTCAGCGATGGAAAGACCTTTAAGTCTCTTAGCGGCTGGACCGCTCAATTCGATTACGCCGCCTTTGTGGAGGGCGAGGACGAGACTGCCAGACTCATTTGCAGCATGGCAGTGGTGGCGCTCAACGGTGTGAAGAGCTATTATGAGGAAAAGTTCGACAAAGCCGCCTTTGTGAAGAACATCATTTCCGACAACATTCTCCTGGGCGACATCTACATCCGGGCCAAGGAGCTCCATTTTGCCCCGGACCTGCCCAGAGCGGTGTTTCTGATTCGCCCCACGGAAACGGTGGAAACGGCCCTGCTGGACTGCATCCAGGCCATGTTCCCCAACCGTCAGAACGATTTCGTCATCTCCGTCAATGAGAACGACGTGGTTCTGGTGAAGCAGACCCACGAGGGCGTCACCGGCAGAGACCTCATCAAAACTGCCCAGCAGATTGAGGAGACGGTGGCCGCCGAGCTCAAGCAGAAGGTGGTCATCGGCATCGGCACCGTGGCGGAGCACCTGCGCAGTCTGGCCGGCTCCTACAAGGAGGCCCAGATGGCCATTGACGTGGGCAAGGTCTTCGACAGTGAGCGCAGCGTCATCAACTATGACAACCTGGGCATCGGCCGTCTGATCTATCAGCTGCCCATCACCCTGTGTGAGATGTTCCTCCAGGAGGTTTTTAAGAAGAACCCCATCGACGCCCTGGACCAGGAGACCCTGTTCACCATCAACAAGTTCTTTGAGAACAACCTGAATGTCTCCGAAACCGCCAGAAAGCTCTTCGTCCACCGGAACACCCTGGTTTACCGCCTGGAGAAAATCAAGAAGCTGACCGGGCTGGATTTGCGGGAGTTTGACGACGCCATCACCTTCAAGGTGGCCCTGATGGTCAAGAAATATCTGGTCTCCCGGGGCATCAATTCCTGACAAGTATTTCTACTTTACAGAAAATCATTATCCAGAACAAACGGCCTATTATTTTAAAAATCCTGAAAAAAGCACGGTTTTTGCCGTGCTTTTTTTGCTCTTTTCTCTGGTAAAGCATTGACATATGAAAAGAATGGGGGTATACTGTGGAACATAAGGTAAAAAAACTTAGAAACCGATATGTTTCACAGCCCGCACTGTAAAGTGATTTCACTTTCCTGTATGTGCGGCGGTGTTATTGGCTCCGAGCCGGTCCGGCGCGTTGCGCGCAGATGTAAAGTCTGAGCGCTTACCAGCCCGCGCCAATTGTCCGGCTTGGCTTTTTTGAGCGGCTGCTTGTTCCGCTCACTGTCCGTGTTCCGACTCAGTCCGGCTCCGTCGGGCGCCGTGCAAGTTCTATGGGGGGGGTGGTTCCGTTGCATCTGAAGCAGAAGAAGCCTAAGCAGGGGGGCCAGAAGCTGGTCATTCGTGTGATGGCTATTCTTTTGGTCCTGATGTTTGTACTGAGCTTAGGCTCACAGATTGTTCTCTACGCCAATGCCGCGGAGCTTGACGGCACCGGGGAGCTGAAGGCGCGTCACGCGCAGCTCTCCGACCAGAGAAAGCGCTGCGAGCAGGCGCTGGACGAGCAGCACAATGCTTTGGAGCGCTACCAGCTGCTCAGTGAACTGGATGAGCTGGTTTCCGCCCAGATTGAGGTCGATACGGCACTGGTGCAGCGGACCGACGAGGAGGTTGGCTGGCTGAACAAGGCGCTGGATGAGCTTCTGACCGCAGCCAAAGACGAGGAGGTAGTCCTTGAGTGCGGCCAGGAAACGCTGGAGCGCCGCCAGTCCGACACTGAGCAGCAGCTGAGTGAGAAGAAGAGCGCGCTCAGGAAGCTCCGCTCCCGTCTTCAGAAGGAAACGAGCAAGCGCGCCGACGTGGAGCAGAAGCTCTCCCGCGTGATTGAGGAGATGCGCAATGACCCGTCCTGCCAGGACGCGCTTGAGAAGCTGAGCCAGGCCGATACCGATTTGGAGGGCGACATCCTCTCCGAAGAGGCGCAGGAGGAATCCGTCAGGCGCGTATCCGCCCGCGGCTCCGAGCCCGCTCAGACGCAGGAGAGCGGACAGGACAGCGTGGTCCTTCCCGAGACCGGCGTGGACGGTGACGCTGTGGCCCATTACGCGGTGCAGTTCATCGGCTGTCCCTACAAGTGGGGCGGCGACAGCCTCACCGAGGGCTGTGACTGCTCCGGCTTCATCAAGGGCGTGTTCCAGTCCTTCGGCATCGAGCTTCCCCACTTTTCCGGCGCACTCCAGCACGCCGGTACCCCGGTGGAGTATGAGGATGCCCAGCTGGGCGACCTCATCTGCTACGACGGGCATGTGGGCATCTACCTGGGCAACGACAAGATGGTCAACGCCTTTGATTCCAAGCACGGAATCATCATCTGCTCCGTGAATGTGGCCCGTCTGGTGACGGTCCGCCGCATTGTCTGATTTGTGTACAGGAAAACCGCTGTATCCCACGGGATGCAGCGGTTTTTTCTCGAACAGACCCGGAAGGACTTGACTTTTTTGCCCTATGCTGGTAACATTGTAGGGCTTATAGCGTTTTCACATACTGCCGCGGTGAGACCGCACCGCGGCGTTCAGGAGGACAGGAAAATGAGAGAGTTCACCTCGAAGGAACTGAGAACCACTTGGAAGAAGTTTTACATTGACCGTGGTCATGTGGATGTGGGCGCGGTGTCCCTGGTGTCTGACGGCTCCACCGGCGTGCTGTTCAACGTGGCGGGCATGCAGCCTTTGATGCCCTATCTGCTGGGCAAGCCCCATCCCCTGGGTCGGCGCCTGTGCAATGTGCAGGGCTGTGTGCGCACCAACGACATCGAGTCCGTGGGCGACGAGAGCCACGTCACCTTCTTTGAGATGATGGGCAGCTGGTCCCTGGGCGACTACTTCAAAAAGGAGCGCTGCCAGTGGAGCTATGAGCTGCTCACCCAGGTGCTGGGCTTCGACGCCGACCACCTGGCCGCCACGGTCTTCGAGGGCAATGAGAAGGCCCCCCGGGACGAGGAGAGCGCTCAGTACCGCATTGCCTCCGGCTTCCACCCGGACAAAATCTACTATCTGCCCGAGAAGGACAACTGGTGGGGTCTGGACCTGGGTCCCTGCGGTCCCGACAGCGAGATGTTCTACGTCAAGGACCAGCCCGACTGCGGCCCCAACTGCGGCCCCGGCTGCGACTGCGGCAAGTACGTTGAGGTGGGCAATGACGTGTTCATGCAGTACGACAAGCACGAGGACGGCAGCTTCACCCCCCTGGCCCAGAAGAACGTGGACACCGGCTGGGGCCTGGAGCGCATCCTGGCCTTCCTGATGGGCACCAGCGACGTGTACCGCACCGACCTCTTCGCCAGCGCCATCGCCTACATTGAACAGGCCTCCGGCAAGACCTACGGCGAGGACGAGGACACCACCCGGGCCATGCGCATTCTGGCCGACCACATCCGCACCAGCGTGATGCTCATCGGCGACCCGGCCAAGCTGCTGCCCTCCAACATCGGCGCCGGCTACATCCTGCGCCGCCTGATTCGCCGGGCCGTGCGCTACGCCCGCGCCCTGGACCTGAAGGTCAAGCACCTGAAGGAGCTGGCCCTGCTCTACATCGACGAGGTCTACGCCGAGGCCTATCCGCTGCTGGGTGAGAACCGTGAGTTCATCGTCACGGAGCTGGAGAAGGAGTGCGACCGCTTCGAGGGCGCGCTGGAGAAGGGCCTGAAGGAGTTCAAAAAGATTCTCAAGCAGAAGGAAAAGAGCGGGGACACCAGCACAGTTCTGGACGGCAAGACCAGCTTCCGCCTCTACGACACCTTCGGCTTCCCCATTGAGCTGACCGTGGAGGTCGCCGCGGAGAACGGTCTGAGCGTGGACACCGAGGGCTTCCAGCAGGCCTTCCGGGAGCACCAGGAGAAGAGCCGCAGCGTGCCCAAGGAGACCCTGAAGAGCGGTCTGGAGGACCACAGCGCCGGCAGCATCCTGCACCACACCGGCACCCACCTCCTGAACGCCGCTCTGAAGCAGGTCATCGGGCCCGACACCCATCAGCGCGGCTCCAAGGTCTCCGAGAACCAGCTGCGCTTCGACTTCAACTGCGACCACAAGATGACCGACGAGGAGCTGAGCCAGACCGAGGCGCTCATCAACAGCTGGATCGACGCCGCCCTGCCCGTCTCCTTCGTGGAGATGCCCAAGGAGCAGGCCGTGGAAGAGGGCGCGGAGCACATGTTCCTGGACAAGTACCCGGATGTGGTCAAGGTGTACAGCATCGGCGAGGTCTCCAAGGAGATCTGCACCGGCCCCCATGTGGCCAACACCAGGGACCTGGGCCACTTCAAAATCACCAAGGAGAAGTCCAGCTCCCGCGGCGTACGCCGTATCGTGGCGGTTGTGGGACAGTAAAACGCTTTTCGACGGGCGGAGCAGCAGCTCCGTCCGTTTTTTTGGGTTTGCGGCCCCTGCGCTGTGCGGGGCGCGCCCGCTCTTCCACGAGGGTTGGTTTGCGCGCTTTTGCGTGTCTGTGTTTGAAATTGAACAAAGGAAGGCGGTGAGGGTTCATAAAAACTTCATTATTTTCTGATTGCAATCCCTTGCCGTTTCTGATATAGTAATAAAGGTCACATATGCTCCACAAGCGAAATAATTGTTTTTATCAGGATTTGGCAAGTATTTTGCACAATCCTCCCGAATAGCTGTTCAGAAAGGAGTTCAACAGGGATGCCCTCCATTTGTGTCTCCCGGGATAAGGTCAAAAAACGCACCTGGGAATTTCTCTGGTTCAGTGCCCTCTACCTGCTGGGCTTCGCGTTCATCGAGCACCGGCGGGTGCGCCCGTACATCATTCACACGCGCTGGGATGACATGATTCCCTTCTGCGAGTACTTCATCATTCCCTATCTGCTGTGGTTCGCGTTCATTGCGGTCTGTCTGATCTGGTTCGGGATGTTCCAGGGCAGTCAGCGGGAGTATCAGGCGCTGTCCAGAAACCTGGCCTTCGGCTGTACCGTTTTTCTGATTATCTCCGTGATTTTCCCCAATGGCCAGCACCTTCGCCCCGTTCTGGCGGGGGACAACGTGTTCCAGCAGATGGTTCTGCTGCTCTATCGGACGGACACCTGCACCAATGTCTTCCCCAGCGTGCATGTGTTCAACTCGGTGGCCTGCTGCAGCGCGGTTCTGCGCAACCATTTCCTGCGCTCCCGCCGCGTTGTCGCCGTTTCCACGGTGGTGCTGACGGTTTCCATCATTCTGGCGACTGTGTTCCTCAAGCAGCACACGGTGGTGGATGTGTTCGGCGCGCTGCTGCTCAACGCGATTTCTGACCGGCTGTTCTACCAGAAGGAGGGCGCTCAGATTGGCGCTCCCGCATGGAATCGCCGCCTCGGCGTGGCCGGCAGCTATTCCGGTCCAAATTACAGACTGAGATGACCGTTGATTCAGGTCCGTGCCCTCTGCGGCGCGGACCTTTTTCCGTCCCGCGGCAGGGGAGGCGCAGCATTGGTACATTGACTTTCCGTCTCCCAGGGCCTATAATAAGTCAGGTTTGATACAATCTCGGGAGGCACAGCGCCTCCCCATAAGGAGAAAACCGCATGAAGATGACCGAAGTAGTGGCCGCCCTGATTTGGGACGGCGAGCGTTTTCTGGCCTGTCAGCGGCCTGCCCACAAGGCCAGAGGCCTGCTCTGGGAGTTCGTGGGCGGCAAGGTGGAGCCGGGAGAGAGCAAAGCCGAGGCTCTGGTCCGGGAGTGCCGGGAGGAGCTGGCCGTCACCGTGGCGGTGGGAGAGCTGTTCTGGGAGACCACCCACGCATACCCGGACCTCACCGTCCATCTGTCGCTGTACAACGCCCGCATCACAGAGGGGACGCCCCAGCTGTTGGAGCACGCGGCTCTGCGCTGGGTCGCGAAGGAGGAAATTGACACCCTGCCGTTCTGTCCGGCGGACGAACCGATTCTGGAAAGGCTGAAGCGCATATGAAAAAGGAAATCGTTCACGACCCCATCCTGCTGGCCCAGCCCTCTCTCCCGGCCGGTCGGGAGGACCTCCAGACGGCGCTGGATTTGATGGACACGCTGGTGGCCAATCGGGACCGCTGCGTCGGCATGGCGGCTAACATGATCGGCGTGCATCGCCGCATCATCGTCTTTGTGGACAAGGGCAGCCTGACGGTGATGTTCAACCCGGAAATCGTCCGGAAAAAGGACCGTTATGAGACGGAGGAGGGCTGTCTGTCCCTGTCCGGCGTGCGCAAGACCCAGCGCTGGCGCAGCATCAAGGTGAAGTACCAGACGGAACAGCTCCAAACCCGCTTCAAGACCTATGAGGGCTGGACCGCGCAAATCATTCAGCATGAGATTGACCACTGCAACGGGGTGCTGATATGAGCGACATCGGGGAGGCGGTCCGCTCCGCCCTGTTCGCCCATCGGGATGAGGCTTATCGGGCGTTTTTCTGCCCGCTGGTGCCCACACTGAACCCGGAGACCGTGCTGGGCGTGCGCGCTCCGGCCTTGCGGCAGCTCTCCCGGGCGCTGCTGCGCCGTGAGGACGCGCTGGACTACCTCCAGGAGCTTCCGCACCAGTTTTATGAGGAAAACCTGGTTCATTGCCGGTTTTTGGAGTCGATTCGGGACTTTGACACGGTAATGGCCGAGCTGGAGCGGTTTTTGCCCTGTGTGAACAACTGGGCCGTCTGTGATTCCCTGAATCCTCCCGCGCTCAGGCGTCACCTGCCGGAGCTTCTGCCCACGCTTCGCCGCTGGATGGACAGCGAGGCGTGCTATACGGTCCGCTTTGCCGTCGGGACGCTGATGCGCCACTGTCTGGAGCCGGACACCTTTCGGGCGGAATACCTGGACTGGGTGGCCGAATTGGACCGGGAGGAGTACTATGTGCGCATGATGCAGGCGTGGTTCTTCGCCACCGCGCTGGCGAAGCAGTACCAGTCCGGCGTGAAAGTGCTGGAGGATAGCCGCCTGCCCCTCTGGGTTCACAACAAATCCATACAGAAGGCCGTGGAGAGCCGCAGGCTGCTTCCGGAGCAGAAGGCGTACCTGAAAACCCTCCGGCGCGGGGCAGGCAGGGGCAGCGTGTAACAAAGTGTTACCACATCTTAACCAATTTGCCGGGAAAGCCTGTTGCGCGCATCTGTTCTAAGTGCTATAATACAAACATAACATCGGGGCCTCCGGCTCCGGTGCCAACGCATTGCAGGCAGGAGAGAAATGCTATGACAATCTGGAAATCTGCCCTCAGACGTTTGACAGCGCTGTGCCTGTGCCTGGCTCTGTGTCTGAGTCTGGCGGGCTGCGGCGGCGACTCCGCCGCCCTCAAGGGCGCGGTGCCGGTGCAGTCGGTGTCCATGCTGATGGGCCTGGACCTGAGCGGTTCCAACCGCTACTGCGGCGTGGCCGAGCCCAAGAGCACCGACAAGGTGAAGAAGGATGCCAATAAAGACGTGGATGAAATCAAGGTCAAGGTGGGGCAGGAGGTCAAAAAAGGGGACGTTCTGTTCACCTATGACCTGGAATCGGTGCGGCTTTCCGTGGAGAGCGCGCAGCTGGAGGTGGAGCAGCTGGCCAACTCCATCAGCTCCTACGACACGCAGATTAAGGAGCTGGAGCGGGACAAGCGCAGCGCCTCCAGCAGCGAAAAGCTGTCCTACTCCCTCCAGATTCAGGAGGCCATGCTGGACAAGGCCGAGGCGGAGTACAACCTGAAAAAGAAGGAAAAGGAGCTGGCCAAGCTGGAGAAATCCGCCAAGCAGACCAAGGTGAAGTCCAAGGTGGACGGCGTGGTCCAGTCCATCAGCCAGAACGGAACGGACGGGGACGGAGACTCCGAGGGGGACGAGGCCTTCATCACCATCATGGAGACCGGAACCTACCGCGTCAAGGGCAGCGCCAACGAGACCAACATCGCCGGATTGTACCAGGAGCTGCCCGTTACCGTCTACTCCCGCACGGATTACACCCGGCAATGGACGGGCGTTGTCAGCTCCATCGACACCGGCAGCACCGAGTCCAGCGGCTCGGACGGCGATTCCATGGGCGGCGACGGGGACTCCAACGATGAATCCTCCTCCCGGTACACCTTTTATGTGCAGCTGGACAGCTCCGACGGCATGATGATGGGTCAGCATGTGTACATCATGGCCGGACGCTTCCCGCAGCAGGGCGAGGGCGTGAGCCTGAACGCCTCCTTTGTGGAGCAGGAGGGCGACGCGGCCTATGTCTGGGCTGCCAGCAGCAAGGACACCCTGGAGCGCAGGGCGGTGACGCTGGGCGAGTACGACCCGGAATCGGACAGCTACCAAATTGTCGAAGGGCTCACTGTGGAGGACTATGTGGCCCAGCCCGGCCCCAACCTGAGCGAGGGCAGCAGCGTGGTCAAGTACGACACAGAGAGCTTCGGTGACGATGCGGACAGCTCCCTGAGCGGCGAGGAGTATGAAGGAGAGGGGTCTGTGGACTTCGCCGACAGCTCCATGTACTTCGAGGAGGCCGGCGAGGGTTCCTTTGGGGTATTTCAGGAGGAAAACGCGGCAGACTTTGCCGATGACATGATGATAGAGGCGGGGGAGGGCTGAGCCGTGCTTCTGAACTGCATTGATGTCTGCAAGGACTACTACCGGGGCAAGCTCAGCGTTCCGGTGCTGAAAAATGTCAATTTTCAGGTGGAATCCGGGGAGTACATCGCGATTATGGGCCCTTCCGGGTCCGGCAAGACCACTCTGATGAACCTCATCGGCTGCCTGGACGTTCCCACCTCGGGCCAGTGCATCCTCAACGGGGAGGACCTGTCCCGGCAAAGCTCCCGAAAAATGGCCATCATCCGCAACCGCGTGCTGGGCTTTGTGTTCCAGCAGGCGGACCTGCTGCCCGGCCTCACAGCGCTGGAGAATGTGGCGCTGCCGCTGCTCTACCGGGGGACCGGAAAGCGGGAGCGCCGGGAGCGGGCCGCGGAAATGCTGCGCAAGGTGGGACTGGAGGACCGGATGGAGTTCCTGCCCAACCAGCTCTCCGGCGGCCAGTGTCAGCGGGTGGCCATCGCCCGGGCCATCGTCGGCGCGCCCAAGCTGCTGCTGGCCGATGAGCCCACCGGCGCCCTGGACAGCAAATCCGGCGAGCAGGTGATGCGGCTCTTCCGCCAGCTCAACGGGGAGGGCATCACCATCATCATGATCACCCACTCCATGGAGGTGGCCCGGGAGGCGGACAAAATCCTGTTCATCCGCGACGGCGTACTCACCGAGGCGGGAGAGGAGGGCATCCAATCATGAATACCCTGGCAAAACGTGCCCTGGCAGGCGGCGTGGCCCTGTCCGTGGCAGCCGCGTGCTGCTTTGGGGCCTTTCGCGTTTATCAGAACAGTCACAGCTCTGTGGTGAAGGTCTACGACGTCAACGAGCTGACCAGCGGCTACTCTCCCGAGGACACCCGGACGGAGGGCGTGGTCTCTACAGACCAGTTTCAGTCCGAATACCTCTCCGACACCCAGACTGTGAAATCACTGGAGGTCAAAGAGGGCCAGAAGGTCAAAAAAGGGGACATTCTGTTCACTTATGACAGCACGCTCACGGAAATCGACCTGAAACGCAAGCAGATTGAGGTCCAGCAGAAGCAAATCGAGGTGCGCAGCGCCCAGAAGGAGCTCAACCGAATCAAGACCTATCGTCCGGGCAAGCCCATTCCCGGCTCCTCTCACAGCTACCGCATCGGAGGGGGCGGGGGTGGCGGCAAGGAGCCCGTTCCGGTCTACGAGGGGCTGGAGCTTGTGACCGGAGACGGCGCGTCGGAGACCCCCTTCAGCTACCTCTGGAAGGACACCTTCCTGTTCGGGGACGATTTGATGTCCGCCGCCATGCAGGGCAAGGTGGACTGCTATGTGCGCTTCTACCTGGAGGGCAAGGACGTTTCACTCCCCGGTCCGGAGCCCACGCCGGAACCGGAGCCTGAGCCCACGCCGGAACCGGAGCCTACACCCGAGCCGGAACCCACACCTGAGCCCAAGCCGGAGCCGGACAAAAGCGACGACCAAAAGCCCGAGGACGGCTCCAGTGAGAGCGGCAACGCCAAGCAGCTTCGCAGCGCAAGGGCCGAACCTCAGCGCTTCGATGCCGCTCAGGACCTCGGCGAGGTTGCGGTGCCGCTCAGCGGCGGGGAGCAAATCGGCTCCCTGGAGCAGCTGTATCTGCTCACCCGGCGCCCCCTCTCCTACGCGTCGGACAGTTCAGAAGGGGAGAGCGATGGCAGCGGCAGCGGCGATTCCTCCGAGGAGGAGGAGGGCTACTCCGCGGCCTGGGTCTACCACTGTCAGCGCACGGTGAACGGATACCGCTATGTGCTCCTGTCCATGGATGTGGGCGGCGTCCAGCGCGTGGTGGGGCAGCCCTTCCCGCCCATGAGCGACCAGGAAAACCCGGAAAAGCAGAAAAAGCCGAAGTCTCAGGTGGTCAAGGACCCGGGCATCAAGTACACAGCGGCTGAAATCGCCGCCATGCGCCTGGAGCAGGAGAACGCGATTCGGGACGCCAAGCTGGAGATGCGTCAGCTGGAGGTGGAGCTGGAGAAGCTGGAGAAGGAGATGGACAACTCCGCGGTGTACAGTGCTCTGGACGGCGTTGTGCTGGAGCTCAACGACCCCAAAGACCTGGACAGCGGCACGCCGGTGCTGAAGGTGTCCGGCGGCGGCGGGTATCTGGTTCGGGGGAGCATCAGCGAGCTGGCTCTGGACTCCGTGCAGCCGGGGCAGAAGGTCAGCATCAGCGACTGGTCCAGCGGCGGCAATTATGAGGGCACCGTCAAGTCCATTTCGGACTACCCCAGCTCCTCCGGCGGCTGGTCGGATGGGAACACCAACGTCTCCTATTACGGCTTCACCGTGTCCGTGGACGGCAGCGCCAACCTGGAGCAGAATAGCTATGTGGAGATGAGCTACTCCGCCGGCAGCGGCGGCGCGACCAACAGCACCTATCTGCTCACCAGCTTCATCCGCAGAGAGGGGAACAAGAGCTACATCCTCTACGAGCGCGACGGCAAACTGGTCAAGCAGTACGTACGCACCGGGAAGAGCATGTGGGGCATGTACACGGAGATTCTGGGCGGTCTGAAGCCGGATCTGTACCTGGCCTTCCCCTACGGCAAGAGCGTGCGGGAGGGAGCCTCTACCCAGCACTCCGGCACAGAAGAGCTCTATGGCATGTGAGGAGGCGGTGCGTCAGTGTTTGAGAATGTAAAGCTCGCCCTTCAGGGGATTTGGAGCCATAAAATGCGCTCCTTACTCACCATGCTGGGCATTATCATCGGCATCGCGTCGATTATCTCCATCGTCTCCACCATCAAGGGCACCAACGAGCAGATCAAGCAGAACCTGGTCGGCTCCGGTACCAACGCCGTCACCGTCACCCTGTACGAAAACGATTCTCCCATGGAGCTGGCCTGGAGCGCGCTTCCCAGCGGCGTTCCGGTGATGACAGACGCCGTCCGCTCCCAGGTGGCCAACCTGGACGAGGTGGAGGACGCGTCTCTGTTCCGGGAGCGGACCTATGTCTCAGAGCTGTTCTATCAGAACACCGCCTTCAGCGGCACCCTGCGCGGCGTGGACATCCACTATCTGAACGTGAACAATTACTCTGTGGTGGTGGGCCGCGGCTTTCTCCCGGCGGATTTCAAGCAGTACCGTCAGGTGGCCATTGTGGACACAGACGCCGCTCAATCCCTGTTTCTGAAGGAGAATCCCATCGGAAAGGTGCTGGAAATTGGTCGGACCGCCTACACCGTGGTGGGCCTGGCGGAGCAGAAGCGGACCAGTGAGCCGGTCATCAACACGCTGGAGGACTACAACCTCTACATGGGGGAGTCCGGCGGCACGGTGTTCGTCCCGGTGAACCAGTGGCCCAACCTCTACCGCTACGAGGAGCCCATGAGCCTGTGCCTGAAGGCCAGGAGCACGGACGCCATGACCCGCGCGGGACAGCGCGCCACCAAGCTGGTGAACAAGGCGCTGGGTCTGGGGGAGAAGTCGGATTACAAATACCAGAGCAACGACATCTCCCAGCAGGCGCGCAAGCTCCAGGAGCTCTCCAACGCCACCAACATGCAGCTGGTCTGGATTGCCAGCATCTCGCTGCTGGTGGGCGGCATCGGCGTGATGAACATCATGCTGGTTTCCGTCACCGAGCGGACCCGGGAAATCGGCCTGAAAAAGGCCATCGGCGCCCAGGAGAGCCGGATTCTGTTCCAATTCCTCACGGAGGCGGCGGTGCTCACCAGCCTGGGCGGAATCCTGGGCGTGATTGCGGGCATCGTCATGGCAAAGGTCATCAGCCGGCTGACGGAGACGCCCATGGCGGTGAGCATCCCGGCCAGCGTGCTGGCGGTGGTGTTCTCCATGCTCATCGGCGTGGTGTTCGGCCTGCTGCCGGCGTACAAGGCGGCGCGGATGAATCCCATCGAGGCGCTGCGGCGGGAGTAAAGGAATCACCGAGAAGCTTGGCACGCCAAACGCAGGCGAAGTCCCCCGAACGGGGGAAAACCTTCGTAGATTTCAAGTTTTCGCAAGCGGAGAGTTTGCGGAAAAGGCCTGTCCGGCGCCGAAGCAGAATTGCGTCAGGGGTGTCTAAACAACAAAGCCAAAAGAGGCAGGAATCCTCCAAACGAGGAATCCTGCCTCTTTTCAGCGCCTCCGAATGGGGTGGCGAATGACCGTTTTCCGCTTTTCCGGTGCTGTCTTTCGCGCATCGCTCAGATAGATTTCATGGTGAAAGCGCTCCGGTACTCCTTTTTGAAATCAAAAGCCACAGTCTGCACGCTCCTCTCCAAATAAAAAACTCATCCGCGCAGTTAAGCACGGATGAGGAAAGTGGACCCAAAGGGATTCGAACCCTCGACCTCTCGGATGCGAACCGAACGCTCTAGCCAGCTGAGCTATGGGCCCTTATTTGCGGAAACAGTTTCCTGCAACAGCTCTTATATTATAGCAGGTTTTTTCCATTTGTAAAGAGGGAATTTCAAAAAATTTGAAAAAAAGGATGGGCAGCCATCGCTGGCTGCCCATGGGGAAGGGGTTCTTATTCTTCGGCGTCTTCGGCGTCCTCAGCCGCCACAGGGGCAGGCTCTTCCTTGGCAAAGGTGTTGCGCAGCACCATGAGCGTGACGAACATCAGCGCCAGGGTGATGGGCGTGGCCACCAGGGCCAGGTTGGACTGGAAGGTGAAGCCCAGGAAGCCCGCCAGCAGGTAGCCCACGAAGGACACCGCGGCCGCGGTGAGGGCGTAGGGCAGCTGGGTGGAGACATGGTTCACATGGTCCGAGTGAGCGCCCGCGGAGGCCATGATGGTGGTGTCGGAGATGGGGGAGCAGTGGTCCCCGCACACGGCGCCGGCCAGGCAGGCGGAGATGGAGATGACCAACATCTGATAGTAGCTGGGGTCCTCAAACACATGGCAGACGATGGGGATGAGAATGGCGAAGGTGCCCCAGCTGGTGCCGGTGGAGAAGGCCAGGAACACAGCCACCAGGAAGATGATGGCGGGCAGGAACATCTGCACGCTGCCGGCGGAGGCCGCCACCAGGTCGTGGACAAAGTACTTGGCGCCCAGCAGACCGGTCATGCCGGACAGGGTCCAGGCCATGGTCAGAATCAGGATGGGGGCCACCATGGCCTTGAAGCCCTCGGGGATGCAGTCGGTGAACTCCTTGAAGGTCATCACGCCGCGGGTCATGTAGAACACGAAGGTGATGAGGAGCGTGACCACGCTGCCCAGCACCAGGCCCACGGAGGCGTCGGCGTTGGCGAAGGCGGTGACAAAGCTCTCGCCGGAGAAGAAGCCGCCGGTGTAGACCATGCCCATCACGCAGCAGGCAATCAGGGCAATGACCGGGAAGACCAGGTCAATCACCGCGCCGTAGGGAGTGGTGCGCTCGTCGCTGACATCGCCGAAGGGGCGCTCTGGGGTGGTGAAGAGGTCGCCGTTGAGTGCGTTGCGCTCGTGGAGCTTCATGGGGCCGAAATCAAACTGCATGACGGAGAGAATGAGCATCATCAGCAGGGTGGTCAGGGCGTAGAAGTTGAAGGGAATGGTGTTCAGGAACATGGAGAAGCCGTTGATTCCCGAACCCTCCGGCACGGAGGAGGTGACAGCGGCGGCCCAGCTGGACACCGGCGCGATGATGCACACCGGAGCGGCGGTGGCATCGATGAGGTAGGCCAGCTTCGCGCGGCTCACGTTGTGGCGGTCGGTGACGGGACGCATCACGGAGCCCACGGTCAGGCAGTTGAAGTAGTCGTCCACAAAAATCATCACGCCCAAAGCCACAGTGGCCAGCTGCGCGCCCACACGGGTCTTGATGTGCTTGGAGGCCCAGACGCCGAAGGCCGCGGAGCCGCCCACCTGGTTCATCAGAGCCACCATAATGCCCAGAATGACCAGGAACACCAGGATGCCCACATTCCAGCTGTCCGCCAGCTTGCTGACCATGCCGGCTTCCTCTTTGAAGAGCATGGTGTTGAGCATCAGCTCCAGGTTGCCGTTGGCGTAGAGCAGCGCGCCGGTGACGATGCCCACGAACAGGGAGGAGTAGACCTCCTTGGTGATCAGGGCCAGGGCGATGGCGATGACGGGGGGCAGCAGGGAGCCCAGGGTGGAGTAGACCGCGGGCTGGTAGGTCTCTGCATCAATGGTTCCGGGGGCGCGGAAGCTCAGGCCCACCAGAACGCCCACCAGGGCGATGACCACGATCAGAAACGGAAGGTTGGTTTTTTGTTTCATACAATCTCCTTCTCTCTCGGTGTGGCAGGGCTTCACCGCGTCAGGAGACGGGAACGACGGGATAGACGGTTTTGCCGAATCTCAGTGCGAAAACGCAGGAAAAGTGCCAAATACAGGAATATCTCTCCGATTTTCCCAGTGTTTCGCAAAGCATAGACGGCAAAAGAGCCATCCAGCGCCGGGGTCTCCCTGCGCGGCGACGCCGCGGGGTGCACAGAGGCCTGAGGAAAAAGACACGGACAAAACGCCCGTGTCTTTCGTCGCTCCGTGAAAGCACAGCGCTCCGCCTCAGGCGGCAGTCCGACCCATCTTCTGAGTCGGCCCAGAGCGGGGAGCGCAGGCCCTCCCAGCCCTTCGGCGAAGCACCCTTTTCCCCTTCTCCCGGTCCTGCCCGGTGCTGAGGAGGGGGACTCATGAGCTCCGCGCCTCTGTAATTCAGTACTATATCACCCAAGAGAGGGACCGTCAAGGCAAACTCAGGGTTTTCTTTCATTTTTCGGGCAATACGGCCGGGAAAGGGTCTCTCCGTTCAGGGCGGCATGGGTCAGCTCGTCGCCCCGGTAGACCAGCTTCAGGGAGAAGAAGGGGACAGGCTGCTCCAGCAGGCGCAGAAAGATGTGGTCCCCCTCCCAGAGGTTCAGCTGCCCCATGGCGCTCTTCGGCACCCACTCCAGATTGCCCTCGTCGCACTGGAGGAGCGCGCCGGAGAAGTCGCTGGCGTGGAAAAGGTGCATGTACTCCGTCTCCCACCGGTCAGAGACGAAGGTGACCAGCCCCCGGTACGCCGGGCGGTGCAGGGTCAGGCCCGTCTCCTCCAGCGCCTCCCGGCACACGCACTCCTCCGGGCTCTCGCCGTCCTCGAACTTGCCGCCGACGCCCACCCACTTGTCGTGGTTGACATCGTTCACCTTTTTGACCCGGTGGAGCATCAGATAGCAGCCGTCCTTTTCAATGTAGCAAAGGGTAGTATTGAGCATTTTTGGCACTTCCTTCATTTTTCTGTTGCGGATTGGGAAAAAATGGGGTATAATGGGGCGACTCTAACCAAAGAGGAGGAAACCCAAATGGATTTGAAGGGAAGAGACTTCCTCACGCTGCTGGACTTCACCAGTGAGGAAATCGAATACCTGCTCGCGCTGGCTGCCCAGCTCAAGGAGCAGAAAAAAGGCGGAATTGCCCACGAAATCCACCGTGGAAAGAACATCGCCCTGATTTTTGAGAAGACCTCCACCCGCACCCGCTGCGCCTTCGAGGTGGCCGGCCGGGACCTGGGCATGGGCGTGACCTATCTGGACCCCACCGGCTCCCAAATCGGGAAGAAGGAGTCCATCGCGGACACCGCCCGGGTGCTCAGCCGGATGTTTGACGGCATCGAGTACCGCGGCTTCGGGCAGGAAATCGTGGCGGAGCTGGCCCGCTGCGCGGACGTGCCCGTGTGGAACGGCCTGACCAACGAGTTCCATCCCACCCAGATTCTGGCGGACTGCCTCACCATTCAGGAGCATTTCGGGCATCTGAAGGGCATCCGCCTGGTGTACATGGGCGACGCGCGCTACAACATGGGCAATTCCCTGATGGTGGGCTGCGCGAAGCTGGGGATGCACTTCACCGCCTGTGCGCCCAAGGAATACTTCCCGGCGCCGGAGCTGGTGGAGCGCTGCCGCGCCATCGCCGCCGAGACCGGAGCGGTCATCGAGCTGTGCGAGGACCCCGTGGCCGCCACAAAGGGTGCCGATGTCCTCTACACCGACGTGTGGGTCTCCATGGGCGAGCCCGTGGAGGTCTGGGAGGAGCGCATCGCCGCCCTGGCCCCCTACCAGGTGAACCAGGCTCTGATGGACAACGCCGGGCCTCAGTGCCGCTTCATGCACTGTCTGCCCGCCTTCCACGACCACAAGACCACCATCGGCAAGGAGATGGGGGAGCGCTTCGGCCGGGACGCCATGGAGGTCACCGACGAGGTCTTCGAGGGTCCCCAGTCCATCGTCTTCGACGAGGCGGAGAACCGGATGCACACCATCAAGGCCGTGATGGCCGCCACACTGTGAGAAAACGCTCGCGGTCCCCATTCACACAATGACACAGGAAACCGGCTCCGTTGTTCAGGCGGAGCCGGTTTTTTGTGCTTACTTGCCGGTTTTGTAGCGCTTAATCTTCTTCGTGGAGGTCTTTTCGAACTCCGTGTCGCGGACCTTGAGCCGGGTCACATGCTTGTGGTTGGGCAGGCCCTTGTTCATCTTGTCGATGCGCTTCTGGAGGACCTTTTCCATCTCCTCTTTGGACAGCTCGGACTCCTCCGGGAAGACCTCCGCCACGATGCTGTGGTCGTCCTCGTAGACCACGACCTCGGAGACCTCGGGGATGCGCTCCACATACTGCTCAATCTCCTCCGGGGACACGTTCTCGCCGTTGGAGAGGATGATGAGGTTCTTCTTCCGGCCGTTGACGAACAGGAAGCCGTGCTTGTCGATGTAGCCCATGTCGCCGGTGTGGAACCAGCCGTTGCGGATGACCTCGTTGGTGGAGTCGGGGTCGTTGTAGTAGCCCATCATCACATTCTCGCCCCGGACGATGATCTCGCCGTGGCCCTTCTCGTTGGGCTCGTCGATGCGAATCTCCACGTTGGGCACAATCTGACCCACGCTGCCGTCGCACCAGTGGCCGGGACGGTTGACGGCCAGCACGGGGGAGCACTCGGTGATGCCGTAGCCGTTGAGGATGGTCACGCCCAGGCTGCGGAACTCCTTGACGTAGTGGGGGTCCAGGGGCGCGCCGCCGCAGATGATATACTCCAGATTGCCGCCGAACTTGGAGAGGATGGAGCCGAAGAACTCGTGCCGACGGTCCACGCCCAGGCGCAGCAGCGCGTCGCTGGCGGCGATGCCCCGGCGCAGCTTCTTGTCCTGACCCTGCTTCTCGGCGGTGCGCCAGATGGTCTTGTAGAAGGTCTCCACAAACAGGGGCACCAGGAATAGGGTCTGGGGCTTGGCAATGGGGATTTCCCGCATGAAATTGGCCAGATTTCCGCAGATGAACACGGGATGACCGTAGTGGAAGGTCATGAACACGCTGGTCACCAGGCCGAAGGCGTGGTTGAAGGGCAGCACCGCCATAGCACCGCCCGTAGGTTGATAGAGCTTGGTGGTGTTGGAGATGTTGGAGGCCATGTTCCGCTGGGAGAGCATGACGCCCTTGCTGAAGCCGGTGGAGCCGGAGGTGAAGAAGATGGTAGCCAGCGCGTCCGGGTCCATCTTCACCTTCTCATACAGGCGCTTGCCCCGGGCCTGGAACCGGGCGCCCTTGTCCAGCCACTCCTCCATCTCGTCCATGGAGACGAAGGTCTTCTTCTTGCGGAAGCGCTCCTTGCAGAACTCCGCGATGGGCGCGCAGGCCCGGCTGGTGAGAATCAGCTCCGCGTCGCTCTGGAAGAGGAGGGTGGCCACCTCGTTGACAGAGGCGTCCTTGGCGATGAGCACCGCCACATTGCCGGTGGTGACCACCGCGAAGAAGGCGATGAGCCAGCGGTAGGAGTTCTCGCCGATGATGGCAATTTTGCGGTTGCGGATGCCCCGCTTGAGCAGGTAGGTGCCCAAATGCTGCACGTCCCGGTAGAAGGTGGCATAGCTGCGCTCCACCAGGGTCTTGCGGCCGCGCATGTACCGGAAGGCGATGTCATCCGGCTTCTCCTCGGCCTTGATTTCCAGCATTTGCCTCAGGTCGGTGATCTGGGGCAGGACGTTGTAAAGTGGATAGGCTTTGTTTTTCATATCTGTAGCTCCCCGTTCAGAATCTCATCGCCCGTTTTCCGGCCGGGCGCGCACCAGAATGCGGCGGGTGGGCAGCCGTTTTCCTTGCCACGGCCCCCAGGGATACCATGCTCCAGGCAGAGCGGTACATACTTGTCTTTAGTTTATCGCACGCGGGCTGGAAAATCAAGGAGAAAGTGTTGAATCGGAGCGTTTTTTTTGTGGTCCGGGCGGGAATCTGCGCCGCATCTGGTTTTGTATACCAGATGAATTGGTATTCATTCCTCCAATTTCGCCCGGCGGCTGCCCCCTGTTTTTTCAACATTCTGCCTCGTTGACAAAGCGCCGGGAATGTGGTATAGTCACCTCACCATATGACTGACGGAAGTGGAGTTCACCACAGGGAGTATGGGGAAGAGCAGCGCCGACCGTCTGGGCCAGTTTTTGGTTCGGACAGTGCGGCTTTTTTTGTGACATGGAAAGGACAGAAGATGAAAACAGACATTGAAATCGCTCAGAGCACACAGATGCTTCCCATCTCCGAGGTGGCGCGGCGCGCGCACATCGACGAATCCCTGCTGGAGTACTACGGCCGCTACAAGGCCAAGCTGGACATCAGCTCTCTGAAGAATCAGCCCAGAAAGGGCAAGCTGATTCTGGTGACGGCCATCAATCCCACCCCCGCGGGCGAGGGCAAGACCACGGTGTCCGTGGGTCTGTCCGACGCGCTCTCCCGGCTGGGCAAGAACACCATGCTCTGTCTCCGGGAGCCCTCTCTGGGCCCGGTGTTCGGCATCAAGGGCGGCGCGGCCGGCGGCGGCATGGCCCAGGTGGTGCCCATGGAGGACATCAACCTCCACTTCACCGGCGACTTTCACGCCATCGGCGCGGCCAACAACCTGCTCTCGGCCATGCTGGACAACCACATTCAGCAGGGCAACGCGCTGGACATCGACGTGAAGAACATCACCTGGAAGCGCTGCGTGGACATGAACGACCGGCAGCTGCGCAATGTGATTGACGGCCTGGGCGGCCGGATGCAGGGCGTGCCCAGAGAGGACGGCTTCGACATCACCGTGGCCTCGGAGATTATGGCGGTGCTGTGTCTGGCCACGGACCTGATGGACCTGAAAAAGCGCCTGGCCCGCATCATTGTGGGCTACAACCGCAGCGGGGAGCCGGTGACCGCCCACGACCTGAAGGCCGAGGGCGCCATGACGGTGCTGCTCAAGGATGCCATCAAGCCCAACCTGGTGCAGACCCTGGAGCACAACCCCGCCATCGTCCACGGCGGCCCCTTCGCCAACATCGCCCACGGCTGCAACTCCGTGTGCGCCACCACCACCGCCCTGAAGCTGGCGGACTATGTGGTCACAGAGGCGGGCTTCGGCGCGGACCTGGGCGCGGAGAAGTTCCTGGACATCAAGTGCCGGGCGGCCAATCTGAACCCGGACGCGGTGGTCATCGTCGCCACCGTCAAGGCGCTGAAGTACAACGGCGGCGTCCCCAAGACGGAGCTGGCTCAGGAGAACCTGGAGGCGCTGGAGCGGGGTCTGCCCAACCTGCTCAAGCACATTGAGAACATCTCCAAGGTCTTCGGCCTGCCCTGCGTGGTGGCCATCAACCGCTTTGTGCAGGACACCGACGCGGAGCTGGAGCTCATCCGTCAGAAGTGCCGCGCCATGGGCGCCAACGTCGCCCTGACCGAGGTCTGGGCCAAGGGCGGCTCCGGCGGCGAGGAGCTGGCCGAGGAGGTGCTGCGCCTGTGCGAGTACCCCCACGACTTCCGCCACTGCTATGAGCTCAACGCCGGCATCAAGGAGAAGATTGAGACCATCGTCAAGCGCATCTACGGCGGCTCCGGCGTGGTCTACTCCAAACAGGCGGAGCAGTCCATCGCCGCGCTGGAGCGGCTGGGCTACGGCAATCTGGCCGTGTGCATGGCCAAGACCCAGTACTCCCTCTCCGACGACCCCGCCAAGCTGGGCCGTCCCCAGGACTTCACCGTGAGCGTCACCAAGGTGAAGGTCAGCGCGGGCGCGGGCTTCATCGTCGCCCAGACCGGCGAGATTATGACCATGCCCGGTCTGCCGAAGGTGCCCGCGGCGGAGCGCATCGACATCGACGAGAACGGCACCATCGTCGGCCTGTTCTGATTCCCCGGCCGATTCAGCCAAATCCGGCCCGTTTCCTCCTCCCGGAGCGAAGCGGGCCGTTTTTTCTGTCCCCCAAAGTATCAAAAATGGGATAATTCCACCGTTTCCCCCATGTTTTGGAAGGCTTGTAAAAAATTCACTGAATATTCGAAGGAAACTCTTGCTCTTTTGGTGAAAATCGGCTACAATATAGGACAGACATGGGGCAGGGCGAGCAGCTTCTGCCCGACTGAGCCCATTAAGGAGGAATTATCCATGGCATTTAACTTTGAGGAACTGAAGAAGCGCGCAAACGATTGGGCGCAGCAGGCCGCTGATCTGGCCCAGCAGGGTGCCGCTATGTCCCGTCAGCTGGCTGGCATCGCCAAGCTGAAGGCCGCCAACCTGGGCGAGGAGGACACCATCCGCAAGGCCTACGCCGAGCTGGGCAAGATCTATTTCGCCAAGTACGGCGAGCATCCCGAGGATGAGTTCGCCGCCGCCTGCGAGACCATCATCGAGGCTCAGGCCGCCATCGCCGCCAACAACGCCACCATCGAGGAGATGAGCGCGAAGAAGGAAGAGGACGTCGAGGTGGAGATCATCGAGGTCGATGAGACCGAGGGTG